>NZ_CAMEFJ010000004.1 GCF_945915485.1 uncultured Agrococcus sp.
GACCAGGTGCGGTGCTTCGCTTGCGCAATGGCAGCATCCGGGAGACCGACGACGTGGACGCGCGGGAGGCCCGGGGCGATATCAACTTGAATGCCGACGATGACGCCGCCCATGCCCTTCGGTGTTACCGCGTGGGTATTCCCTACGAGTCTCATGCGATGCCCTCAACGTGATCGAGTCGATCTACGGCAGAGCCCTGTATCAGGATGCCCACCGCATCGATACGGATCGGCCCTGACGCATCGTGCTCCCGCATCCAGGCCCGGGCCAAGGTTCGTAATCGAAGCGCCTTGTCCGGCGTGATCGCTTCGAGAGGGTGCCCGAAACGAGTGCTGCGACGAGTCTTGACTTCGACGAAGACAAAGCCTCGCCCGCGCCTTGCGATGATGTCCAGTTCGCCCGAGGGGCACCGCCAGTTGCGCTCGATCACGGAGAATCCCCGCGAGCGCAGATGTTGGGCGGCGAGATCCTCACCGAGTTGTCCGAGTGTCGTTCTTGCGTCCACCCCGCCAGCATGGGCTCACGCCCGGCCCGGACGTGAGCGTGGAGGCCCCCGCTGTGGAGAAAACTGACCTGTTGGGCGCGCTTCGACTGCTACTCGTCGAGCGAGAGATCCTTCGGCAATTCGAAGTCCTTCGACTGGAGTTCCTCGACGTTGACGTCCTTGAAGGTCAGGACGCGAACGCTCTTCACGAACCGGTCGGCACGATAGATATCCCACACCCACACATCGGTGAGCTCGATCTCGAAGTAGAAGTCTGCTCCGGCGTCGTGTCGTGTCAGCTTCACATCATTCGCGAGGTAGAACCGACGCTCAGTCTCGATGACGTACTGGAACATGCCGACGACGTCGCGGTACTCGCGAAACAGCTGCAGCTCGACTTCGCGGTCGTAATCATCGATGTCTTCTGGCTCCACACCCTAATCCTACGAGCCTCCTGCACTTCGAGCCCAACCGGGCCACTACTTTGCAGCTTGGATGCCCTCTCCCACGGCCTCGATGATCCGTTCTCGTGCCTCATCCAATCGCCGATCGAGATCTTCCATATTGAACCGATGGCTCGTTGGAACAACAGTGCAGTTGCGCACTTCACCGTCTTTTAGATTCATGATGCGGCAGGGGTGGTACTTCTCATCGATCAACGTGACGCTTGCGTCCTCCTGGCGTTTGAGCGTCAAATCGATGACAAGGCTGTCACGCGTGATGGGCGGTTGAATGTTCATGTTGGACACGAAATTGCTCGCGGACCACAGGCAGGGCACGTTGCGTCCTGCAGCATCGTGCAGAATCTCGTAGTGCTGAATGCAATGCGAATGGGCTCCGACGATATAGTCGGCACCAGCGTCGGCTACCAATTGCGCGAACTCACGCTGACGACTGGTGATCTTCGATGTGTACTCACGTCCCCAGTGACAGCTGGCGATGATGAACTCGGCGCCGGATTCCCGGGCCGCACGGATGTCCTCAGCGACACGCTCAGGATCGAAGTACGGGAACATGACGTCTCGCCCACGCTTCGTGAAGTTCGCCTTCTTCATCATCTGCCGGGCGCTGTCCAAGTATGCGACTAGCCCGACCTTTATGCCGTTGATTTCCACAACGACGTATCGCGGATCCTCTGGCGAGGCGAATGCCCCGGTATGTATCAGCTGACACTGATTTGCCGCGCTCAGAGTCTCGAGCACACCGCGAGTTCCCGTGTCGTAAATGTGGTTCTGGGCAAGTGTCACCGCGTCAAACCCGGATCGTCGAAGGGCCGCCAAGAACGATCGCGGTGCATTCAGATGCGGGCGCCCGTTCACGTGCTCTCGCTGGACAGTGTAGGGAGCGGAAGAGCTCACGGTCGACTCGAGGTTGCCGGTGACAAAGTCCGCTTCCTGGAAGAGATTCCGCACATACTGCAAGCTGAAGTCGAACGGCGACCCGTCCTCACGCAACGCGACCTCCTGCTGCCGCCTTCTGGCCATAAGATCGCCGACCATCATGATGCGACAGGTATCGCCTGACTGCGACTCGCTTCGATAAATGCCGTCCTCGAACGAGAACCTGGCTCGCGGTACGTCACCGAGCGAAGGCTCGGATGACCTTTCACGTTCGATATAGGAAGGATGCCGCAACTCGTGACGAGTTATGACGGCCGCGGCGTCTTCCATCGTGAAGAAGTCACTTTCGGATCCTGGAGTGTGCTGCGCCGGATCAAAACTACTCACAAGTTGAGATCCACGATACGAGTACGCGTCCCATTTGTATCCCGCTTCCTCGGCGTATTTTACCGCTGGCGAGGTCTTGCCCGCACGTACCAGAGTCTTCTGCGAAAACGCCCTCTTGCCGAACTTCTTGCAAGTGAACGGTACGTGCAGTTCCTTCAGAGCGACGCAACCCCGGAACGCTTTCTTGCCGATTGACTTCAGCTGATTATGCAGACCAACATGTGAAAGCGAGCGGCAACCCAAGAACGTTTCGGCAGCGATGTCCTGTACCAAGTAGGGCACGTCTACTCTCGTCAATGAACGACAGAAGCTGAACGCACCGGCGCCAACGAACTTGATCTCATTCGGGAGCGCGTCTTCACGCAAGGCTCGATCGCTGGTCATGACATCGCTGATGCCGCGCTTGGAGAAGTAGTAGAGCTCATGGAGTGACTCGCACTCTTTGAAGCACTCCTTGCCTATCCGAGTTAATCCGTACGGCAGACCAACGGATTGCAATCGCTTGGCTCTACGGAAAGTACCGGGCCGGAGTTCGGTAAGTGCATCGGGAAGTTCTACATGTTCAAGTGAAGAGGTGCCTTCGAATGCTCGATCTCCGATCTCCCGTAGGGTTTCCGGAAGCTCGATCTCGACGAGCCCGGGCGTATTAGCGAAAGCGCGACGCCCCATCCGTTCAAGTCCGTTCGGAAGCACAACTCTTCGGACCGTCGTGTTTGCCTCGAAAGCCCCCGGCCCGATTGCGATTATCGGCACGCCATTGACTTCAGCGGGAACCTGCACCGTCTGCTCACTGCCCAGGTACTTCCTAATCGTGCCTTTCCCTCCGACCACATCCACCCGAAAATCTTCGCGAGCGACAGATCCCGTCGGTGCTGCAGCGCCGGCGGCCGAAGCCGTGCTTATTCCTAGCGATTCTGGCGTGACGCCTGATGCCTCCGCCGGATACTTCGTCTTCCGACTCAGGAATGGATCGAACAGGTATCGCTTGCCGATTTTTTGCGGAGCGTACGGCGCCTGAACCAGCACGAGGTCGGGAGCAGAGTTGCCCTCGATAAGGCTGACTCGGTCGGGGCTGATCGCGACATCCCAGCCTACGAAGTTCACGCCAGACAGGACCGACATTGCCTCCGTGGCGATCTTCAGGACTTGATCCCAGTGCGGAACCTGCGCACCGACAAAACGCTTGTTCGAGTACGGGTGGGATTCCGCGACAACGCCTTTCTTATTCACACCGGGAGTCACGATGACGCCCGTCTCTTTGTCGACATCGCAGACAAAACCGTCAGCACTGAAGTTGTCGGTAATGCTGTCGCCTCCGAACCGGATGCCGGTCGAGATGATGTGAACGCCCTCTTCGTCCTGCAATGTGACGACACGCACGGTGTTCACCGAATGCGGATAGAACTCATTCAACTCAGAATGCTGCTGCACCGACTCCTCGACGAGCACCAGCGGTTTCGACATGAGGTCGTTGTACAGTGCCGTCAGCTGCTCGCGTCCCACCTTGAGGTCGAGTTTGAAGGTTCCGAGACCGCCGCCAGAGCGGAGCGGCTTACAGAACGCTTCGTCGATGCCGTCAGCGAACTCGAGAAAGTCTTCCAGGGTTGAGCCGTCGCGATTCACGAAGAACTTCCGATTGACGTGCTCGGAGTACACGTGATCGAAGATGTCCTTCTGGCCAAGGAGTTCGAGGTCGGACTTCACGTTGAATCGATTGGAGAGCCGCTGACTCAGCTTCTGACGCGCGTAACCGTCGATTTGCTCATCGGAGAGCTCCCAGCCGCGATAGCACATGTAATAGGCCGGAATGATGTCGTACACCATTTGGAACCGAGTCATATGCTCGCGAACTTGTTGCTCACTCCATCCGGTTTCTTCCATCACCGATTTACGATTCGCTTTGGCCGTCGTGTTCCAGCCGCGAACCCTCTCGCTTATCTCTTTATCGGTCTGTGCGAAGAAGCCGTACCCGGCGTACTTGCGAAAATCTATTGTCGGCCACTTCTTCTTAGCCGCACGCATCTTTTCCTCGGCCACTTCAGGTGACCAACCTGTCTCGTGGCAGACCTTCTGAACTTGCTCACCTTCGCGCTCGATGTATCGACGCACGGCTACGCGACGTGCTCGAGCGGTCTTGTAAGCAAAAAATTTCTGCTGGTTGAACTCGCTGAAGGTTATGCCGTACTGATTCTTCAGGTCATACATGGTCGCCAGCGCTCGACCATAGGAAACCTGCATCTTCTCTGCTGCCAGCAGAACAAACCGGTCCTTTCCATCCAACTCGTCTAGTTTGTCAGTCGGGATCAAATAGAGACGGTCTTCGACGAACTGCTCGGGAGTAACACCGTGACGCTCTTGCACCGACTTCATCCGTTCTATTGCGGATGACAGCGAGTCTCCCGTGGCGAGTCGAACGCGCGCTGCCAATGCATTCAACTCTCGCAAATCTTCGGCGCCAATGCCCACCTGTTCCCCCTAATCACGCCGTAACGCTCGGTCCGTCTATTGCGTGGCCATACTAGACCCCCGAAACATGTGTTTGCGGTGAGCCGGGTCTTCTGGCGCAACGACCCTGTCGTGAGTACCCTGCCCGCACAGAGCAGCAGCGATCAGTGCAGCCAGGTTTGGCGATGCAGCACACTGGCTCCATGCTCGCGAATTGCGGCGAGATGCGCTACGGTTCCGTACCCCTTGTTCGATTCCCAGGCGTAGTGGGGCTCGCGCAGTGACGCATCCTGCATGTACGCGTCGCGCGCGACTTTCGCATAGCAGGCTGCCGCCGCAACCGAGACACAATCGCGGTCAGCCTTTGCACGTACGGTAATCGGCATGGGAGTCGGCAGCACGTCACTCAACCAGTCGTGACTGCCATCGAGCAGAACGTGACAGCGACCGAGATCGACTCCCTGACTCTGCAGGTCCTCGATGGCGAGGACCGCAGCATCCGCAAGGCACTTTGCGATACCGGCGTCATCGATTCTGTCGGCGTCGATCCAGCCCAAGCCGACCGTCGCCCACTCCCGCAATTGCGGAGCAATGCTCTCACGGCGACGCTGAGTGAGCGTCTTCGAGTCCCGCAACCCTTCCGGCCACGTCGTGTGCTCTGCTGTGAGCACGGCTGCGCCAACCGTTACCGGCCCAGCGATCGCGCCCCTCCCGACTTCATCGATGCCGATGACGAAATCGCACTGGCGCAGAATCTCGCTCTCGACATCCAGCGAGGGATAGATCACGGCGTACCGTCTGGGACACCCAAGAACGTCCCCGAATGATTGTCCAGCCACGACCATCGATCCATGGGCCACGTAATCACGATCGCTCTGCCGACGAGGTTGTCGTGCGGGACGAAACCGTCATGCGGGCCGTCCTGATGCGAACGAGAGTCGGCCGAATGGTACCGGTTGTCTCCCATAACCCAGTAGGCATCCTCCGGAACGGTCACGTTGAATTCGATCCCGGAGGCCGGCAGACCCTCCTGATCGAGCTGCAAGTACTGCTCGTTGATCGGTACACCGTTGACAACGAGTTGTCCGAAGTCGTTACAGCACTCGACAGTGTCGCCGGGCAGCCCGATAACGCGCTTCACCAAGTAGCCGTGCGACTCGTCAGGCGCAAGCCCTATGAACACCATCGTGTCCCTGAAGAACCCTGCAGCGCCTCCCGGCGATTCCGCAGGAGGCGAATGCAGCCAGCCGCCTGGATCCTCGAAGACGATGATGTCGCCCCGCTGCACATCGATCGGGCCCGGCGTCAGCAGGCTGACCGCGATGCGGTCGTCGACCTGCAGCGTATTCGCCATCGACTCCGAAGGAATATAGAACGGCTTGAGCAGGAAGGTCTTCACCAGGAACGAGATGAGTACCGCAAGGAGAAAGACGACAACGAGGTCGCGAAGCAGCAGTAGTGCGCTCTTGCCGAAGCTCGAAGGAGAAGACTTCTCCGCGTGTCGAGCTGCTGTCTCTGCCATCGAACCCCCTGCATGCCTAGGCAAGCATATCCATAAGACCGGTGAGCGCAGTGAGCATCACCGAGATGCACGAAGGGCGGGTGATCAACCGACCACCCGCCCTGCAAGAACGTGCTTAGTTTTCGCGCTTCTCGCGGATGCGAGCAGACTTGCCGACGCGGTCACGCAGGTAGTAGAGCTTCGCGCGACGAACGTCGCCGCGGCTCACGAGCTCGATCTTGTCGATGTTCGGCGAGTGCACGGGGAACGTACGCTCAACGCCGACCTGGAATGACAGCTTGCGAACCGTGAAGGTCTCACCAACACCGCGTCCCTGCCGGGCGATAACGACGCCCTGGAAGATCTGGATACGCGAACGGCTGCCCTCGATAATGCTCACGTGCACCTTGACGGTGTCACCGGCGCGGAAGTCGGGCAGATCGGTCTTGAGGCTCTGAGCGTCAAGGTCCTGAAGAATGTGCATAGCGTTGTCGCTCTCTGCAGTCGCCGCTGGTCGGCTGCTCGTTCGTTGTCGTTGAGAATGTGCCAGCTCCATGCTCCCCCGCGGCAGAGACTGCGCATGGCACAGCTATCTATCTTGCCATATGTTCCGGCATCGCGAAACCAGAGAGGCGTCAGCGATCTTCGTCGTTGTCCTCGACGATGATGCGCTGCCCACTCTGCGGGCCATCCGTGCTCTCGAAGGTCGCATCCATCTGGATGGGCCGCCTGGTCCCCTGCGCCTCCTCCTGCACACGTTCGGCGTAATCCTGCAGTCGACGCTGCGTGTCCCTCGCGAACGCACGGATCTGCTTCCACAGCACGACTGCACCATAGACGGGAACCGCGAGACCGACGATGGCCGACAGCGCACTCGAGACCGGTAATGCTCCGTCACCCGCTACAGAGCTCAGTGCGCTCGCAGGACCCTCGGAGCCCTCCACGACGACGAAGAACCCGTACAGCAGGAACAGCGACAACCACGAGCCGACCCAGGCGGCGTCCGGCCACGTGACAGCCTTCGTTTTTCGGACGTCGCGGCGCAGCGTTGTCATACCCACCACGACGGCAATACCGATAGCGAATACCGGTGCCAGGAGGGTGAAGAGCAGTAGCGCAGTGCCGAGGGGCGCGCCGAACAAGGTTCTTCCGAACATGACCCAGCCAGGCATGAAGACGATGCTCACGATGAACACCCAGTACAGCGCGCGACGAATGGCCATGCTACGAGGGTAACGTCCTAGTCGGGCAGGAGGTCGGGTCGAACGCGCTGTGTTCGCTCCAGGCGTTGCTCGTGTCGCCAGGCGGCGATGGCTCCATGGTCGCCGCTGCGCAACACGGCAGGAACTTCCAGTCCGCGCCACTGCGAGGGTTTCGTATAGCTGGGGTACTCGAGAAGACCGTCCTCATGGCTCTCCTCGCTGAGCGATTCCGGGTTCCCGATCATGCCGGGCACGAGCCTCGTGATGGCCTCGATCATTGCCAGTGAGGCGACTTCTCCGCCGTTGAGCACGTAGTCGCCGAGGGAGATCTCGCGCACTTCCGCCCGGTCAGCGGCATACTCGGCCACGCGGGCGTCGATGCCTTCGTACCGTCCGCACGCGAACACCAGGTGTTCACGACCGGCGAGTTCCTCCGCATCGGCCTGCGTGAACGGTCTGCCGGCCGGCGTCGGGAGTACGAGCGTGGAGGCCCGCTCGGGAGCCAGCAGCGCATCCAGCGCTTCCCCCCACGGCTCCGGCTTCATGACCATGCCGGCGCCGCCACCGTACGGTGTGTCGTCGACCGTGCGGTGCCGGTCGTGCGTCCACTCCCGTAGATCGTGCGCTGCGATGTCGATGAGGCCGCGCTCACGCGCCTTTCCCACGAGCGAGACATCGAGCACGCTGAAGAACTCGGGAAAGATCGTGACGATGTCTATGCGCATGTCACTCGTCTGCCGGTTCGGCATCCTCCGGGAGCTCCTCGAACAGCCCCTGCGGCGGCGTAATCGTGACGGTGCCCTTTTGCAGATCGATTTCGGGAACGAACGCTTTCACGAAGGGCAGCATGAACTCGGTGCCCTGCACGTCGATAACGAGCAGGTCTTGAGCCGGGAACGCGTCCACACGCGCAACGATGCCGATCTGTTCGCCGTCACGGATCACGTTCAAACCAGACAGCTGATGCACGTACCAGGCATCGCTCTCCTCTGGCAGCTCTTGCGCATCCTGGTCTACCCAGAGGATGGCCTTCACGAGCGTCTCCGCTTCCGTGCGATCATCCACGCCGCGGAAGAACCCGACGGGATTGCTGTTGAAAATGCGGAACTCACGCATTTCAATGGTTTTGCCGTGCCATTTGCTCCCGGCGGGCACCTGCAATGAGAACACGGCTCCCTGCGTAAAACGACGCGCGGGGTCATCCGTGTACAGCTCGATCTTCAGCCCACCCTTAAGGCCATGAGCCTTGGTCAATCGGCCAACGCGGAGCTGGGTGCGCTGGCCGGGTTTTCTAGCGATCGGTGTCCACCACGTCGACGCGGACGCGGCGCCCATCTGCCAGTGAGGTCACAACCGTGCGCAGCGCTTTCGCTGTTCGACCGGCCCGACCAATAACGCGGCCGATGTCATCCGGGTGCACGCGCACCTCGAGCATCTCACCGCGATCGGTGGTGCGGGAGGCTACACGTACATCCTCGGGCCGGTGCACAATGCCCGACACGAGGTGCTCGAGTGCCTCCCGCAGCATGATTACTCCGCCGACTCTTCGGCTGCAGCCTCTGCCTCGGCTGCGGGTGCTTCGGCTTCGGCCGGGGCCTCGGCGGGTGCTTCCTCCTTGGCCGGCTCGGCCTTGGGCTTCAGCACGGCCTTCTTCGCCGCGTCGACGACGAATTCCTTCTTGCCCTCGGGCTGCTGCACCTTCGACTCGGTGTCGGCCTCGCCCTTGAATTTGGCCCAGTCGCCCGTGAGCTTCAGCAGCGCGGTGACCTGCTCGCTCGGCTGCGCGCCGACGCCCAGCCAGTAGAGTGCACGCTCCGAGTTGACCTCGATGAAGGAGGGGTTCTCGGTGGGGTGGTACTTACCGATCTCTTCGATCACGCGGCCGTCGCGCTTGGTGCGCGAGTCGGCGACGACGATGCGGTAGAAGGGTGCGCGGATCTTTCCGAACCGCTTGAGGCGAATCTTGACTGCCACGTTTCTCCGTAATTTGGTATCGAGTTTGCTGTACCCGCTGAGCACCGTGGGGGTCGGTGTTGCGGGAAACCTGGGATGTGTATCGCACCCCGAGAGAGGGCGGGCGCGACGCACTACAACGGTCTATTCTGACACAAATTCGTGGCAGTTTGTTACGCGCAGCCGTGTTCGCTGGTTTGCCCTCACAGAGTGAAGTTCAAGGAGTGCGCTGCCGGCACGGTGGGCACCGAGTGGGAGTTGCATGTCGTCGACCCGACGTCGCGCGATCTGGTCTCGCGCGCCCCCGATCCGATCAAGAGCATCGACGACTCCCGCATACAGGGTGAGTTCTGCAACAGCACTGTCGAACTGATCTCCGGCATCCACTCTTCCGTCGATAGCGCGATGGGCGAAATGCGCGCGTTCCGTGGCCGTGGTCGATCACCTCGCAGCCGAATTCCGGTCCTGAGACGACCTCTATCGAAACTCCAAGAGCCCTCTCGCCAGCGACTCGTCCAGCACGATGTCAGTGGGGATGCCCGCGCCGGTCGCCGCCCGCAGCCCATGGAGTTTCGCCTGCCCGGTCACGACGCAGACCCGTCTCGGCACGCGACGCAAGCGATCCATTCCCGGGCCCGTCGCTCGCGAGTTGAGCTGCACATCCTTCCAGCTGCCATCCGCCCTGAAGAACACGGTGGCGACATCGCCGATAACGCCGTCCTGGCGAAGGCTCGCGTAGTCGTCTCTGTTCAGGTACCCGCCCGCGTGTACTCGGCTCGGCACCTCGGCAGCGGGCGATCCGACGCTGAAGACGGCGACGTCCATCTTGTCTTGGATCGCGAGAATCCAGCGGGTGCTGCGCTCGCGCCACATGGCCTCACGTGTCGCCGGGTCATCGAAGAACGTCGGCACCGGGAACTGCTCGACCTGCGCTCCGTACGCGGTTCCGAACCGCTGCAGAATCTCGCTCGAGTAGTCGACGCCGCTCGTGCGTGTGTTCCCGGCTCCGTTGAGTTGCACAATCGTGCTGCCTTGCGTTTCCTTCGGGGTGAGCATTCGGCTCACGGTGCCGATCGTGGAACCCCAGGCGACGCCGACGACCATGTTCGATTCGATGAACTGCGAGATGAGCGGCCCCGCGACCAAAGCAACGCGCTCCATGCGCTCAACGTCCGTCGTGCCCTCGGGCATCGACACCACGTGCGCAGCGATTTTGAACCGATCGCGCAGTTTCTCCTCCAGCAGCCCCGCACGTTCGAAAGGAGAGTTCACGCGAATGTCGACGAGGCCGGTATCGCGTGCGAACTGCAGCAAGCGTGAGACCGAGGAACGCGAGATATCGAGGTCTGCGGCAATCGTCTCCATCGTGCAGCTCTGCAGATAGTAGAGTTCAGCAGCCTTGAGCGCCGCGCGCATTTTGGCTTCCTGCCGTTTGCTCCGCATACGCACCTCCCGTTAGAAACTGCACGTTTGTGCAGCAAGCTTGCGCAATATTACTTCCAATGCCGATGCTGGTGCTAGCAGGATTGGAGTTCAACGATGACCGAGGCCACACGCTCAGCCCTACGAAGCGAAGAGCTGCGTGCCGTCCGCGAAGCGCAACGCACGACAGTCCTGATCGTGGGTGGCGGCATCAACGGCATCGCGTTGTTCCGTGATCTCTCGCTGCAGGGTGTGGATGCCGTGCTGGTCGAACGCTCCGACTTCGCCTCGGGCGCATCCGCCGCGTCCAGCCACATGATCCACGGCGGAATCCGGTATCTCGAGAACGGCGAGTTCCGTCTCGTCCGCGAATCGGTGCAGGAGCGCAACGCTCTGCTGAAGTCCGCGCCCCACTACGTGAAGCCGCTGCGGACGACCGTGCCCATCTACTCGACGTTCTCCGGCATCCTGTCGGCGCCCCTGCGCTTCCTGACCCACAGAACCGGCAAGCCGAAAGAGCGCGGCGCCGTCCTCATCAAGCTCGGGCTCACCATCTACGACCTGTTCTCCCGTGACGGAGGCTCTGTGCCGCGTCACAAGTTCCTGGGGCGCCGACGCTCGTTGCAAGAGCTCCCCCAGCTGGATGAGAACATCAAGTACACGGCGACCTACTTCGACGCATCGATGCACGACCCGGAACGCCTCGCGCTCGACGTGCTGCAGGATGCTCGCTCCAGCAATGCGGGGTCGTTCGCCCTCAATTACGTCGAAGCGATCGGCAGCGACGACACGGGAGTGCTCGTGCGTGATCGCGAAAGCGGCGAAGAGTTCAGTATCGCCGCCGACGTCATCGTGAACACGTCGGGCCCGTGGACCGATCTGACGAACGAAGCACTCGACCGCGAGACACGGTTCATGGGCGGCACGAAGGGCTCGCACATCGTGCTCGACCATCCCGAACTCCTGCGCGCCACGCAGGGCCGCGAGATCTTCTTCGAGCACTCGGACGGTCGCATCGTCCTGATCTACCCGCTGAAGGGGCGCGTTCTGGTCGGTACGACCGACATCGAGGCCGACCCCCGTGAGCCGGCTCGATGCACGGAAGAGGAGGTCGACTACTTCTTCGATCTCATCGCGCACGTCTTCCCGAAGCTGACGGTGAGCCGCGAGGACATCGTGTTCCGTTTCTCGGGCATACGGCCGCTCCCCCGGCACGAGGACACTGCGCCCGGCTTCGTCTCGCGCGACTACAGAATCGAGCTCGACGAGTCGGGAAGCGTGCCGATCCTGAGCCTCGTCGGCGGTAAGTGGACGACGTTCAGGGCGCTTGGAGAAGCGCTCGCCGATCGCGTTCTCGCCGTGCTCGGACGAGGAAGGACGGTGTCAACGGCCGGCATGACCATCGGCGGTGGAACAGGGTTTCCGGCAACGGATGCGGCACGGAGTCGGTGGCAGCAACGCCACCTCTCCGGGTCGGGCTCGAGAGCCGACGCCCTCCTCGCCCGTTACGGCACTCGCGCCGCCGATGTGTGGAAGCACATCGAACAGTGCGGTGACCGGCCCCTTGCCGGAGCCACCCTCTCGACGGGCGAACTCGAGTGGATGGTGCACAACGAGCTCGTCGTTCGCCTGACGGATGTCGTGCTCCGCAGAACGAGCCTCGCCTTTACCGGCGACGCCGGCTTCGATGTGATCACCCGCATCGCCGATGCTCTTGCACCCATGCTCAACTGGGGCGAGACTCGGAAGCAACAGGAAATCGAAAGGACAGTGCAATACCTCGACGACGCGCACGGCACGTCGCTCGAAACGCTTGCTCGCAACTAGCGCAGCAAACCGCCGGAAGGCGGATTCTCCCCACAGTGTGCCAAGCGGAATCCAGGCACAGGAAAGGTCAATGAAGACACATGGAAGAAGTAAACCTCGGGCTGTATTTTCTGTCCGAATTCGTCGGAACGGGGATGCTCGTCCTGCTTGGTTGCGGTGTCGTAGCAAACGTCGTACTCACGAAGAACAAGGGCTTCGGCGGCGGGTTCCTCATGATCAACTGGGGCTGGGGCCTGGCGGTATTCGCCGGTGTTCTGGCTTCCGCCTACTCGGGTGCGATCATCAACCCGGCCGTCGGCATCGGTCTGTTCATCGCCGGCACGATCACGCTGCCGATGTTCCTCGTAGCCATGGCCGCGCAGTTCACCGGTGCCGTAGTCGGCGCCATATTCACGTGGGTCGCGTACCGTCAGCATTTCGACGAGGAGGAGGACCCGGCGAACAAGCTCGGTGTCTTCTCGACCGGGCCGCAGATCCGTTCGTACGGGCACAACCTCTTAACGGAGATCATTGCAACGTTCGTGCTGGTGTTCATCATCTTCGCATTTGCGGACTACGGTGAGATCAACGTCGGTGTTCCGGGAGCCCTCGGACCCCTCACCGCCCTGCCCGTCGCGCTGCTCGTCGTCTCGATCGGTGCGTCGCTCGGTGGCCCGACGGGTTACGCCATTAACCCGGCCCGTGACCTCGGGCCCCGTATCGCCCACGCTATCCTCCCCATCAAGGGCAAGGGTTCCAGCGACTGGTCGTACTCGTGGGTTCCCGTCGTCGGACCGATGATCGGCGGCAGCCTCGCGGCGTTCGCAGCCCCTGTCCTGCTCGGGCTCGGCGCATAAGAAGCAAGCAATTCAAAGGAGAACAGAATGCCTGATTACATCATCGCCATCGACCAGGGAACCACGTCGTCCAGGGCGATCATCTTCGACCACAAGGGGAGCATCGTCTCCTCCGGGCAGAAGGAGCACGAGCAGATTCTGCCGAAGGCAGGCTGGGTCGAGCACGACCCCGTCGAGATCTGGCGCAACGTGCAAGAGGTTATCGGCCTCGCGCTGAGCCGCGCTGATCTGACCCGCCACGACATCGCATCCGTCGGAATCACGAACCAGCGCGAAACCGCGGTGGTTTGGGACAAGAACACCGGCGAGCCCGTGTACAACGCCATTGTCTGGCAGGACACGCGCACGCAGGAGATCGTGGACCGGCTAGCGGCGGACGGCGGCAACGACCGGTTCAAGCCGATCGTCGGCCTCCCCCTCGCAACCTACTTCTCGGGCACCAAGATCGCGTGGATCCTCGACAACGTCGATGGCGCACGCGAGAGGGCCGAGGCCGGGGACCTGCTCTTCGGTACAACGGACACGTGGGTACTGTGGAACCTGACGGGCGGCGTTGACGGCGGCGTGCACGCTACCGACGTCACCAACGCGTCCCGCACCATGTTCATGGACCTCGAAACGCTCGAGTGGCGCGACGACATCCTCGAGGCCTTCGGTGTACCTCGTTCGATGCTGCCGGAGATTCGTTCGTCTTCCGAGGTCTACGGCAAGGCGAAAGACTCGTCGCTGCTGCGCGAGACGCCGATCGCCGGAATTCTCGGTGATCAGCAGGCGGCCACGTTCGGACAGGCGGCCTTCGAGAGCGGTGAAAGCAAGAACACCTACGGCACGGGCAACTTCCTGATCTTCCAGACCGGTGAAGAGATCGTCCATTCCGACAACGGTCTGCTCACGACCGTCGGCTACAAGATCGGTGATCAGCCGACCCGCTACGCGCTGGAAGGCTCCATCGCCGTGACGGGTTCGCTCATCCAGTGGCTGCGTGACCAGCTCGGCATCATCGGTTCGGCTCCCGAAGTGGAAGATCTTGCCAAGCAGGTCGACGACAACGGTGGCGTGTACATCGTTCCGGCGTTCTCTGGGCTCTTCGCGCCGTACTGGCGTCCTGAGGCTCGCGGCGCCGTTGTCGGTCTCACCCGCTACTCGAACAAGAACCACATCTCGCGTGCGGCGCTCGAGTCGGTCGCATACCAGACACGGGATGTGCTGGATGCCGTCAACGCGGATGCCGGAGTCGATCTCACCGAGCTGAAGGTCGATGGCGGCATGATCGTCAACGACACGCTCATGCAGTTCCAGGCAGACGTCCTCGGTGTTCCCGTTGTTCGTCCGGTGGTTGCAGAGACCACCGCCCTCGGTGCCGCTTACGCGGCGGGACTCGCGGTCGGCTTCTGGAACGGCCTCGACGAGCTCTCCGCCAACTGGCAGGAGGACCGTCGTTGGGAGCCGAACATGGACTCCTCGGAACGCGACCGTCAGCTGCGCCTGTGGCGCAAGGCGGTTACGAAGTCGATGGACTGGGTCGACGACGACGTGCAGTAGCACGAAGAGGAGGGGAGCCGGGACGTTCGTCCCGGCTCCCCTCCTCTATGCTCAGTTAGCGATTGCCGAGCATCCGCTGCAGCGTGTCCTGCTCGGCGTCGGGAAGCTCGCTGTAGGGGTTCGGGCTCTCTTCCTGGCCGGCGCCGAACGCGCTACCGGAGTGCTGCTTGGCCCGATCTGCGGCCGCCGCTTCCTGTTGGAGACGCTTCGCCGGATTTCCGGAGCGCTTGCCCTTGACCTTCTTCTGCTGCTTCTTGACGCGCTGGCTCTTGCCGCCATGAGCGCCAGGAACGGGGCCCATGCCGGGAATATTCGGCATGCCACCCTTGGCCATGGTTCGTGCGGTCTTCGATGCCTGATCGAACTGCTTCATGAACTGGTTGATGTCGGTCACCGTCACGCCCGCGCCCCTCGCGATACGGAGTCGCCGTGAGCCGTTCAGGATCTTCGACTGGCGTCGCTCCTGCGGGGTCATCGACTGGATGATCGCCTCGAACTTCACGAGTTGCCCCTCGTCGAAGTTCTCGAGCGCTTCCTTCATCTGCTTATTGGCCCCGGGGAGCATGCTCAGCATGCTCTTGAAGTTCGCGGCCTTGCGCATCTGCTGCAGCTGGCCGAGGAAGTCCTCGAGCGTGTACGAGTCGTTCATGAGCGCTTCAGCGCTCTTCTTCGCCTCTTCCTCGTCGAACGCCTTCTGCGCCTGCTCGATCAGGGTGAGTACGTCACCGAGGTCGAGGATGCGGTTCGCCATGCGGTCCGGATGGAAGGGTTCGAAATCGTCGAGCCCTTCTCCATTGGAAGCGAAGATGATCGGCTTACCGGTGACGCCACGGATCGAAAGGGCAGCACCACCACGGGCGTCACCGTCGAGCTTCGTGAGCACGACGCCCGTGAAGTCGACGCCCTCCTGGAAGGCTTTCGCAGTCGCAACTGCGTCCTGTCCGATCATCGAGTCGATCACGAACAGCACTTCGTCGGGGTTGACGGCCTTGCGGATGTTCGAGGCCTGCTTCATCAACTCGGCGTCGACGCCCAGACGGCCAGCGGTGTCGACGATGACGACATCGTGCTGACGCTGCTTCGCGAGCTTCACACCGTCGCGCGCCACCTTGACGGGATCACCGACTCCGTTGCCGGGCTCGGGCGCGTACACCGCTGCTTCGGCGCGCTCACCGACAACCTGCAACTGGTTCACTGCATTCGGACGCTGCAGGTCGGCTGCGACCAGCAGCGGAGTGTGACCCTCCCCCGTCAGCCACTTCGCGAGCTTTCCTGCCAGCGTCGTCTTTCCAGCACCCTGCAGCCCGGCGAGCATGATGACGGTCGGCGGCTGCTTCGCGAATTCGAGCCGGCGCTGCTCGCTGCCGAGGATGCGCACGAGTTCATCGTTGACGATGGAGACGACCTGCTGCGCCGGGTTCAGCGCTTTCGACACCTCGGCGCCGAGGGCTCGCTCGCGCACATTCGCAGTGAACTCTTTGACGACGTCGAGCGAGACATCCGCCTCGAGTAGCGCACGGCGAATTTCCCGCACCGTCCCGTCGACGTCGCTCGCAGACAGTCGACCCTTCGATCGAAGCTTTGCGAGCGTCTCAGTAAGGCGGGAGGAGAGTGATCCGAATGCAGCCATGGTGGCCCGATTCTACCAGCGCGGCACCTCAGCCGACGACCGGCGATCTACCTGCGGCGCGAGTACTCCGCCAGCACCACTCCCGACTGGAACGCCCTGGTGTCCGTTCGCTCCACCGCTGCCGGCATATAGCTGCGGTCGCCGAAAACGCGGACACCATCGCCGAACAGCATGGGATTGAGTTTGAATGCGAAACGGTCGATCTCGTCGACGAGCGCTGCGGCCAGCTTTCCGCCGCCGCACAACCAGATTCCCTCTCCTGGCATCTGCTTGAGTTCACGAATCATCTCGACCGGGTCTCGATCGGTGAATTCAACGCCGTCGGACCCTGCGAGTGGCGCACGATTCCTCGAGAACACAATTTGACGGAAATGACCATACGGGCTCGGGGAGTCCGGAAGCCCGACCGAGTAGGTGTTCCACCCCATCAGCACGGTGTCGAACGGGCCACCGTCTACAGATAGTCCGGCCGCATCAGCCATCGCAGTCGGAGCTGTTCCCGGATACCTGTTCCAGAGCCACTCCGCATGGTCCCCTTCGAAGACGAACCTGTCGAACTCGTGGTTCGGACCAGCG
The DNA here is from genome assembly GCF_945915485.1 of uncultured Agrococcus sp. Classification (GTDB taxonomy): domain Bacteria; phylum Actinomycetota; class Actinomycetes; order Actinomycetales; family Microbacteriaceae; genus Agrococcus. The sequence continues at coordinate 17,146 of NZ_CAMEFJ010000004.1, forward strand.
ATGAAACCGTCTAGGCTCACCGCAACGTAATAGGTAAGTTCACGCATCATCTCCCCAATCACTACAGATGCAGTGCTTGTAATCTACAACAGGTGTTGTGCTTTGGCTAGTCTGGTGTCATGGCAAGAAACGAGGCACGACGAATTGCGCTTGCGGACGCCGGCGTTGCGGTACTCGCCAGAGAGGGCTCCAGGGGACTCACGCACCGCGCTGTCGATGCAGAGGCCGATGTCCCGACAGGAACAACATCGAACTACTTCCGCAGCCGCGATGCACTCATCCAAGGCATCTTCGACAGGATCGGACAGCGCCTCGCGCCGACCGAGGAAGACCTGGCAGCCCGCAGCGGCATCCCTCCTAATCGAACTCTCTTCGCCGCGTACATCCGTGACATCGTTCGTCGTCTTCTGGAGAACCGAGAGGTGACGCTCGCACTGTACGAGTTACGTTTAGCCGCGGTAAGGCAACCGAACCTCGCAGCGCCGCTCGCAGCCTGGCAAAGGGCAGGCTTCGAGGCGGACATAACCTTCAATGAGGCTGCCGGGCTTCCGGGCGGACGCCGCGAGATTGCGCTGCTCCACTACGCCATCGAGGGGCTCGTGTTCGACCGACTCACATCCTCCATCGACCCTGAAACCTCTACCGATGAAATCGTGGACGACTTCGTCAGTGCGTTGATTCTCGTCTGACATGCTTCAGGCGAGAATCAGTGCAGATGCGATTGCCTAGTAGACGATGCTGAAGACCCACACTGCAAGGGTCATGGTTACGAGGCTGATCGTCACGATGCCGAAAAGGTTGATCCAGAGACCGGCTTTCACCATCTGCGGAATCGTCACGTAGCCCGTTCCATACACAACCGCGTTGGGTGGCGTCGCGACGGGCAGCATGAAGGCGCAGGTGGCCGCGAGCGCCACGGGGATCGTCAGCAGCATCGGGTCCACACCGATGCCGATCGCGATACCTCCTGCAATGGGGAGGAACGTCGCAGCCGTCGCGGTGTTCGACGTGATCTCGGTCAGAAAGAGAATCGCAGCGGCAAGTATGACCACCATCAGTACAACGGGGAGACCGCCGATCGCGGCCGACACATCGCCGATCCATTCCGTCAGACCCGAGGACGAGAACTGCGCAGACAGCGCAAGCCCTCCTCCGAAGAGCAGCAGCACACCCCACGGGAGCTTGACCGCGGATTCCCAGTCGAGCAGACGAACACCCCGCTGCGCGCCGGCGGGAATGAAGAACAGCAGAATACCGGCTGTCAATGCAATACCGGCGTCGCTGATGGGAGGGTCCTCCCAAATGAGCGGAACCGCGATCCAGCTCACGGCTGCAAGGGAGAACACGACCAGCACAAGGATCTCTCCCATGGAAACCGGGCCGAGCTTCTTCACCTCCTCGTTGATGAGAGCGCGTCCGCCGGGGATGGTTTTCACTTCGGGCTTGAACAGTACTTTGGCGAGCATCCACCAGGTGAAGGCGAGCATGACCACCGAGAGCGGGAAGCCGACGATCATCCACTGCCCAAAGCCGATTTCAATATCATGCTCTTGGCTGAGGTACGCAGCGAGGAGCGCGTTCGGAGGAGTTCCGATCAGCGTCCCCAACGAACCGATAGAAGCCGCATACGCGATACTCAGCATGAGACCGGCGCCGAACTTCGTCTTCAGGGCTCCAGCTGCTCCGGAACCCTTCTCGATGACACCCTTTCGCTCCATCGCTTCGCTCACGAGTTCCAGCACAGAGAGACCGATGGGCAGCATCATCACCGCGGTGGCGGTATTCGAGACCCACATGGAAATGAAGCCGGTGGCGATCATGAAGCCGGCCAAGAGCGCACCCGTTCGCTCCCCCATAGCGCGCAGCACGAGCAACGCTATGCGCCTGTGCAGGTTCCAACGTTGCATGGCAAGAGCGATGAGGAAGCCGCCCATGAACAGGAAGATGATGTTGTTGCCATAGCTGGCGCCAACCGAATCCACTGTCACGGGGGCATCTTCGGTTCCCTGCGAAAGAAGAGGGAACACGATAAGCGGCACGATCGCGGTCGCTGGGATGGGCAGAGCCTCCGTCATCCACCACACAGCCATGAGTCCCGCAATCGCAGCGGTCAGTCGTGCATCGTGTGCGACCTCACCCGGCATTGCCGTGTACAGCAGGAGTGCCAGCGCAAGACCTCCCGCGAGGCCTATCCACCGGACCCGCACCGTGCGTCTTGTGAAGGCTGCTGCCATCTCCCCCGGCGATCGTCTATCAACTTCGGTATCGACCTCGGGTAGCGGAGAGAAATGTTCCGCGTGTTCTCCGGCCGGGCGCGACTTCGCCATGGGTTCTCCTTTGAATCCGTCATGCGATCGAATGCGCGCACCAACATACCTGATGCGAGTGAAAATTCCCGCCGATCTCCCTGCCGTGTCCTACGCAATCAGTTCGAACGCTCCGCGAACGATGGCTGCGACACCTCCGACGGCGGCGAGCACCATGGCTAGACGGCGAGCGAGGGCCGCTGTCACGACCCGCGTCAGTGGCGTTGCGATCAGGAGTCCGAGGCCAACGCTGCAGGGAATGATCAGAAGCAGTAGTCCGAAATGCAATGATCCCACTGGTCCCGGCTCTACTGCCCCCATGACCAGCTTGGACACGACGGAGGCGATGCCCATCGTCATGAACACCGGCTGGAGGGTCGCCGAGAAACCCACTTGCTCCCACCTGGAGAGCCGCGAGTAGATCACCATGACCGGGGCAGCGACACCCGAGGTGGTGTTGAAAAAACCGCCCAAGAACCCCGCCGCCACCGCAGCCCCCGGTGATTTCCATTCCGGAATCCTGCGCGCGAACACCGTGAGCAGTAGCGCGCTGACGACAAGGCTACCGAGCAGAATCGACAGCCAGGCTGTCGGCAGGGCACCGACGAGCCAAGCAGCGGGCCAGGCGCCAACGGCCGCTGCGGGTGCGATCAGGAGGTACGCACGCCAATTGATGAAGCGCCACACCGCGAACATGATCAACAACCCGGAGATGACCGTCGTCACATTGGTCATGAATACGCCGAATGCCGGCCCGAGTAACAGCGCTAGCACCGGGGCGACGACGAGACCGACGCCGGTTCCGGAGAGCCTTTGCAGCACTGTGCCGGTGAGCACGGTCACGATAATGATCGCGACGACAACGGCAGTATCCACGGGTTCAGCGTAATACCGCGTCCCGGACTCCGCCCGATACGCTGTTCTGTGTGCTTGAGATGACCCTGCAGAGCCTCCGTCACTTAGCGTCGGCCGTCGGTCGACACGGCCTGTCCATCGCGACCCTCGCGGAAGCCTCCAGTAAGCGCTTCTCCTCCCGCACCGCGCTCGTGACGGCCAATCGTCGTTACACGTTCCAGCAGTTGTGGCGCACTGCCGAAGCTGCCGCGGCAGGGCTGTATCTGCACGTTCTTGGCCGCAGACCGCGCATGATCGTGGTCGTCGGAGAAGGCGAAGACATGGTGATCACCCTGCTCGCGGCCCACCGGCTCGGCCTGGACGTCATGCCGGTCGACCCGGGTGCCGACCCGGAAGTGCTACGACGCTCGGTTCCCGCCGACGCACTGCTCGTGCACGAGCAGGACAAGCCCGACTGGCATCGCGGGCCGGCCGTTTCTACGGCACGACTCTCGGAGCTCGCTGAAGCATCTGGAACGAATCTCGGAAGAACCAAGCGTCGTTCGAGAATCATTCTGCTCTCGAGCGGTCGCTCCGGTGTTCCACGGGCCCATGTTACGAAACCGATCGGATTCGGCGGGGTCGTACAGCTCACCGCCCTGCACCGCCGGATCGGCATCAGCGAGCGCGACCGTGTGCTGGCGTGCACTCCCCTGCAGCACGGACACGGGCTCCAGCTCCTTGCCTCCTGTCTGCTGACCGGTGCGAAACTCGTCTACGCACCGTCGAGCGATGCCTCCGAGCTGCTCGACCTCATGCTGAACGAGCGCATCACGGTTGCCTCGGGAAAGCCCTCGAAGTTCGAGCACATGGCTTCCCTGCTCGAGGAGAGCCAACGACCCGCGCCGCCGCTTCGCCGCATCGTCTGCAGTTCCGAGCCGCTCGAGCCCGAACTCGTCGAGCGGATGAACAAGCTCTGGGGCCCCGTCATCATGAATTCCTACGGCATGACCGAGACCGGCACGGTGGCGCTCGCGACGCCCGAACAGGTGCTGCGGCATCCAGGCACGGTCGGTAAGCCGCTGCCGGGCGTCGAGATCGGCATCGTCGGCTCGCCCGTGTGGGCGAACGCGGAGGGTCGAATCTGGGTGCGGGGCGGTAACCGCACGGTCATCACCGGCGACTTCGGTCGCATCCGGCATCGGCTCATCTACGTAGACAGCACCGACGCACGCTAGCGCGTAGCCACATCTCGAACGCGGCTACCGACGCGAGTCGGCGCTAGCCGACGAGCTGTTGGACGCGCTGGAGCTCCAAAGGGAACGCAACGCGTTCGCGCGACGCTAGCGCGGTGCGTCCGTCGTGGCAATCATTTCTGGTTGCCACTCGCACCCAGCGCTCGTCACCGTCTCGGTGACCGGAAGTCGCCCAACGAGGCGGCTCCGGGTACGCGCTGGAGCTCCTTACGGACGCAAAGCGTCCGTGCGACTGCCCGCGCTGGAGCGCCAAAAAAGGCAGTCCTTTCGGACTGCCTCAGCGACGCCAGCGCCGCGTCCGTCTCGGACGCGGCTACCGACGCGAGTCGGCGTCAGCCGACGAGCTGTTGGACGAACACATGCGGCGTGAAGCCGGTCATGTCGTTGATGCCCTCTCCCTGGCCGATGAGCTTGATGGGAATCCCCGTGCGCTCCTGGACGGCGAGGATGAAGCCGCCCTTCGCGCTGCCATCCAGCTTGGTGATCACGAGCCCTGTTACGCCTGCGTGCTGAATGAAGGCCTCTGCCTGGGAGACGCCGTTCTGGCCCGTTGTCGCGTCGAGCACGAGGAGAACCTCGGAGACCGGCGCCTGTTTCTCGACGACACGACGGATTTTGCCGAGTTCGTCCATCAGGCCGCCCTTGGTCTGCAACCTTCCGGCGGTGTCGATGAGGCACATGGCGATGCCGCGCTCTTTCGCTGCATCGACGGTTTGAAAGGCGACGGACGCAGGATCCTGGCCCTCGCGTTCCGGTCTGATGATGTCGGCGCCGCCTCGTTCCGCCCACGTCGCGAGTTGTTCGACGGCTGCCGCGCGGAACGTGTCGGCAGCGCCGACGATGACCGACTGGCCGTGCCCCGTGAGGAATTTCGCGAACTTCCCGATGGTCGTCGTCTTGCCCACTCCGTTGACACCCACGACCAGGATGACGGCGGGGCGCTCCTTCAAGTTCAGGGTCGGGTCGTACTGGGCGAAGCGCTCCTCGAGTCGTTCCCGCAGCATCCGCTGGAGATCCTTCGGGTCCTCGGTCCGGTAGCGCTCGACATCCTCGCGCAGATCGTCGATGAGCGACTCGGTGATGTCCGGGCCGAAATCTGCCGTGATCAGTGCGGTTTCCAGGTCGTCCCAGGTTTCTTCCGTGATGGTTTCGCGAACGAACATTCCGCGCAGTGCGCCGGTGAGTGACCACTTTTGTGCCATGGATCCATCGTAGGTGAGTGTTTTACCCGCTGTGATCCGCTACACTCGACTTCGCGACGGGGAGTATCCCATTCGCAACATTCGTCATCACGCACGGCGTCGAGGCCTGGCCGGATGTTGCGGCAAGCTGTGTCTTGCGGGAGAGACGGTCGAGTACCGTCAACCTCTCAACTCGTAAAGGACACCTGTGGACTCATACGTGATCTTCGAGATCGTCTCCATGACGATTCTCGTAGGCATTCTGATCTTTGATCTTCTTCTTGTGGTCAAGCGACCGCACGTTCCCTCCATGAAGGAGGCGACCGGCTGGGTCGTCTTTTACGTATCGCTGGCGCTGCTCTTCGCCGGAGTGCTGTTCCTCATGGGCGATACGGAGCGGAGCTTCCAGTTCATAACGGGCTGGGCGCTCGAGTATTCGCTCTCGATCGACAACCTGTTCGTGTTCATCATCATCTTGGCCAGGTTCTCCGTTCCTCGTGAAATGCAGCAACGCGTGCTGATGATCGGCATCATGATCGCGATCGTGCTGCGCGGTATCTTCATCCTGGTCGGTGTCCAGCTGGTTGAGCGCCTCTCGTGGGTGTTCTACATCTTCGGGGCATGGCTGATCTACACCGCTTGGAAGCAGGCGTTCGGCAGCGACGATGAGGATGGCCAGAAGGACAATCTCTTCACCAGGATGCTCAGGAAGCGCATTCGCCTGACCGACGAGTGGCGTGGCGGCAAGATGCGCATCGAGTACGAGGGGCACCGCTACTTCACGCCGATGCTCATGGTGATCATCGCACTGGGCACGACGGATCTGCTGTTCGCGATCGATTCGATCCCGGCGATCTTCTCGGTGACGACGGATCCGTTCCTCGTCTTCGCATGTAACATCTTCGCGCTCATGGGGCTGCGGCAGCTGTACTTCCTGCTCGGTGGTCTGCTCGATCGGCTCGTGTACCTGCACTACGGCATTGCCGCCATTCTGGGCTTCATCGGCGTCAAGCTCGTCTTCCACGCAATGGAGGCGAACGACCTGTTCTTCCTCAATGGTGGCGAGCCCATCGGCTGGGTCCCGCACATCGAGACCTGGCACTCGCTCGTGGTCATTCTGGTCGCCATGGTGGTGTCGGTCGTGGCCTCGCTGTTGAAGACGCTGCGAGACCGTATGAAGGGCAAGCGCTCAGAGCTGCCCGTCGTGGGCCCGGTGGAGGCGGAACTCGACGAGTCGGGTCACTACCAGCTGGTGACGGCGCGCGGAACGTCCTTTGCGCGCCCCCTGCAGCTCGACCGCACGGGCGATGACGTCAAGATCGTCGACTCGGCAGGCAACACGGCCGACCCGGAGGAGTTCAATCGCGACGAATTGCTCAATGCGTTGGACGCCGACCTCGATCGGGAATCGAATCGAATCATCCGCCAAGATCTCGACGAGACCGATCGACCCTAGTTCCTACGTAACACTTCTCGGTCTATACATGGCGACACGCCGATATGGAGCGTTCGTTCCATGCATGGACCGAGAAGTGTTCAGCGAGGTTAATGCTGGGAGTCGGGATTATGAGTCTGGCTCTCGGGGCCGGTGGACGAATGTGACGAGCACGACGGAGATGATCATCAGCAGGAACCAGCTGGTGACTTTCTGGAGGGACACCGGTTCCCAGCCGTCCAGCTGACTCGGATACAGCCACGCACCGGCGAAAGTGCCGAGGTTCTCCGCGATCCAGATGAAGACGGCGACGAGCCCGAAAGCGACGAGAATCGGCATGGGGAAACGTCGTCTGTGAATTCTGAAGTACATCGTGCACCGGCCCCAGATCAGGAGTACTGCCGCCAGGAGAATCCACCGGAAGTCGAACGCGAAGTGGTGCGTGAAGAAGTTCGAGTAGATGAGGACGGCGACGACGACGGTGAGGGTTCTGGGCGGATAGCGGAAGAAGCGCAGATCGAACATGCGCATTGTGCGGACCATGTACGAGCCGACAGCCGCATACATGAATCCCGTGAACAGCGGCACTCCTCCTACCCTCAGCAGCCCTTCCGGATCGTAGATCCATGACCCCATTGCCGTCTTGAACAGTTCCATGACAGTGCCTGTGACGTGGAACAGGAGCACGACCCAGAGTTCGCGTAGCGTCTCGAGCTTGAACGCCAGCATGGCGATCTGCAGCGCAATCGCGTACAGCGTCAGGACGTCGTTGCTCGCGACCGGCGCGTCGTTCGGCCAGAAGGCGCGAACCGTGACGATACCGAGCAGCAAAAGTGCTCCGAAAACGCACGCCCACGCCTGCTTCAGCGTGAACACGCTGAGTTCGATCACGACCCGACGAAACCGCGAGCGCCCACGACCACGGAGTCGAGCGTGCGCCCAGCTGTCGATGGCGAGCTCTACGGTCGTGAATTCCGGCCGACGAGGATTCGTGCTGGACGTATCCGTCATGCTCGCGTCGCAGTCACGGTGAAGGTCGAGTTCCTCGCGATCTGCCGCGTTCGGCCGATGCGCTCGAGCAGGGGTCGGTAGCGCAAGTGCGAGTTCCACACGCACAGCAGTTCACCTCCCGGGGCGAGTGCTCGCCCGGCGTCCTCGATCAGCCGCTCGGCCATCCCCTTGTGCACGGCTGCGCCGAGGTGGAACGGCGGGTTCAGCATGATGAGCGGTGCGCTGCCAACGGGTATGCCTTCGAGCCCGTCGGCTCGGCGCACATCCACGCGATCTTGCATACCGTTTTCGACGGCGGTGAGCCTCGCGGATGTAGTGGCCGCGCTCGAGACATCCGTTGCGAGGACATGCACATCGGGCCGACGTTTCGCCAGCACGACCGAGAGGATGCCGTTGCCGCACCCGAGGTCAATCGCGGTGGGAGTGTCGGGGAACTCGTCGATGTGATCAAGCAGCGTCGCTGCGCCCGGATCGAGCGCTGCACCGCCGAACACAGCGCCGTGGGCCACGAGCGTGACATCGAACCGTGCGTGGTGCTGTCGCTTCGGCCACTGCACCGCCGCATCGCGCTTGGGTCCCATCGCGACCAGCAGCCTGGACTTCCGCCGAGCGTGCTGCGGTTCGACAGTGTCGAAATAGCGCAGCAGCACATCGTTCATCGCGTGCGTCATGTGCTTGACCCGTCCGCCGGCGATCAGCACCGTGTCGGGATGCGCGCCAACCGCGACGGTCGCGGCCAGCTCATCGAGAGCATCGAGCCCTCGCGGCAGCTGCATCAGCACCGTGCGGGCGTCGCGCACGACTTCGGGTGAGAGCGGCAACTGGTCGAACGCATCGCTCGAGAAGCCCACCGTGACCGCATTGCCCTGCAACGCACGCTCGTGCACGATCGAGTCCTGATGCGAGCGCACGTGCTCCGCTCCCCCGCTCAGTGCACCGAGGGTGAGCGCGCCGTGCCGATCGCCGAGTGCGGTGATCGCGCCGCTCAGCAACCCTCGCTCCGCCGCGAAGTCGAGCAGGTAGGTGTCGGTCGCATCGTACGCCGCCAGGTTCGAGGCTTCGATGTCCGGTGCGCGACGGAGCCTGCCGAAGTCGATCATCCGCGGGCTCAGGCCGGCTCTTCTTCGCGCTTCGTGCGCTGCCCGACCACCTGGGTGACCCCGTCCTCTCGCATCGAAACGCCATAGAGGACATCCGCGATCTCCATCGTCCGCTTCTGGTGCGTTATGACGATCAGCTGACTCGTCTCGCGCAACTGCTCGAAGACCGTGAGGAGCCGGCCGAGGTTCGCGTCGTCGAGTGCGGCTTCGACCTCGTCCATGATGTAGAACGGGCTGGGCCGGGCTTGGAAGATCGCCACCATGAACGCGACCGCTGCGAGCGAACGCTCACCGCCGGAAAGAAGGGAGAGTCGATCGATCTTCTTCCCGGCGGGGCGCACGGCAACCTCGATGCCGGTCTCGAGCAGGTTTTCGGGGTCGGTGAGCGCAAGCGAGCCCCTTCCACCGGGGAAGAGCTTCGGGAACACCTCGTCGAACGCCGCTTTCGTGTCTTCGAACGCGGTCGCGAAGATGTCTTGCATCGTGACGTCCAGATCCGCGATGATCTGCTCGAGGTCGGCGCGCGTCTGTGTCAGGTCGTGCAGCTGCTCGTTCAGGAAAGTGTGCCGTTGCTCGAGGGCAGCGAACTCTTCCAGCGCGAGCGGATTCACCCTGCCGAGTTTCGCGAGCTTTCTGTCCGCGTCTTTCAGCCGAGCGCGCTCGGCGTCGCGATCGAAGTCCTCGCCCGGTTCGTACTCGGCCAGCAGCTCCTGCTCGTCGAGGCCTAGTTCGCTCGCGGAACGTTCGATGAGGTTCGAGAGTTGCAGCTTCTGCTCGTAGCTCTGCATTTCGATGTCGTGCACGCGATCCGTGAGCTCGCGAATCCGCTCCGTCAGCTCCGTCTGCTCCTGCCGGAGCTTGCCGAGCGCCTCCGAGTTCTGCCTTCTCGCCGTCTCCTTGTGCGCAAGATCGAGACGTGCCTCCGAAAGCGACTCGTCGATCGAGCTCAACACGGCCGGAAGTGCTCGCGTTACGCGCTCTGCACGTTCGCGTCGCCGACTCCGGATGACGGCCCTGCGAGCGCGTTCATCCGCCCTCGCTCGCTGCGCTTGCATCTCTCGCTCGAGTGATGTCGCGCGATCGCGCTCAGCCCTCACTCGTTCACGCGCCGTCTCCAACCGGATGCGCAGCTCGGTTTCGTCCGCCCTGGCTTCCTCGAGCTCTACGAGCATGCCATCCCGCGCCGACGCATCGAGCATCGGCCGCGGTGCCCTGTCGAACTCGTCGAACTCTCGCTTGGCACGCTCGACCTCTCGTTCCGCCGACGTCACCCTCGACGCGGATTCCTCCAGGGCCGCCTCCGCGCGCTCCGACTCGGCGGCCGCAGACTCGTGCCGAGCGCGGATCCTGCTGCGTTCCTGCCCCCTTGCCGCGCTTTCCGCATCGTGCGCTCGCAGCGACTCCAACGCATCCTGCGCGGAACGCTTGGCGTTCTGCAGCGCGTGTCGCACGTCGTCGACCTCTCCCGCATCGGTTTCGATCTCGACCGCGATCGCGTCGAGCTTGTGCTGCGCTTCGTCGCGATCGGCAGCGAGCTCGATACGTGACGTGTCCTCACCGGAACCACCCGTGAGGGTATGCTCGGTCAACACCTCGCCCGCGCGTGTCACGATCGTGATGGGCCCGCCGAGTTCGAGCCTCGTGAGTTCCGGCCCTGCCTCGGCTGCTTGCCGCAGATCGTCGGCGATGAAGGTGAAGGCGAGCAACCCGCGGATCCCCTCGGGGGCGTCGCAGACATCGTAGGCGTGCTTGAGCACGGTCTTCGGCGCTGTGCTCAGCATGGACGGCGCTCCCGCAATCACGAGTTGCGCTCTTCCGAGATCTTCGCCGGCAGCCGACTCTGCGACGCGAATCGCGTTCTCCCGTGTGTCGACGAGCACCGCCTCCGCGAGCGAGCCAAGGGCTGCTGCGACGGCGGCCTCGAACCCCTTCTTGACGCTGATGCGCTCGGACACAATGCCGTCGACCCCCGGCAGCTCCGCTTCGAGGATGCTCGAGGCCGCGCTCTTCGCATCGAGAGCGTGCGAAAGTGCTTGCGCTCTCGCCGCGAGGGAGTCGCGCTCACGTTCCTTGCCGTGGAGCGCCTCTCGCAGCCGGTCGAGTTCTGTCTGCAAGCGCACGGCCTCCTCGTCGGCCTCCCGGTATGCGAGCGAGAGCGCATCGGTGTCCTGCTGTTCCGTCTCGTCGTCTCCGAGTGAATCGAGTGCCTCCCTCGCTTCCCGGAGCCTCTCGGTCGCGTTCTGCCAGGCTTGTTCCCGCCGTTCCCTGTCGTTTTTGCGCGCCAGCAGCGACGATTCGGCCACTTCGACGGCGGAGCGCTTCGCCGCGAGCGCGAGATCGTGCTTCGAGACGAGCGCAGACTGCTGGGCGATCTCTTCGTCGAGCGCGTCGAGGCTCGCCTTCGCCTTCGCCACCGTCGTCGCCTGCGCAGCGACTTCCTGCTGCGCAGACGTCACCTGCTCGGCAAGGTCACGAGCTTCCTGCAACGCCGCATCGACGGCGTCTTGCGTTATGCGATCTTCGTCCTGCTCTTCCGCATCCGGCTCGGCGAGCAGGGCGAGCTGCTGGTGCGCGAGGGTGTCGAGTGACTGCAGCCGCGTGCGGACGCTTTCCAACGCGTGCGAGATCTTGCGTGCCGCATCCACTTCGTCACCGACCATCGACTCCTCGATGCGCGATGCTCGCAGCTGCGCGCGGTCGAGCTGCTCCTGGAGCACCAGTCGCTCGTTCTTGCGCTGCGATTCCGTCTTCGATGCCGATTCCAGTGTCGTACGCAACCGCAGCACCTCGTCTGCATAGAGCTTGGCCTTCGCGTCGCGGACCTCCGCCTGCACCGTCTGCGCTTCTCGCGCGATTTCCGCCTGCGCCCCGAGTGGCTTCAGTTGGCGTCTGATCTCCCCTATGAGATCCTGCAGCCTCGTCAGGTTCTGCTGCATCGCGTCGAGCTTCCGCAGCGTCTTCTCTTTACGACGGCGATGCTTCAGGATGCCCGCCGCCTCTTCTATGAACCCCCTGCGATCCTGCGGGGTCGCCTGCAGCACGTTGTCGAGCTGCCCCTGGCCGACGATGACGTGCATTTCGCGACCAAGGCCGGAGTCGCTCAGCAGCTCCTGCACGTCGAGCAGCCTGGCGCCCTCGCCGTTGATGGCGTATTCGCTGCCTCCGTTCCGGAAGAGGGTTCGAGAAATCTGCACTTCGCTGTACTCGATCGGCAATGCGCCGTCGGAGTTGTCGATCGTCAGCTCGACGTGAGCGCGCGACAGCGGCCCCTGCGTTGCGGTGCCCGCGAAGATGACATCTTCCATCTTCCCGCCGCGCAGTGTCTTGGCTCCCTGCTCGCCCATGACCCATGCGAGCGCATCGACGACGTTCGACTTCCCCGACCCGTTGGGGCCGACGACTGCGGTGACACCCGGTTCGAACTGGAAGGTGGTCGCGCGCGCAAACGACTTGAAGCCCTTTACGGTCAGGGATTTCAGGTACACGACACTCCTCGCCACTAGCGACTTCCTGTACGAATCTACCCCGGAGACGTCGTTTGGCGTGTATTCTGCAAGGCTGCCCGAACACAGATCGTGGTCGAGAGCGGCGGAGAATGATGAACATTGACATCGTCCCCCTCGAGATTCCAGAGGGCATCGACGACGGTTCCGCGGCCGCCGAACGCTTCCGCGAGTACATTGATGTGCGCAACTCGGTCTTTCGCACTACCTGGAACGGCTCGAGGGACTTCGACGTCACGTACGCCGCCGCACACGGCTACATTAGGCGAAACAAAGAAGAGCGCCAGCACATTCATGTTGCGCTGCTCGAAGGCCGCATCGCCGGTTTCGCACGTGTCGACGTCAGTCTGCACGAACTGGATGCACCCGCGTACGCCGACATCTACACCGACGAACCCCACCGCAGAAATGGCGTTGGAACAGCGTTGCTGCAGCGCGTGAACGAGCTTCTGCGCGAGGAGGGCCGCGCGACGACACAGACGTGGAAGCTGCATCGACCTGCGTCGGGCCCTCAGATTTCCCCGCCGAACGGAGCGGGTGAGATTCCCGCGAACAGTGACGAGGTGCGCTTCCTGCACCGTGCCGGGTTCTCACTCGAACAGATCGAGAGAACGAGTGTTCTGACGTTCGGCAGCGACGACCGCTCGGCGTTCGAACGCATGCGCCGGGAAGCCTCCGCGCGCGCATCCGGCTACACCGTTCGCGTCTGGACCGGCTTCACTCCTGCCGATCAGCTCGCCAACCTTGCTGCTCTGCAGGCGCGGATGTCGACGGACGCCCCGGCTGCCGGACTCGACGTCGTGGCCGAGACGTGGGACGCGGAACGGCTCGCGGAAATCGAGAGCTCCGTCATCGAGGGGCAGCGACGCGACCTGTTGCGGGCCGTCGCCTATAGTGCCGACGGCGTGGCGGTTGCCTATTCGACCCTCGCCGTCCCGGAAGCGGGGCAGCAGGTCTATCAGGACGACACACTCGTGCATGCCGAGCACCGCGGGCACCGTCTCGGCATGCTGGTCAAGACCGTGAACCTCCTGCAACTGCTCGACACCTATCCCGAGCGCAGCAGGGTGATCACCTGGAACGCGGAGGAGAACCGGCACATGCTCGCCGTCAACGAAGCGCTCGGTTTCGAAGCGGTAATGGGCGAGGGCGCGTGGCAGCGACGCGAGGAGTGGGCACCGCGATGAGCATCCGCGTAGAACCGCTCGAGTTGCCTCTATCGACCGACGAGAACAGCCGGCGCGGCGACGAGTTCCGCAAGACCGTGCGCCTTATCGATGCCTCGAACAGCGCGTTGCTTGGGTCCGGGAACCAGTCGGTGACTCCCGCGACCGTGTTGAGCGCTCTGCAGGGTCAGGCCTCGGAACGCGTAGAGTCGATCTCTGCCTATCGTGATGAAGCGTTAGTGGGCCATGCGGAGTTCTTCCTGCCGACGAGCGAATCAACCGACATCGTCGATACTCTCCTGCTCGTGCATCCCGACGTGCAGGGGCGAGCTCGACAGGAAACGTTCGAGGCGCTCGTGCAAGCGTCACTGGATCGTGCCGGTCAGCTCGGAAGAACAACGATCTTCGGCGGTGGTGTTGGCGTCCGAGAAGGCGACATCACGGCGACAACCGGATACGGCGGGGTCATGCGCGATGACCCGGAGTCCGTGGCCTGGATTCGCCGGGGCGCATCCCTTTCGCAGGTGTACCGCTACTCGCGACTCGATCTCGACTCGCTGACGGATATCGATACGCGACTTGGACAGGCTGAGCAGCGTTCAGACGGGTATCGAGTCGTCACGTGGGAGGGCGAAACCCCTGCCTCCTACCGTGCCGACATGCGAACCCTCCACGAGCGGATGTCGACCGACTCTCCTACCGGTGATCTCGAACTCGAACCCGAAACGTGGTCCGACGAACGTCTGGCCGAGTTCGAACGCTTCAAGATCGGTTCCGAGCGTCGGATGTTCGCAGCGGCTGTGCAGCACGAAGAAAGCGGTCAGCTCGTCGGCTACTCCCAGTTGGTCATCGCGGGTGATCCGTGCGCGAGGCAGCACAATCTGATCGTGCTGCGCGAGCACAGGGGGCACGGGCTCGGGCAATTGCTGAAGCTGGCGGGCATTGCACAGTTGCGCGACAACGTGCCGCACGCAGACCGCATCACGACGATGAACGCGGAAGAGAACCGGCACATGATCCGCGTCAACGAGGCGGTCGGGTTCGAGGTCGTCACCTGGACCGTCGTGTGGCAGCTGCGGCTCGACGTTGAGAGCCAGGTGTCCGGCGGCACGACTTAGGGGAGAAAGAAGCGCGTTTGGGAGTGTCCCGAATGTGCTTCTCTCGCCCTCTTTCCGCATCCCGGGCTTCTGGGTGTCACGGACTCCAGACCGGCTGCTGGGATTTCTGCGCCGTTGCATAGCCACGCGCGGCACAATGGATGCATGACCACGACCGACTTCCGAACCCTGGCCGACGAACTCCGCGCTCGCCGAGCGCCCGGATTCTGGCGTTCTCGCCGCTGGCGACTCGATCAGCTCGACGGGCTGGCCGGCATGCTGTCGCAGAACATCACGCTCTGGGAGCAGGCACTTGCGAAGGATCTCGGCAAGTCGGACCTCGAGGCGCACATCACCGAGATTTCGGTCGTTCTCGAGGAGATCCGTCTCGCAAAGCGCAATCTCTGGCACTGGATGCTGCCGCATCCTAAGCCGGTTCCCGCGACCCTGCAGCCCGCCTGGGCGCACACCGTACGTGACCCCCTGGGTGCCGTTCTGGTTATCGCGCCGTGGAACTATCCGCTGCAGCTCGCCCTCGCACCGCTGGTCGGCGCGATCGCGGGCGGCAATTCCGCCGTTGTGAAGCCGAGTGAACTCGCCCCCGCAACCAGTGAACTGATCGCCCGGCTGGCTCCTATCTATCTCGACTCTCGCGCGGTGCGGGTCGTGGAGGGTGCTGTCGACGAAACCACGGCGCTCCTCGAACAGCGCTGGGATCTCATCTTCTACACCGGCAACAGTCGTGTTGCCCGCATCGTCGCGGCCGCCGCTGCGAAGCACCTCACCCCGACCGTGCTGGAGCTGGGCGGCAAGAGCCCCGTGTACGTCGATGCTTCGGCGAACCTGCGCGTTTCGGCACGCAGGCTTGCGTGGGCGAAGACGATGAATGCCGGTCAGACGTGCATTGCGCCCGACTACGTGCTCGTGCACGAGTCCGTACGAGAGCCATTCGTCGAGGAGCTGCGAAAGGCGGTGCTCGAGCAGCTCGGCACTGCGCCCGCAACGAATGCCGAGTACGCGACGATCGTGAACGAGCGGCATTTCGATCGACTCAGGGGTCTCATGAGCTCCGGCACCCGCCGGGTCGGCGGCGGTATCAACCGTGACGAGTTGCGTATCGAACCGACCGTGCTCACCGATGTCGCCCCTGAGAGCGCCGTCATGGCCGAGGAGATCTTCGGCCCCATTCTGCCGCTCGTCGATGTCGCCGACGCTGACGAGGCGATCGCGTTCGTGACCGAGCGGGAGAAGCCGCTCGCGCTCTACGTCTATGCGGAGGATACTGCGGTCGTTCGCCGATTCCAGCAGGAGACCACATCGGGAGCCCTCGGTGTCAACGTGTCGCTCGCGCACGCCGCAGTTCCGTCCCTCCCGTTCGGAGGCGTCGGAGAAAGCGGGATGGGCGCCTACCACGGCAGGAAGTCGTTCGAGGCATTCACGCACGAGAAGGGCGTGCTCGCCAAGCCAACGCGGCTGGATACGCTGCAGTTGATCTATCCGCCGCACAGCGAGGGCCGCAGGAAACTGCTGCGCCGACTCTTCCGCTAACCGTCGGGCGCGACAAAAGTGTTCGATCCCCATCCGAGCTCTAACGTCGGTGGTGCGCGGTACGTTTAGTGCATGAACGACGAGAACGCCGCCCCCACGCCAACACTGCAGGCGCATCTCCCGGCATGCTCCAGACCATCTCTCGCCCGATGATGGGCTCGCTCATTGAGCTCGAACTCAAACTTGCCCATTATCTCGATCAACAGTAGATACCTGTTCCGTCCATGATTTTCACATCTGGTGATCGTGTATTCATCGACGAGTCCAAATCTCGCGGATACATCGTCGCAGCCACCGCAGCCTCACCTGCGTCGATCCATGGGTCGGAGAAGGCGTTACGATCGCTGCTGAAGTCGGGGCAACGTCGGCTTCATTTCAAGAGCGAACGCGAAAGCCGACGCAAAGAGATTCTGTCTCGGATGTGCGAGCTCGATCTGCGTGCAGCTGTGTGGATCGCGAAGGGCCTATCGGACAAAGAAGCCCGCCCTCTTTGCTTTACTTCGCTGACGGCCGAGCTCCTGAACAGCCAGGTGGAAAGTCTCTACATCGAACGAGATGATTCACTCATTGCCGCGGACAAACGAATCATCGCGGGAATTCTGCGAAAACAGAGACCGCGAGCCTTCAAATACAGTCACGTGACACCAAGAGAGCAACCACTGCTCTGGGTGAGCGATGCTGTCGCGTGGAGCTATTCGAACGGTGGCGACTGGCTTCGCCGTACGGCACCTCTCATCGGAGAACGTGTATTCCGCCTGTAGATATGCGTGAGCCTGGCTCGTCGTACCGTCCGGAAGACTGCCAGGCTCTGAGGGCTACTGCCCGCCGCTTCTCCAGTGTAACTGAGAACCACCTGCCTCGCACTAAGATTCCTTCTCAGCGCGGCCGCTGGCACTTCGGGCAGCGGTGACTCGAACGGTTCGACCATTTCTCGCGCACGATGAGAGCGCCGCAGCGCGAGCACGGCTTGCCATGCTGACCGTAGGCATTCAGCGAGTGCGCGAAGTAGCCGGACTCGCCATTGACGTTCACGTACTGGGTGTCGAACGACGTGCCGCCCTCGACGAGCGCCCTGTCGAGGACGTCTTGCACGTGCGCGAGCAATTCGAGCCCACGCTGCTTCGACACTCGCTTTCCGGGTGTCAGGTAGTGGAGGCGCGCTCGCCACAGCGCTTCGTCGGCATAGATGTTGCCGATACCGCTGATCAACTGCTGGTCGAGCAACGCGGCCTTCACGCCCTGGGAGCGTTTCCGAAGCGCAGCCACCACCGATGCCGGGTCGAACGCGTCATCGATCGGGTCGAGGGCGATGTGCGCAACCTGATCGGGAACCCCATCGGCGTCGAGCGCGCGCACGGCCATAGAACCGAAAATCCGCTGGTCAGCGAACCGGATCTCGTACTCACGACCATCGGCAGACTCCACCACGAACCTGATTCGTACGTGTCGATCAGGTATCGCTCCGACTTCCCGCACCAGCACCTGGCCACTCATGCCGAGGTGCACGACGAGCGCCTCTGCGCCCTCGAGCGGCACCCAAAGAAATTTGCCTCGCCTGCGCGGCTCGAGCATCCTCCTGCCGACCAAGGAGGCCTCGAAGTGCGCGCTGTCGCCATCGTGGCGGCCGATCGATCGCTCGTCGAACACCTCGATCGACAGAATGCGAGCACCGGTCACGGCCGGCAGCAGCCCCAGCCTGACGACTTCAACTTCGGGGAGCTCAGGCATTCGACGCCCGCAGCCGCTTCCAGGCTTCAAGGGCGGCCGCCATCTCCGCCTGACGCTTCGAAGAACCCTCCCCTGAAGCAACCTCTACCCCGTCGAGCTTCACAGTTGCACCGAATCGACGCGCGTGGTCCGGCCCTTCTGCTTCGACGGTATAGACGGGAGCGCCCTTGTGCAGCCGGTCGGCGAGTTCCTGCAGCGAAGTCTTCGGGTCGAGAGCGGCGCCGAAGCGTTCGGTGTCCTCGAGTAATGGGCCCACGAGTCGCAGCACGAGCGCTTCTGCCTGCTCGTGACCGACGGAGAGGTACGCGGCACCGAAGACCGCCTCCATCGTGTCGGCAAGGATCGACTCGCGGTCACTGCCACCGGTCTTCAGTTCTCCCTTACCGAGCCGAATATACGCTCCCAGGTGGATACCGCGCGCCACTTCCGCAAGCGCGAACCCGGACACGACTCCCGCCCGCCTCCGCGACAATTCGCCCTCGTCCAGGTCCGGGAATCTGCGGAACAGCTCGATCGTGATCGCCTGCCCGAGGATCGTGTCGCCGAGAAACTCGAGGCGTTCGTTATGCGCGCCGCCGTTCTCGTACGCCCACGAAGTGTGCGTGAGCGCCAATGCGAGAAGCTCGGGGTCGATTTCCACCCCGAGCTTCTCGTTCAATGACCTGTTGTCGGTCACGCTGTTCTTAGACGTCTGCGACTTTGCGGCCCTTGTACTCGAGGAACAGCGGGGTCCCGGCCGAGTCCTCGACGACCTTCGCGCGGTGCGGCAGACTGTACACGGTGCGGCCGTTCTCGACGGTCTTCACCAGTGCGGGAGGCGTGGCCTTCCACTGCGAGCGGCGAGCGTGCGTGTTCGCACGCGACTTCTTCCGCTTGGGAACTGGCATGTTTACTCCTTAGTTGCATCTCCCGCGCTATCGGCGGGCACGTCTTCTTGGGCTTGAAATTCCTGCAGGGCGGCCCATCGGGGATCAATCTGCTCCTCGGGCTTCCTCGCTGTGCCGGGCACAAGCTTTTCACCCGTTTCGGGATCGAGCCCTGCGCAATCCGGCCGACACACCGGCTGAAACGGTAGCGCGAGCACTACCGCGTCCCTCACGATTTGTTCGATATCGATCGAATCGCCGACAACGAACACCTCGGAATCCTCCGACCGATCATACGCGAAGAGTTCCGTAAAGTCGACTTGCACGTCGAGTGTCGTCGGATCCAGGCACCGGGAGCACTCAGCGTCGGCGACGGTTGTTGCCGAGCCGGTGGCGAGGATTCCCTCGTGCACGCTCTCCAGCATCCCTCGAACTTCGACATCCCGGGTGGCGCTTACCGTCGCCATCCCTTCGCCGACGACTTCACCGAATGGCACCGTCAACTCGAGTTCCCGTGAGTAACCGGGCTTACGGACGAGGTCTCTGACCTGCAGTACGAAAGGTTTCGTCTTGCTCACAACTCCAGTGTAACGCCGCCCGACCCCGGTTCCTGTTACTTGGCCCTCAACCGTCCTTTGTGCAGAATCCATGCGTGCGTCTGCGCAACGGGTTTGATCGTCGTCTCATCGACCGAAACGTGGCCGGGAAGCGCGAGCAGATCGGTCATGACCCTGGCAACATCCTCGGCCGAAAGCGGATCCTGCACGTCCTCGTAGACCTTCGCGGCCCGTTCCTGATCGCCTGCGAAACGGACGAGCGCGAACTCCTCTGTCTGCACGAGGCCCGGCCGCACTTCCATGACCCGGATGGGTTCGCCACTGACTTCCAACCGCAATACGTCCGTCATGGCTTTCTCAGCGGCCTTCGCAGCGTTGTACCCCGACCCGCCGCTGTAGGGCATCGTGGCCGCGATGCTCGTCACCGTCATGACGGTTGCGTAGGATCCGTCCTCCGTCGATCGCCGCAGCTGCGGCAGAAGCGCGGCCGTAACGTTCTTGGTTGCCAGCACGTTCGCTTCGAACATCCAGCGCCAGTCGTCGTCGCTCGTCGTCTCGACGGGGTCGAGGCCCTTCGCACCTCCCGCGACGTTCACGAGCGTATCCGCACCGAATTCGGTTGCGGCGGTCGCCAGCCGTGACACGTCTTCGGCTCTCGTCAAGTCCGCGACCAAAGTCTCGCAGCCGATCGCTTCCGCGAGTGACTGCAAGCGTTCTTCCCTTCGCGCGACAGCGAGAACTCGCCAGCCGCGGTCGGCAGCGGCAACTGCGCAAGCTTTCCCGATTCCGCTTGAGGCCCCCGTTATGACAATGGATGTACTCATGCAGTCAGTCAATCACGAACCAACGCCGCTGTGCCCCCTCGCATGCGCCGCTTCCGCTACCCGCATTGTTACGGAACGTGTCGGTCGTCCTTGCCCGACTCGCACCGGTGAGCCTACGCTCGGTCACACACGGCTACGCCGAACAGAAAGGCTCACTATGACCGCCAACGCTCAAAGATTCGAGACCCTGCAGGTTCATGCGGGCGCGACTTCCGACCCTACGACGGGGGCACGAATCACTCCCGTGTATCGCACGAACTCGTATACGTTCCGCTCGACGGAGCATGCGGCGAACCTGTTCGGCCTCGCCGAGGTCGGCAACATCTACACGCGCATCATGAATCCGACCCAGGACGTCGTCGAGCAGCGCATCGCAGCACTCGAAGGAGGCCCGGCAGCCCTGCTGGTCGCATCCGGACAGGCCGCGGAGACCTACGCGATTCTGAATATCGCGCAGGCAGGCGACCACATCGTCTCCTCCGCCGCAATCTACGGCGGCACTTACAACCTGTTCGCTCACACGCTTCCGAAGCTCGGCATCGAGGTCACCTTCATCGATGACCAGGATGATCTCGGTCAGTGGCGCACGGCCGTGCGTGACAACACCAAGCTGTTCTTCGCCGAGACGATCGGTAACCCCAAAGTCAACTTCCTCGACATCAAGGGCGTCTCCGACGTCGCTCACTCGGCAGGGCTCCCCCTGATCGTCGACAACACGATCGCGACGCCGTATCTGCTGCGCCCGATCGAGCACGGCGCCGACATCGTTGTGCATTCGGCGACGAAGTTCCTCGGCGGACACGGAGCCGTGCTGGGCGGCGCAATCGTCGACGGCGGCAAGTTCGAGTGGTCGAAGTCCGACCGCTTCCCCGGCCTCAACGAACCAGACCCGAGTTACCACGGGGTGGTATTCACAGAAGCACTCGGCGACCAGATCGCATACATCATGAAAGCGCGCGTGCAGTTGCTGCGCGATACGGGAGCCGCGATCTCACCCGACTCCGCCTGGCAGCTGCTGCAGGGCATCGAGACGCTCTCGCTCCGCATCGAACGCCACGTGGAGAACGCCCAGCGCGTTGCCGAGTGGCTCGAGGCACGGCCGGAAGTGCAGAGTGTGAACTATGCCGGGCTTCCTTCGAGCCCGTGGCACGACCTGGGTCGGCAACTCGCCCCCAGGGGTGCAGGTGCAGTGCTGTCGTTCGAACTGTCCGGCGGCGTTCCCGCCGGCAAGGCGTTCGTGGAGGGGCTCGAGCTGTTCAGCCACCTCGCCAACATCGGCGATGTTCGCTCGCTCGTCATTCATCCGGCCTCAACGACGCACAGTCAGCTGACGCCGGAGCAGCAACTCGCTGCGGGCGCGACTCCGGGGCTCGTTCGCCTCTCGGTCGGCATCGAGCACGTCGACGACCTGATCGCCGACCTAGAATTGGGGCTCGCAGCAGCCTCGCGGGCGAAGAACGACTAAGGAGGGAACGCACCCGTGGATTTCCAGCGCAGCGACGACACACAGTTGCTGCAGGCTATCGACCCCGCCTTCCGGGAAGAGCGAGGGCTGATTCCGACCACGGGTGCGTGGCTTCCCGGCGACCCCGTCGGCACGCGGCAGTTCGCTCACCTCGGCGCCTTCGAAACCGAATCGGGCGCGCGGCTGCCGGCCACGACAATCGCTTACGAAACCTGGGGAACACTGAATCAAGAGCGGTCCAACGCCGTGCTCATTCTCCACGCGCTCACGGGCGACTCGCACGTGATCGGGGATGCCGGCCCCGGGCACGCGACTGCGGGCTGGTGGCCGGGTGTCGTCGGTCCAGGGCTGCCTATCGACACCGACCGATTCTTCGTCATAGCGCCCAATGTGCTCGGCGGCTGTCAGGGATCGACCGGCCCCGCGTCCCTCGCTCCTGACGGGTCCGCTTTCGGGTCTCGGTTCCCCTACCTCAGCATCCGTGACCAGGTTGCGACTCAGCTCTCATTCGCGGACGCAGTCGGTATCGACCGATTCGCGGCCGTCATCGGCGGTTCCATGGGCGGGATGCACGCACTCGAGTTCGCCGTGACAGCCCCCGAACGCACGGGGGCGCTGGCCGTTCTTGCTGCCCCGGCCGCCACGGCAGCAGATCAAGTGGCGTACGGCCGGTTGCAGATCGAGGCCATCGAACGCGACCCGGATTGGCGTGGCGGTGACTTCTACGATCTACCCGACGGTCACGGCCCGCACAGGGGGTTGGCGCTCGCTCGGCGCATCGCGATGCTCAGCTATCGCAGTGAACTCGAAGTGAATGATCGTTTCGGACGCACGCTGCAGTCGAACATCCGGCCCGCCCACGGCGGCAAGTTCCAGGTCGAGTCGTACCTGGACGTCCATGGCAACAGGTTCACGAGAAGATTCGACGCGGGAAGTTACCGAACCCTCGTTCACTCGATGTCTTCTCACGACGTCACGCGCGACCGGGATGAGCTGCCGCAGGTGCTCAGCGTCCTCGATATGCCGACACTCGTACTCGGCATCGACACCGATCGCACCTTCCCGTTGGCCGGGCAGCGGGCGATCACTCGGGCGCTGCCTCTGTCTGTGACCGGTGCGGAACCGTATCTGCTGCAGTCTCCGTACGGGCACGATGCGTTCTTGATCGAGCTCGACGAGGTTGCGAAGGCCCTTCGCCTGCTGCCCGTATTCTCATAAGCGCTACGACAGCGGCGATCATGAGCATGATCTCGATCAGGTTCCTGATCGAAATGATCGCAAGGCCCGTCGGTTCGGCTCCGAGCACGGACCCGTATGCCCAGGGATACACCAGCTGCGTCAAGAAGGCTGCAACAGCGATGAACAGGATTTCGACGGTGTGCCTACGGAAGTTGCGCAGCGCCAACAGGATGGCGACCGGAGTCAGCCAGGTGAAGAACTGAGGCGAGCCGACCTTGTTGAAGACGATCACGGCGAGCACGAGAGCGTAGGACGCGAGCACGAACACGTCGAGCTGATCGCTTCCTCTGCGAACGGCACGGTATGCCAACAGCACGATCGCAGCGACGGCGACGACGAGGAGCGGTGTCGCGACCGCCGCGACGGTATCCACTCCCGGGCCGTACACCTGGAAGGTCAAGATGTCGTCATCGAAATCGACCGTTGCCGCACCGGACGGGACGAGCCACAAGTAGGGAGTCGCAAAGACGGACTCCGCCTGCAGCCCCCTAGCGCCCTGCTGTGAGACGAACGAGAACACGTTCGCGCCGCTTCCCAGTGCTAAACCAACGGTCACAACAGCCGCTGAGACGACTGCTCCCGCTAGCAAGATCTTCTTCCAGGCAGTCTTCGCGCGAACCACCAGGAGCGCGATGAACAGCACACCGGGCCACACTTTGATCCAGGCGCCCACCGTGAACAGAACAGCCGCGAGCCCGACTCTGCCCTCCCAGATCTGGCAGATCGCGACAACCGCTATCGCAACCGTTATCGTGTCCAGTCTCCCGACCGCGACGGGCCCTATGAGGAACATCAGACAGATGAACAGGAACGCGAGCGTCATACCGTTCTTCATACGCAGCAGCATGAACACTGCCACGGCATTCAGCAGAATGACCAGTGCGAGCCAGAGAAAACCGTAGGGCCCGGCGCCGGCTGCACCTGCGAAACCGATGGGAATCCAGGCCAGCAACGGGTACACCCAGGATTCGTCGATGCCGACAACGTGCCCCTCGCCGGCCATTTGGAACCAGTAGCGATAGACACCACTGACATCTGCGAAGGTACCCGGCCGAACGACCAGGTTCGCGAACGCGAGCCACGCGTGCGTCGCCGCGAACATCGTCCAGATGAGCACGTGCTCGAACCAGGCGATGCGATAGGCACCGCCGGTCAACGCAGCCTCCTCGTGGCGTCTCTCACCTCACCGACCAGCTCCTCGAGAATGTCTTCGAGAAAGAGGAGCCCGGTCGTCTCGCCCTCCGCATTGAACGCCTTGGCGACGTGAGCACCGGAGGAGCGCATGAGTTGCATGGCATCTTCGAGCTCGCTCTCTTCGAAGAGCGAAGCGAGTCGGCGGATGCGCTTGCCCTGCACGGGCAGTCCGCTCGCTTCATCCTTGGTCCCGAGCACGTCCTTGATGTGGAGGTAGCCGACGGGATCCCCCGCACCATCGACGAACACGTAGCGGGAGAAACCACGCTCACGCACGGCTGCTTCGACATCTTCCGTTGTCGCATCCAGTGGCAGCGTCACGATGTCGGCTAGCGGCAGCGCGACGTCGGCGACCTTCCTGCTCGTGAATTCGAACGTCTTCGCCAACGCGCCCGTCGGATCGAACAGCAGACCCTCTCGCTTGCTCTCCTCGACAATGGTCTCGACCTGATCGAGCGTGAAGGCCGAGTTGGCTTCGAACTTCGGTTCGATGCGCATGAGCCTGAGCATGCCGTTCGTAATGCCGTTGAGGAGCCCGATGATCGGCTTGAAGATACGCGAGATCCACAGCAGCGGCGGTGCCAGCAGCAGTACAAACCGCGTCGGCATCGAAAACGACGCGTTCTTCGGCACCATCTCTCCGAACACGACGTGCAGGTACGTGACGAGCACGAGCGTTATGACGTAGCCGGCAACGGTGATGACTTCCGGCGGCAAGCCGAGCGCGTACAGCGGCACCTCCAGCAGGTGGTGGATGCTGGGCTCGGAGATATACAGGATCAGAAGCGAGCACACCGTGATGCCCAGCTGACACATCGCGAGCATGAGCGAGGCGCTCTCCATCGCCTGCAGCGCCATTTTCGCGGCCTTGCTGCCCTTGTTCGCGCGAGGCTCGATCTGGGCTCGCCTGGCAGAGATGACCGCGAACTCCGCACCGACGAAGAACGCGTTGAAGCCGAGCAGGACTACGAGCCAGACGACACCCATCCAGTCGCTCATTTCGCCTCCTCTTCGATCGGGCGCGCGATGAAGCGCACGCGGTCGACCCGTCGGCCGTCGACCCTGTCGACGACGAGCGTGCCGTGTTCGAGTTCAACCGAGTCGCCGACTTCGGGAATATCCCCTATCGAGGACATGATGAAGCCCCCGACCGTCTCGTAGTCAGAGTCTTCCGGGATGAATACGCCAGCGCGTTCGGCCGCCTCGTCAGGGCGCAAGAGCCCGGGGAAGGTGATCCAGCCAGGCCCGTGCACGACGTCGGAGCGCATCCTGTCGTGTTCGTCGCTCACTTCGCCGACGAGTTCTTCTACGCAGTCCTCCAGCGTCACGAGGCCAGCGGTTCCGCCGTACTCGTTGATGACGATCGCGAGCTGGTACCCGCGTTCCTTGAGATCTCCGAGCAGTGAGGACACTTCCAGCGACTCGGGGACACGGACGGGCTCAGTCGCGATCGCCTGGACCGGCACCTCGGAACGCTTCTCGCGTGGTACGCCGACGGCCTTCTTGAGGTGTGCGATACCCGTGATCTCGTCTGGATCGCCGTCGATGATCGGAAACCTGGAGAACCCGGTCGTCCGCGCCAGCGCAATCAGATCGGCAACCGTCGACTCGCGGTCGATCGACTCCATGCGCGAACGAGGCGTCATGACTTCGTCAGCCGAAAGGTTGGACACCCGGAGTGTGCGCGAGATCAACGTCGCCGCGTTCGCGTCGAGGGACCCCTGCATCGCCGCGCGATGGACGAGGGAAGCCAGTTCCTCCGGGGTTCGTGCGCTCGACAGTTCCTCCTTCGGCTCGATACCGACAGCGCGCAGCAGCGCGTTCGCGGAGCCGTTGAGCATCAGGATCGCCGGCTTGAACACGAAGGTGAACGCGCGCTGCAGTGGCGCGACGACCTTCGCTGTCGCAAGCGGGATCGCGAGCGCCATGTTCTTCGGCAGCAGTTCACCGAACAGCATCGAGAAGAGCGTCGCGAGCGCAACACCCAGGATGCTCGAGATGATGAGCGTCGAGCCTTCCGGAAGCCCGAAGTCCACGAGCATCGGGCCCACGAGATTCTCGATCGCCGGGGTGAACGTGGTTCCTGTCAGCAGCGTCGTGAGGGTGATCCCCAACTGGGCGCTGGAAAGGTGCGTCGACGTTCGACCGAGGGCGGCGATCGTTTGGTGCAGCCCGCGTTCGCCGCGCTTCCTGCGCGTTTCCAGCTCGCTGCGATCGAGGTTGACGAGTGCGAATTCACTCGCCACGAAGATGCCGGTGCCGAGCGACAACAGCATGCCGATTCCAAGGAGTAGCCAATCGCTCATGCGGCGATTGGCCAAGGACTATGATGGCAGTCGTTCACGAAGAGCATCCTACCGCCACTTCACCACGAAACGGGAAGCGCCTTGCCTTCTTCATAGCCGGCAGCCGACTGGATGCCGACGATGGCCCTTTCACGGAACTCCGGGATCGTCTGCGACCCCGCGTAGGTGAAGGAAGATCGAACGCCCGTCGTGATCATGTCCAGCAGGTCTTCGAGCCCCGGGCGTAGCGGATCGACCAGAATTCTCGAAGAGGAGATACCCTCGGCGAACATCGTCTTGCGCGCGAGCTCGAACGGATCGAGCGCTCCGAAACGAGCACGCACCGCCTTGGTCGAGGCCATCCCCCAGCTCTCCTTGTACAGCCTGCCGTCCGCATCCCGCTCCAGAACACCGGGAGCTTCGATGGTTCCTGCGAACCATGAGCCGACCATGATGCTGGATGCTCCGGCGGCGAGTGCGAGCGCAACGTCGCGCGGGTACCGGACACCGCCGTCTGCCCACACGCGAGCCCCGAGCTCTATCGCTCGCTCGCTGGTCTCCAGAACGGCCGAGAACTGCGGACGCCCGACGGCCGTCATCATTCGGGTCGTGCACATTGCGCCCGGACCTACCCCGACCTTCAGGATGTTCGCGCCCGCTGCGACGAGGTCGGTGACGCCGGAGGACGAAACGACATTGCCCGCGACGATGGGGACGCTGTCGCCGACGGATTCGCGAACTGCCGTAACGGCGCTGAGCATGCCTTCCTGGTGCCCGTGGGCGGTGTCGACGACGATGACATCGGCTCCGGCCTCCACCAGTCGCGCAGCGCGTGAGCCGGGGTCGCGGTTGATGCCGACTGCCACGGCGGTGCGCAGCCGACCGTTGCCATCCAGAGCCGGCGAGTAGATGTCACGGCGAAGCGCTCCGCGTCGAGAGGCAACGCCCACCAGCGCACCGTCTCGCAGCACGGGAGCCGCGTCGATTTCGAGTTCATCGAGCTTCGAGAACGTGGAGCGTGCATCGGCGACATCGGATTCTTCGAGTGGTGTCAGCTGCCCGTGCAGCAGATCTCCGACGCGTGCGTCCGCGAGGGCGTGACCGAGTCGCTGGGCGGGAATCGCGCCGACGAAGCCCCCTTCGGCATCCTCGATGCAGAGGATGTGTCCTTCGACGGCTGGAAGGCGCAGCAGCACCTGCTGCACGGACTCGTCCGCGGTTGCAATGAAGGGGGACTCGAGTCCGATCGGCTGCTCCTTCACCCACGAGATCGAGTCGAACGTGGCCGACTCGTCGTAGTCCTGGGTCAGGACCGCCAGACCGCCTCGTCTGGCGAGCGTCGCAGCCAGCCTCGGGCCGGTCACCGAGTTCATGTTTGCGGCCACGAGCGGGATAGTCGCGCCCGTCTCGTCGTCGGGCGCGAGATCGACGGCGAACCGTGAGCCCACATCCGATTTCGACGGCACCAGGAAGACGTCAGAGTAGGTCAGATCGTGGGCGGGACGATCGGCAAGAAAGCGCATGATTCCTACGGTACAGCGCGACACGCCTGTGCAACGATCGCACACTTCACCGTTCGTTCACGGAGTAATGAGAGACTGGTTGGCGGTGGTCCTCTATGAAGGGAGACTACGGTGACGGCCAAAGTGGTGGTGCTCAATGCGACGCTGGAACCGATCGGTGTCGCATCGCTCAAGCGCGCCGTCGCATTCGTGCTCAAAGAGCGAGCCCAGATCATGCTGGCAGCTGACGAGACCATCCGTTCGAACAGCGTAGAGCTTCCCGTCCCCCGTGTCGTCGTCTTCAACGAGTACGTCGCCATCCCGCACTCACGCCTGTACGACAGGATGCCCTGGTCGCGTCGCGGAGTGCTCGAGCGTGACAGCCGCCGCTGCGCCTACTGCCGCAGAACGGGAGACACGATCGACCACGTCCTTCCCGTTTCCCGGGGCGGCGACTCCAGCTGGCTCAACACCGTCACGGCGTGCGTGACATGCAACGGCAAGAAGGGCAACCGCACGCCGAAGGAGGCGGGTATGGAGCTACGGTTCGAGCCCCGTGTCGTGTGGCGTCGCGAGGTCATGATGCTCGCCGTCGAAGCGGCGGGCGTCGACCTCGAAGAGCTCGGCATAAGCGTGCCGCGAACGGTCTCCCAAAGCGGTTATGCTTAATGCCTGTGACATCGTGAGACGCGCGATGACTTCAACAGCGACGCGAAAGAGGCGATCGAAACGTGGCTAGCCCCGCAGACTCGAACGAGTTCGGTGCCAACGAATGGCTCGTAGACGAGCAGTACGAACTGTATCGACAGGATAAGAACAAGGTTGCCAAGTCCTGGTGGCCGATTCTCGAACGATACGCGGCGGAACGATCGGGCGGTTCAGGCGAGAGCGAGCCGACCGAGCCCGCTTCCGCATCCAAGGGTGCAACGCCTGCGAAGTCCGCCCCTACCGCCCCGAAACCGCCGTCCCCTCCCGCCGAGAGCGCTCCTGCCAAGTCGACCCAGCCGGCAGCGAAGCAGGAAAAGCAGCCGGTGCAGCAGCAGAGCAGCGAACAGACCACGGGCGCATCGACAATCGCCGCGAAGACGACGAAGCAGCCGGCTCGCCCTACCCCCGTCCCGGCCGAGGCGAAGGCGAAGAAGGACTCTTCGAAGGACGGCGATCAGGCCAATGAGCCGGTTCGCACTCCCCTGCGAGGTCTGCCGAAGACCCTCGCGGCGAACATGGACGAATCGCTTACGGTCCCGACCGCGACCAGCGTTCGCACGATTCCCGCGAAACTGATGATCGACAACCGCATTGTTATCAACAACCATCTGCGCCGCACTCGCGGTGGCAAGGTCTCGTTCACGCACCTCATCGGCTACGCGCTCATCCAGGCGCTCAAGATCTTCCCGAGCCAGAACGTCTCGTACGACGTTGTGGACGGCAAGCCGACGCTCGTGCAGCACCAGGATGTCAACCTCGGCATCGCGATCGATCTCCCCAAGCCCGATGGCTCGCGCGCGCTGCTGGTGCCCAGCATCAAGAAAACGCAGTCCATGGACTTCCAGGACTACTTGAACGCGTACGAGGACGTCGTCAAGCGCACTCGCGGCAACAAGCTGTCGGCTGCCGACTTCGCGGGCACCACGATCTCGCTGACGAACCCCGGTGGAATCGGCACTGTGCACTCTGTTCCTCGGCTCATGAAGGGGCAGGGTTGCATAATCGGTGCGGGTGCTCTCGATTACCCGGCCGAGTTCGAGGGAACATCGCCAGAGCGTCTCGCAGATTCCGGTATCGGCAAGACGATTACGCTGACGTCCACCTACGATCACCGCGTTATCCAGGGAGCCGGCAGCGGCGAGTTCCTGAAGATCGTCCACCAAATGCTCATCGGTGAGATGGACTTCTACCGCGATATCTTCGCCGACCTGCGCATCCCCTACGAGCCCATCCGCTGGACGACGGACGTCAACGTAGAGCCCAGCACCGAACTCTCCAAGCAGACTCGCGTGAGCCAGCTCATCGGCGCCTACCGCACCAACGGTCACCTCATGGCCGACATCGATCCGCTCGAGTACGTGCAACGCACCCACCCCGACCTCGAAATCGAGCACCACGGGCTCTCGTTCTGGGACCTCGACCGTGAGTTCGTGGTCGGCGGGTTCGGTGGTAAGCGTCAGGCGCTGCTGCGCGACGTTCTCGGTGTCCTCCGCGACACGTACTGCCGCACGACGAGTGTCGAGTACATGCACATCTCGGATCCTGCCCAGCGCAAGTGGTTCCAGGCGCACCTCGAGGTGCCCTATGTCAAGCCGACGCACGATGAGCAGATGCGGATTCTCGGCAAACTGAACCAGGCCGAGTCCTTCGAGACGTTCCTGCAGACCAAGTTCGTCGGGCAGAAACGATTCAGTCTCGAAGGAACCGAGTCGATGATCGCCTTCCTCGACGCCGTCCTCGCGGGCGCCGCGGAGCAGAGCCTGCACTCGGTCGCGATCGGGATGCCCCACCGCGGCCGACTGAACGTACTCTCGAACATCGCGGGCAAGACGTACGCCCAGATCTTCCAGGAGTTCGAGGGCGCCGCCTCGTACAACGGCTCCGGTGACGTGAAGTACCACTTGGGCACGGAGGGCACCTTCACGAGTGCATCCGGTGCGCAGATTCCCGTCTACCTCGCCGCGAATCCCTCGCACCTTGAGGCCGTCGACGGCGTGCTCGAGGGCATCGTCAGAGCGAAGCAGGACAGCCTCGGCGACGGGCAGTTCTCCGTCCTCCCGATCCTGGTCCACGGTGACGCTGCCATGGCCGGTCAGGGCGTCGTCTTCGAGACGCTGCAGATGTCGCAGCTGCGTCCCTACCGCACGGGTGGCACGATCCACCTGATCGCGAACAACCAGGTCGGTTTCACAACGCCCCCGAAGGACGGCCGCTCCTCCACCTACGCGAGCGATATCGCGAAGGCGATCGAGGCCCCCGTCTTCCATGTCAACGGCGACGACCCAGAAGCCGTCGTGCGCGTTGCGGAACTGGCTTTCCAGTACCGCCAGGAGTTCAACCGCGACATCGTCATCGACCTCATTTCGTACCGTCGACGCGGCCACAACGAAGGCGACGACCCTACGATGACGCAGCCGCTCATGTACTCGCTCATCGAGGCGAAGCGCTCCGTCCGTACCCTGTACGCCGAGAACCTCGTCGGTCGCGGCGACATCACGGTGGAAGAGTACGAGCAGGCGCAGGCCGACTTCCAGGACCGGCTCGAGCGAGCGTTCCAGGAGACCCACGAGGCCACGACAGGATCCATGCCTGTCGTCACCTCCACACCGGAAACGCCGCTGACTGGAGCACCCGACGACACGGGCGTCTCCGTGTCGACGATCGAGTCCGTCGCCAAGGCCCACGCGAATCCGCCGGAGGGCTTCACGGTGCACCCGAAGGTCGCACAGCTGCTGAAGAAACGCGTGCAGATGAGCTCGGACGGGAACATCGATTGGGCGTACGGCGAACTCTTGGCGCTCGGGTCCCTCCTGATGGAGGGGAAGCCCGTTCGCATGTCCGGTCAGGACACGCGGCGTGGAACATTCGTGCAGCGCCACGCGGTCATGCACGACAAGGCGAACGGTCAGGAATGGTTGCCGCTTGCCAACATCGGTGAATCGCAGGGCCGGCTCTCGATTTACGATTCGTTCTTGAGCGAATACGCGACCATGGCTTTCGAATACGGATACTCCGTAGAAAATGCGGAGGCCCTGGTTCTCTGGGAAGCGCAGTTCGGAGACTTCGCGAACGGTGCGCAGATAGTCATCGACGGGTTCATCGCCGCCGGCGAGCAGAAATGGGAACAGGAGTCGAGCCTCACGCTGCTGCTCCCCCATGGCTACGAGGGCGCCGGCCCCGATCATTCATCGGGTCGCCTGGAACGCTTCCTGCAGCTCGCGGCGCAACAGAACATGACGATCGCGCGCCCCTCGACGCCCGCATCCTATTTCCACCTGCTGCGTCGTCAGGCATACGCGCGTCCTCGCAAACCGCTCATCATCTTCACCCCGAAGGCGATGCTGCGACTGCGGGATGCCGTGAGCCCCGTTGACGCGTTCACGTCCGGACGCTTCGAAGCCGTTCTCGATGACAGTGGTGTCCAGGACAAGGAACGCATACGTCGCGTACTGATCGCGAGTGGAAAGATCGTCTACGACCTGCGTCAGGAGATCGCGAAGCGCGAGCTCGACGACGTCGCGATCGTCCGACTCGAGCAGCTCTACCCGCTGGATGTCGAACGCATCAACGAGATCCTCGACCAGTACCCGAACGCGGAGCTGATTGCCGTGCAGGAGGAGCCGCTCAACCAGGGTTCGTGGCCGTTCATTCACCACAACCTGCCGAAGCACCTCCACGGTCGCACGCTGCGGGGTGTCGGTCGCGCACCGTCTGCGAGCCCCGCGACGGGTTCACCGAAACGCTCGGCAGCAGAGCTGGTGCAGATCCTCGACGAAGCGCTCTCCTAGCTCGCTGGCGACGCAATCCTCCTCCCCTTTGTTCTCAGCACACTTCTCGGTCTATACATGGAATGAACGCGCTATACCGGCGTGTCGCCATGCATAGACCGAGAAGTGCTACTACCTGAGAGGGCGGGAAGAGGGACGCCGGAGATGTCCGAGCACAAAGGTGCTCGAGGCAAGGCGCTGTCGAGATTGTGCGAGTGTCGTTAGCTGTGGCCGGCCTGCGCCTCACGAATAGCATCGAGGATGCGGTCGCGCAGCTGCTCGGGAGCCGCCTCTTTGCACGCCCCCTTGAGGGCGTTCGAAAGCGTCACTCCAACCGTGTGCTCGTCCCGGCACTCCTGGCAGCCGTCCAAGTGCGCCCTGATGTCGCTCGCGTCTTCTGCGCACAGCTCGCCGTGCATGTACTCTTCCAGCTCCCGACGGGCTTTCTCACAAGCTTGATCTGGCGCCTGCTGGGCCTCGGTGGTCATGCGGTCTCCTTCGTAGTCATACCCTGCTGGCTCGCGTAGTCCGCGAGCAGTTCGCGTAGTTGGCGACGGCCGCGATGCAGGCGGCTCATTACCGTTCCAACCGGGGTATGCATGATCTCTGCAGTCTCTGCGTATGAAAGGCCTTCGACGTCCACCCAATACACAACCATCCTGCGGTCTTCCGGAAGCGACTGGAGCGCATCCTTGACGACACCGGACGGCATCCGATCGATCGCTTCGGCCTCTGCGGAGCGCGAGTGAGAGGCCGTTATCGAATCGGAATCCCCGACCTGCCAGTCCTCCATCTCGTCGAGCGCGTTCTGTCTCGGTTCTCGTTGGGCTTTTCGATACTGATTGATGTAGGTGTTGGTCTGTATGCGATACAGCCACGCCTTGAGGTTCGTTCCCTGTGTGAATGAGTCGAAAGCGGCATAGGCTTTCGCAAACGTCTCTTGCACGAGGTCTGCCGCATCCGCCGGATTGCGCGTCATGCGCATACCCGCGGCGTACAGCGCGTCCGTGTACTGCAGTGCCTCGTCGACGAAGCGAGCACGCTTATCTTCGCTGGTCATCGATATCGAGTCTAGAGATCTCTCGCGCAGCTGTGTTGTCATGCATCCCTCCTGCTGGGAGCAACAGCGCAGTTCGCGCGGGCATTCCCGTGCACACAGTCCATCAACAGGAAGTCACGAACCAGACTAGATTGGAGAGTGATGGATGCTCCGCTCTCAAATGCCTGGTCTGCGCCGCGCGCGACAACGGCTCTCGACGCCCAGATCGACCTGCCAGGTTCGAAGTCGCTCACCAACCGCGAACTGGTGCTGGCAGCTCTTGCCGACGGCCCCAGCCGCCTCCTGCGCCCCCTGCATTCACGGGATGCGCAGCTCATGGTGGAGGGCCTTCGCGCGCTCGGCTCCATGATCGAGCCGGTTGCCGGCGATGGCGCCTACGGCAGCGACCTGATCATCACCCCGGGAGCCGCGGGCGGTTCGATCTCGATCGATGTCGGGCTAGCGGGTACTGCAATGCGTTTCCTGCCGTTCGTCGCTGCCCTATCGTCGGCAACGGTGCACTTCGATGGCGACCCGCACGCTCGCATGCGCCCGATGCGCGAAACCATCGAATCGCTGCGCGCGCTCGGCGCGATCGTCGAAGACGAGGGCCGCGATGCGCTGCCCTTCTCGGTGCAGGGTTCGGGAGGGCTCATTGGCGGCTCGCTCACGATCGACGCATCCCGCTCCAGCCAGTTCGTCTCCGCTCTGCTGCTGGCGGCTCCCCGGTTCGAACGCGGGCTCACCATCACCCACAGCGGAGATCGGCTACCGTCGCTCCCCCACATCGAGATGACGCTCGAGGCCCTTCGTCATCGCGGTGTCGACGCGAGCGCAATCGGCGACATGTCGTGGAGAGTGGAGCCAGGGCCGATCGGGGCACGCGACACTCGCATCGAACCCGACCTGTCAAATGCTGCGCCATTCCTCGCGGCCGCCCTTGTCGCCGGCGGTGACGTTTCGGTGCGGCACTGGCCGGAGAAGACAACGCAGGTGGGAGCGTTGCTGCCTGATCTTCTGCGCGGGCTCGGGGCTGACGTCCACGTCGATTCGTCATGCAGTGTCTCGGGCGGCGCCGGCGCACTCGGAGGAAGACGCTTCAGAGGCGGAGCGATCGAAATGGGTCACGCCGGCGAGCTATCGCCCACGATCGCGGTGCTCGGCATGATCTGCGATGCACCTCTGACGATTACCGGCATCGGTCACACGCGCGGCCACGAGACCGATCGTCTCGAAGCCATCAGAGCCAATCTGACCCGGATGGGTGCACGGTGCGAAGTCACCGACGATGCGATCACCGTGTATCCGATGGAGCGTCTCCCCTCCGGCCGAGCGGAGTGGGAGGCCTTCGCCGATCACCGCATCGCGACGTCCGGCGCGCTGCTCGGCTTGCTGTGGGACGTCGAAGTGGACGACATAGACGCGACGTCGAAGACGATCCCCGAGTTCGCGGAACTGTGGGGGGCCATGGTCCGGTGAGCTGGCTGAGCGACTACGACGACCCGTACGAGGAGTACGACGAGTCGATGGTGCGAGAGCGCCCGAATCCGAAAGCCAATCGACCGAGGACGAAACAGCGCCCCGACCACGAAGACGCCGAGATCGGCTTCGTCACCAGTGTCGATCGCGGCCGCTACACCGTCGTGGTTCGGGAGGGCACACTGAAGGAGCGGACGACCACCTGTACTCGAGCGAGGGAGCTGCGTAACGATGCCATCGTGGCAGGCGACCGGGTGGACGTCGTCGGCGACACGAGCGGAGACTCCGGAACTCTCGCCCGAATCGTGCGCATCAGGGATAGGGAAACCCTGCTGCGCAGGAGCGCAGACGACGCCGACGACTTCGAGCGCGTTATCGTCGCCAATGCAGACACGATGCTCATGGTCTCAGCGGCCGCCGATCCCCTTCCTCGCCCCAGACTGATCCATCGTTATCTCGTGGCGGCGTACGACGCAGGTATAACTCCTGTGCTCGTCGTAACCAAGATCGATCTGGCGGATCCGGCACCGCTGCTCGCGCACTTCGAGGGCCTGGAAATCGAGACCTTCACGTCGTCGTCAGCCAACCCTCCTCTTGAGGCGCTCCGAGCACGACTCGACGGCCACATCTCCGTCGCCATCGGCCACTCGGGGGTCGGCAAGTCTACGCTGGTCAACGCGCTGGTTCCCGATGCGCACAGAGCCATCGGACACGTCAACGCAGTGACGGGACGCGGACGGCATACTTCGTCTTCGACGGCAAGCTATCGCCTGGGAAACGGATGGATAATCGACACCCCCGGCGTGCGTTCGTTCGGGCTGGGCCACGTCGACATCGACAGCGTCATCGCAGCCTTCCCAGTTCTCGCAGGGCTCGCGCTCCGTTGCCCCCGCGGATGCACTCACCTTGAGGATGCGCCCGACTGCGCAATGGCCGAAGCCGCCGCGAGTGGCGAAGCGGATGCGAATCTCGTCGCCAGTATGCAGTCGATGCTGGCGACCCTGGTGCAGGCGAGGTCAGAGCGTTACGAACTCTGACCTCGCCCCGGCCATCAGTAGATGGAGACGCTCACCCATTCGTAGTCCTCGTGGTACATGACGAACACCCAGTAGTCTCCGATGGTGATCGAAGTGCTGAAGTGCTCATCCTCATCCTGGTAGTCGAGGGTCGCGCCGGGAACGTCGAGCAGTTCGTCAACGTAGTCCTCGTAGAAGTCACGGTCACCGTCAACGAGATAGAAATCGGTGCCGTCTTCACCCTCGATGGGGGTTCCGGAAGGCTTCGGAATCTCGTCCGGCCACTCCCCGCTGTCGGCGTTGTTGTCATCGTTGTTGTCATCGTCGGTCTGATCGTCGTTATCGTCACGGTCGTCGTCCGGGGGCGACGGCACGAGATCGACATCGGGGAATTCGGAGTCGTCCGGGTCGGAGTCGTCGTTGTTCTGATCGTCGGTCTCTGTGATCTCCGAATCGTCCGGCCTATCGTCGCCGAGAAGATTCGGGAGGAATACGCAACCGGAAAGCGAGGCTGTCACCATCCCCGCCAGTAGCGCTATTGCAAGGGTTCGACGTGGCATGGCGTTCCTTCCGAAATCAAGATTCATGGCCGTCTGTGATTGTGTCGACCACGCAGCGTCAGTAACTTGCCGTTGCCGTTGTGGTTCTGACGAAAGCGTACTGATCGGTTCTGGGCGAAGCCTGGAGACTCCCTCATTGTCTGCAGGATGCTCAGCGCCTCGGCGTGATCGTCACGCTCAGCTGATCGGAGTCGTCGTGAAACATGACGAAGACGTCGTAATCGCCTATATAGAGCCATGCGATGTCATAGCTCGAGTCACTCGTGTCACGCTCTTCGACATCGGGAAGCGCCAGCAACTCCTCAACGTACGCTTCGAAGGTCCCTCGGTCTGCCGGAACAAGATAGAACTCCGCCGTATCCGAGTATGGAGAGGGCTCGCCGGGAGGCTTTGGAATCTCCTCCGGCCAGTCGTCGACAGCGTCTGGCGCCGTGGTTTCTTCCCGCTGCCCTTCGGGGCTCGTCGTACCGCGCGGTGGCGCGGGCGTCGCCCCTTCGAATTCCGAGGGCGTATCGCCGTCGTGGGCGCTTTCCGTTTCGCCCGGTGCTTCATGAGGAGGCGCGTTCCCTCCCGCCAGGGACGGCAGGAAAATGCAGCCCGATACTGAAGCCGTCACGGCCGTCAACAACGCTGTGAGCAGCAGCTTCCTGTTTCTTCGGCCCATCCGTGTTGCAGAACTCCTTCCCATCAGGAAAGCATCACCGTAATGAAGCTGTCACTGCCTTCTTCGGCGAAGACGATGATCATGTCGAATTCGCCGATGCGGAATACCGCGCCATCGGTTTCCTGCGTTGAGCTGTGAATCTCTTCCGCGTCCCGAAGTTCTCGAATCTCGTCGAGGTATTCGAGGTACGCGTCACGGTCGGCAGGAACCATGTAAAAGGTCGGTGTATCGAAGCCGGGAACGGGCGAACCGGGAGGCTGTGGGATCGACAGGGGCCACTCCTCAAGCCCTTCCCCATCGGGGTCCGGTTCAGTCGGCACGGGATCGGTCGGTAGCGTCTCCTCGTCGGTCTCCGTGGGCTCGGGGCTTTCCGTCTCGGAGCAGCAAGGGGTTTCAATAGGCTCGTCGTCGTCGGAGGGGCCCAGGAATACACAGCCCGTCAACGTGGCAGTTGTGACCCCCGCGAGGAGTGCCAGCGTGAGTATCCGACGTGCCATGATGATCCTTTCCCGGCTGTTCGTATTGCCAAGGTAATCGAAATTGCCGACAGCGGGCTGTGTAGCAGCTTCACGCTACCCGTCACGACCGCGATCCGGTCGAAAGGCCGCGATGCATGACGTAGGTCAGCCTATCGCCTGGAGGCTCATCCTTCGTGCCCGCACGTGCCGCTTGTTCGCTCGGCGGAGTTCGCTTGTGGGGTACGCCTGAACGCTTCTCCGAGCTGTAGCGTAGAAACATGCACGCTGAAGATTTATCGCTCGCTCTTCGTCTGGCCGACATCGCTGACGAGATCTCGATGCAGCACTTCCGCAGCCAGGATCTCGAGACCTGGACGAAGCCGGATCGCACCTTCGTTACGGCAGGAGACAGAGCCGTTGAACTCGCGATTCGCGACCGGTTGCACTCAGAGCGGCCGGAAGACAGCGTCCTCGGTGAGGAATTCGGAACCGAAGGAAGTGGAGCACGGCAGTGGATCATCGACCCCATCGACGGAACCGCTCATTTCATGCGCGGTGCGCCCGTGTGGGCAACACTGATCGCGTTGGCCGTGGATGACAAGCCCGTTGTCGGTGTATGTTCAGCACCGGCGTTCGGCCAGCGTTGGTGGGCGTCCGTGGGCGAAGGTGCCTGGACCAACCCTGGCGACCCGAGACGCATCCGAGTTTCGGGAACGGACACCCTCGAGCACGCCGCCTTCTCCTACAATGCGATCCAAGGGTGGGACGGAGCGGGCCGACTCGATCAGCTCATCGCGCTGCAAAGACGTGTCTGGCGAGCACGCTCCTACGGTGACGCTTGGAGTTACATGCTGCTCGCGGAGGGCCAGATCGATGCCGTCGCGGAGTTCGATCTCCAGCCGTACGATATGGCCGCACTCGTTCCGATCGTGCAGGAGGCGGGCGGCACGTTCACCGCTGCCGACGGCAGCGAAGGTCCGTGGCACGGCAGTGCCGTTGCGAGCAACGGACTACTGCACGCCGAACTACTCGCCGCGATGGACGGATAGTCTGCAGCCATGCGCGAGATCACCGTACAAGAGCTTCACGCCGACCCGAATGTTCCTGTCGTCGACGTGCGGGAGCTCGACGAGTGGCAAGCCGGCAGGGTACCGCGAGCCGAGCACATGCCGATGGCGCAGGTACCCGTTCGATACCCGGAGATTCCGGATGGCGCCGCTATCATCTGCGCGTCCGGTGGCCGCAGCGCGCGCGTCGTCGAGTACCTGGAGCAGTCGCTCGGCATCGTGACCATGAACGTCACGGGTGGCACGAATGCGTGGCTAGAAGCGGGATACCCGGCCGACCGCGGATAACGCGACCGGCCGGGTACCTGACCACTCGTGTTGGTTCAGGGCTCGACGACGAGCTTCCTGTTCATGAATTCCTCCATGCCGCGGGGCCCGAGCTCACGCCCGAATCCGGAGCGCTTGACGCCACCGAACGGCATGTCGTAGTCCTCACCGTTCGCGCCGTTGATCGACACCATGCCCACGTCGAGCCTCGCCGCGACAGACCTGGCAACGTCGAGGTCGTCGGCCCAGATCCGTGATCCGAGGCCGTACGGTGTCGCGTTCGCGATGCGAACCGCGTCGTCCACGTCCTTCGCCCTGTAGACCTGGCCTATGGGCCCGAACAGCTCCTGGCCGTATGCCGCCATGGTCTCCGTGATGCCGCCGAGCAGAGCGGGGGCAACCCTTGTGTCGCCTGAATCCGCAACGTCACCGGCGAGCACCTGCGCACCGTCCGCGACGGCTGCTCCCACCTGTGTGCGCAGATTGTCGGCAGCTGCCTGCGATGAGAGCGGGCCGACGAGCGCTTCGCCGTCCTCCGGCTCTCCCACCTTCATCTCGGAAAGCGCTGCCGACACCTTTTCGACGAACTCGTCGTACTGCTCGTCGACGACGATGAATCGTTTGGAAGCGTTGCACGCCTGCCCCGAGTTCTCCATACGGCCCTCGATCGCCGCTTCGACGACGGCGTCGAGATCCGAGGCACCGAGCACGAGGAAGGGGTCGGAGCCACCGAGCTCCAGCACGACCTTCTTCAGATTGCGCCCTGCTACCTCCGCCACCGCAGCACCGGCCCGCTCGGAGCCGGTCAGCGATACTCCACGCACCGCTGGCGAGGGAATGACGATGTCGGCGATCTGCTCGTTCGTAGCGAAGACATTCTCGTACGCACCCTGCGGCAGACCGGCCTCTTCCAGAATCTCCGCGATCATGCTTGCCGACCATGGGCACTGCGGAGCGTGCTTCAACACGACCGTATTGCCGAGGACGAGGTTCGGCATAGCGAACCTGGCTACCTGATAGTAGGGGAAGTTCCACGGCATGATGCCGAGGATGACGCCCTGGGCCTCCTTGCGAACGCGCGCGTCGACTCCGGCGCGGTTCTCCAGAACTTCGTCCGCCAGGAACTGCTCGGCGTTGTCGGCGTAATAACCGATGATCTCACCGGAGAATTCGGCTTCGAACAGGCCCTGCTCCAGCGGCTTACCCATTTCGATCTGGATGATTTCCGCGAGCTCTTGCTTGCGGTCGATGAATGCCTTCGCCGCTTTCTGCAGAATTTCAACGCGTTCGGAGAGCGGGCGGCTGGCCCAGGGTTCGTACGCGGCATCCGCCCGAGCAACGCTCTCGCGAATCTGTTCGTCGGTGGCCGTCGGATATTCCTTGACGGTCTCTCCCGTGTAGGGATTCACGACGCGATAGTTGGTCATCTTCCACTCCTGATCTTCTTTGAACCGATGCTGCTCAGCCTATCGTCCGTCGCTCAGCAAAGCGGTCACGATTTCCGCCGCCGGGGCTGCCCGGATGTCCTGCCAGCGCTCTCCCGCCCACAGGTGGACCCATTCTGGGTTGCAGTGGTGCGCAGCGGCACGGCGGAGATCTCTCGTCAGCCAGTGAACATCCGGATATCCGGTCGGCGCGTCGACTCCAAGCCGTGTCCAGGCATTAGTGAGGGCACGCGCCGGTCTGCCTGTGAAAGCCCTGGTCACGACCGTGGAAGAAAAACGAGCGTCCTGCAGTGCTTGACGGTGCACCCCGGAGGTTCCCGCTTCGTCCGCGAGGAGAAACGCAGTACCGCAAGACACGGCGGCAGCGCCGCCCCTGAGCGCGGCTTCAACGCCTGCGGCATCGACGATTCCGCCCGCGACGACAACGGGCGCATCGAGTGGCAACAGCCCGTACAGGAGGTCGGCGACGGTCTCGCTTCCTGGCTTCCGCAGCGGATCGTGCGTGCTTCTATGACCTCCCGCGGATGCCGCCTGCGCGATCAAGACATCGGCTCCGATCTCGAGCGCCCTGCGCCCCTCCTCCACGCAGGTCACGGTGACGCCGACCGTGACGCCCGCGCCGTGCAGTCTCGAGACATCGTGAGCCGTGGGAAGCCCAAAGGTGAACGTGACCAGCGCGGGAGCCTCTTGCACGAGTGCATCGATCTTCGCCTCGTAGTCATCGTCATCGTGCACCGGCTCACCGAGCCTCGAGCCGAGACGTTCGGCGACGGGCGCCAGCAGCTCGGAGTACCGCCGGAGCTGCTCAGCACTCACGGTACGAGGTTGCGGCGTGAAGACGTT
Source organism: uncultured Agrococcus sp. (assembly GCF_945915485.1). Classification (GTDB taxonomy): domain Bacteria; phylum Actinomycetota; class Actinomycetes; order Actinomycetales; family Microbacteriaceae; genus Agrococcus. Next base: position 58,556 of record NZ_CAMEFJ010000004.1, read on the forward strand.
GACGCCGACCGGCCCCGGGTGGCGCTCACGAAATGCGACAAGATCGGCTGCGACGGCATCGGCGGGAAGGTATCCCGCGGCCAACGTCGGCATCCCGCCGGCGCCACCGACGGCGACGGCAAGGTCGACCGTCGTGACGCCCCCTGCCATCGGCGCCAGCCAGACTTTGCGGGCAAGGAGGTCGGCGATGCTCATGTCAATGAGTGTAGTCACCGACTCCCTGCACGCGAGTGACTACATCGCGCCCGTGTAGCCTCCGTCGACGTGGATGGTCGTGCCGGTCACGTAGGACGCCGCGTCGGACGCCAACCAAAGGCTCGCCTGCGCGATTTCCTCCGGCTGTGCAAAGCGGTGCAGTGCCGAGAGCTGCTTCGGGTACTCAACGGGATCGAGGCCGAACTGCTCGATGGCACCGCGCAACATCGGGGTGTCTACCGCGCCGGGTGCGACAGAGTTCACACGAATACCGTGCGGGCCGTTCTCAACGGCCGCTGTCTTCGTGAGCGCATTGACGCCGTGCTTTGCGGCGTTGTATGCGATCGTCTGCGGCTGCACCCGAAACCCCGAAGTCGATGAGATGTTCACGATGGCGCCACCATCGCCCTGCTGCAACAGCTGCCGCAGCTCGTACTTCATCGTCAGTGCCGTCCCCTTCAGGTCAACAGCCATCAGGCGATCCCAGTAGTCTTCGTCGATCTCCGACGCCAAGTTCTGGTCGGGCGTCAGAGCGGCGTTGTTGACTGCCACGTCCAGGCGACCATAGTGTTCGACGGTTGCCGCGACCATGGCTTCTGCTTGTTCGCCATCGGAGATGTCCACTTGCACGAAGTGCGCGTCACCTCCCGCCGACAGAATTTCGGCGGCGACGGCTTCGCCCTTCTCGCGATTGAAGTCGGCGACGACGACTTTAGCGCCGGCCTCGGCGAACAGCCGTGCCGTGGCCTCTCCCATGCCCATCGCGGCACCCGTTACGATCGCGACTTTACCTTCAAGAACCGGAAACGTCATTTCTCCAAGCCTCTCTGTTCTCCGGCATCGCTCTTCGACACCTTCTTAATCGGGTCAACAAGACCCTCGCAGAATTATTCCAAATTTGAACTAACAGAGATGCCGCTTCCGTGGAGTCGACAAAAAAGAGCCCCGGGGAAACCGGGGCTCTTTCATTCGCGCGACGCTCTGTGATGTTCCTCGCGCTTACGCGCTCGTCAACAATCCCGATCGCCTCGGGAGAGGATGCGTGCATCCACTCCCGAGATTCAATCGCTAGTGGAGATGGGGGGAATCGAACCCCCGTCCACTGCCACACAGTGAGGCTTCTCCGGGTGCAGTCTGTGGATATTCGTTCTACTCGGCCCCGCCCTTTGTCACAGACATCTAGGACGACGGGCCCAGTCACAGAAAAAGTCCCGCACTACCCTGTGACGCAGTAGTGCAGCAAGCTCTCAAAACGACGCCAGGGTCCCGAGCGAGAGCATCTCGGGTCTGACGGACTTCGGGCTCGCCTTATGCAGCGAGGGCGAAGTCGGTGCGCTTTGCGTTGGCACCTATAGTTTCGCAGGGGGCGTTTACGAGATAACCCTGCATCCTCGACCCGCTTCCCACCACGCATATGAACAGTGTCGAAACCGATCATCCCCGTGGGGTAGCGTCGCGCGCTGTTGACTTGTCAATGAACATCCGGCCACTAGCGTGACCAGCCCTCCATAGTACCACGTACTCGCGCTGTAGCCACAGATGACAATATCCCGCACTGGCGGCTCATCATCCTTCGATTCGCTACCGTGAGTGCATGAAGGTTCTCCCACGATGGTCAGTGTTGTTCGCCGCCGCGGTTCTCGTCGTGACAGGATGCGCATCCCAAGACGGCCCTTTCGATTCTGGCGACATCGCGAACGTACCGACCGAAGCACCGACGAGTCTGGTCGAAAACCTCGACGCTGAGAGCATCAGGTATTTCGGGCAGGATCCGCGCGGTGCGGACGTCTACGGCGGCACGATCGATGCGGAAGATGCCTGGTGCCTGGTCATCTTGGATGCGGAAGGCACGTCAGGAGGCGGGTGCGGCGACGGCTTAGGGCAGCTGCGCGTGTTCTTCGAGGGATGCACCTACCGACTCTCACAGGACCCGGTCCTGGACGCAGGTGACGAAGAGCTCCTCGGCGATCATCTCACGGTCAGCTGCCCGTAAGCGATCACCCGAACAGGTGCTTGATCTCCTCGTAGCGTGATGCCGGCACGGTCTTGAGCGAACCGAGCGCCTCGTCCAGCGTTACGCGAACGATATCGGTCCCCCGCAGGGCGACCATGCTGCCCCAATCGCCGTCGGCCACGGCGCGTACGGCACCGATACCGAACCGTGTGGCGAGCACCCGATCGGCTCCCGTCGGAGCGCCTCCTCGCTGAATGTGACCGAGTACCGTCGCTCGAGATTCGATACCCGTGTGCTCCTGAATCATCGGGGCGAGCATCTCGGAGACACCGCCGAGTCGCGGCCGGTTCGCCTCGTCGTTGCCCCTGGTCGAGTACTCCTGATCCATGTCCTTGAGCTTGAAGCCCTCCGATACGACGACGAGCGGGGCTCGGCCACGGTCGTAGACCTGGCGAACGTAGTCGCCGATCTCCTCGATCGAAACGGGGTGCTCCGGAATGAGAATCACGTGAGCTCCGACCGAAACACCCGAGTGCAGTGCAATCCAGCCGACGTGGCGCCCCATGACCTCCAGCACCATGCACCTCATGTGACTGTCGCCCGTCGTGCGCAGTCTGTCTCCAGCTTCCGTTGCGATCTCCACGGCCGTGTCGAACCCGAAGGTGTAATCGGTAGCGTCCAGATCGTTGTCGATGGTCTTCGGTACGCCGACGACGGGCATACCGTCGTTGAACAGCCGACGAGCCCCCGAGAGGGTCCCCTCTCCGCCGATCGCGATGATGCCGTCGATGCCGAGACGGTCCATGGTCGCCTTCATCTTCTCGGGCCCGCCGCCCTCCGCGTCGTAGGGATGCGTACGGCTGGTACCGATAATCGTGCCCCCAACACGCGATAGCCCGCGGACCGCGGACCGATTGAGCGCGCGAACATCGCCCTCTATCAGCCCGCGCCAGCCGTCCCGGATGCCGACGAAGTCGTAGTCGTACTCCTTAATGCCGGTCAGCACGGCAGCTCTAATCACTGCGTTGAGACCCGGGCAGTCTCCCCCGGAGGTCAGAATTCCGATACGCATTGCACGCTCCTGTATAGCTTTCGCGGATAACCAGTCTCTCGCACTCGATAGGTACCGCGCATCGGTTGCGACGCGACGCGCTCTTCGACGCAGGAAGATCGTGGGGACCGTACGAGGCTACGCCGGATCGACAGTTTCCACCACTTTGCCTCAGTGTCTAGGGAGTGCTGGAAACGGTCCGCCGCTTTTAAGCTGACAGTCGGCCATCTGTCAGCTTCACCCGTCTACCCTAGAGATACGAACCATTCTCGGGAGGACCTGCTATGACGTACCCTCCGCCGAATCCTGAATCGGCACAGCCGTACTACGGGCCGCCACCCGCCGGGCCTGCTGGTCAGGATTGGAATGGCAGCGGATATCCACCGGCTGCCGGGCCACCGGCCGGCCCCAACCAACAGTCGAAGAAGTCTCGTGTAGGTCTCTTCCTCGGAACCAGCACTCCCGGCGGCGTCGTAACGGCTCTCGGCATGACGCACGCCGAGGGCATGCAGCACGGCGACTCAGCGGCATCCGACAGCAACGAATCCAACCTGTTCGAACTCGCGGTCGAACTCCTTTCGGGCCAAGACCGCGTCCTCGAGGCACGTGACGGCGTCCTCATCCCCTAGAAAGTAGCACCATGACGAACTACCCCCCGCACCAGTCCAACCCGAATCCTGACAACACCGGCCCGGTTCAACAGCCGGGGCAGAACCCATCGGCTCCCGGTTACGACCAGTACTCGCAGCAGCAGTACCCGCAGGGCCAGTTTCAGCAGCAGTACCCACAGGACCCCCAACAGGGCGTGCCGCAACAGCAGGGCGGCTATGACGGGTACGGCGGCCAGCAGCCTCCTTACGTCGACCAAGGGGGCGGCTACGTAGGCGGTTACGGCGGCGACGGAAATCAGTACGGCGGGCCGGGCGACGGAAGCTACGGCGGACCCGGAGGACCCGGCGAAGGCGGAGGCAAGAAAAAGAAGAAGCGCCTCGGTCTCATTCTCGGCATCACGATTCCGGTAGCTGTCATTGCGATTCTCGGCCTGCTTGCGGCCATCTTCGTCCCGCAGTATCTCAAGCAGCAGGAGATTGACGAGGCGGTCGCAACCTACAACCAGGAGCACGACGCGTGGTCGACAACGTTCACAGAGGATCAGTTGGCCGCGCTCGAGAGTTCCTTCGACGGTCTGGACGTGCTCTCGGCGGCCAACGGCGACTACTCGGGGGACGGTTCGTTCGGTGAAACGTGTTCTCAGCTGGATGGGCTGGCACCGGTCTTCGAAGAACTTTCCGGTGGCGAGCCTCCCGCACGCCCCAACGTGGAGGATGCGGAAGGTAACGAGGAATACGACGCAGCTGTTCAGCAATACAGTGAGTACCAGGCCCGTTACGAAGGCAGCGCCGAGCTGCTGGAGCTCATTGAGTCCACGATGGGCTCGGCGCCGGCAGAGTGCGCGTTCGTGGGCGAATTCACCGAAATCTACGACCGCTATCAGGGTAATCTCGACTCGCTCGAGTCGTTCGCGCGAGCACTCTCCGACGGTGATGAGTACCGTTTGCCCGCCATCGAGGAGGACGGTGAGTGGATTATCACCTGCCAGTCGAGCTACGGCTGCTACGACGAGTCGACGTCGTCGAAGCGACAGGCGAATGCCGACGCATACGAATCGGCCTACGTCGCATACGCGGACGACATGGTCGGCCTGTACACGAACCACTGCCCCGCGGGCATGGACGACGCCTGCTCGGTATACGTGCAGTACTGGGAAGAGTACGGAGCGCTGGAACGTGAGGTGGTGAACTCGTTCACGAGCGACCCCGTTGAGCAGATCGAAGAGCACGATGTCGTGTCGTACGACCGCCTCCAGGCAGAAGGCGATGTGAACGACTGGCTCAGCTCGAACTCCGTGACGAGCGGGCACGATGACCCGCTCATCGCCTCGGCTGAGAGCTTCAACGGGAGCCGTGACGCGCTCCTGAATCAGGCCGGCATCGTGCTGGGCGGCGAAGAAAGCGAACAGTAACGAGTGCGGCCGATCGGCTCGGCGCGGTTCTACTCGCCGAGCCGATTCCGCATGCGCATCGCGCGCTCCGCTTCGCGTTTGTCCTGGCGCTCACGCAGAGCGTGCCGCTTGTCGTACTCGCGCTTTCCCTTCGCTAGCGCCAGTTCGACCTTCGCTCGTCCGTCTGAGAAATACAGGCTCAGCGGAACGAGAGTGTAGCCGCCTTGCGCGACTTGACCCGCGAGCTTATCGATCTGATGGCGGTGGAGCAGCAGCTTCCGCTTCCGCCGCGGCGGGTGGTTCGTCCAGGTTCCTTGCGCGTAGGCAGGGATGTTCACTGCGTCCAGCCATGCCTCGCCCCCGTCGATGAAGGCGTAACCGTCGACGAGCGAGGCGCGTCCGGCGCGAAGCGACTTGACCTCGGTTCCGGTCAGCACGATGCCGGCCTCAACACGATCTTCGATGTTGTAATCGTGTCTGGCCTTCTTGTTCTGGGCGATCAGTTTTCGCCCTTCCTCGCGTGCCACGAACGTCTCCTCCTGCGCGTAGTCAGCCGTTCAGCATAGCATCACATCGCCGTATCGACGATGGCTGGAGAGCGGCCCGTCTATACGCGCAGGTAGCGACGAATCGCAACAGCTGCGGCGATAGCGGCGAGCACGACCCCGATGCCCAGCAACACGGGTACCACGAGCATTGCTGCATCGACCGTGACAAGCGGATACGTCGGCAATGCTGGTGCCAGATAACCCTGCACGCCCCACTGCACGAGCGCAAGAATTGCACCGCTGGCGAGCAACGACCCCACGAGTGCCGCGACAACGCCCTCGAGGATGAACGGTGTCTGAATGAAACGGTTCGAGGCACCGACAAGCCGCATGATGCCCAGCTCTCGCTGTCGCGAATACGCGGATAGTCGAATCGTTGTTGATATGAGAAGCACCGCCGCCACGAGCATGATCGCCGCGATGACGACAGCCGCGAGGCTCGCGATGTTCAAGACATTGAAGATGGGCTCGAGCAGTCGCCGCTGATCCTGGACTTCCAGCACACCCGGCAGGGAACGTGTCGCCTCTGCAACGACGGAAGCATCGGCAGGGCTGCTCGGTTGCACACGGAGCGCTCTGCTCATGGAATCTTCCGTGGCGAATTCGACGGCCTGCGTTCCGGCGAACTGTCGCTGGAAATTCTCAAGAGCCTGTTCGCGATCCTCGAATTCGAAGTTGCGCACAAACGGATCGATAGCTTCCGATTCGAGAACGGCCTCAACGGCGGCGATGTCTTCCTCGGTGGCTTCTCCCGCGCACTGATCGCCGGTATCTCCGTCATTGCAGAAGTAGATGGCGACTTGAGCGCGGTCGTACCAGAAGCCCTTCATCTGGTTGATCTGACTCTGCAGCAGCATCGCCGAACCGACGAAGGTCAGGGAGATGAATGTCACGAGGATGACCGAGATGACCATAGACATGTTGCGGCGAAGGCCGGTCCACACCTCGCGGAGAACAAGTGCGACCCTCATGCTTTGGCTCCCTTCTCGCTCTTCTTCGAAGCGGCTTTCTTACCGCCTTTGCTCTCCGGTGCCTTTCCTGTTGAACCGGTGGCGGCTACCGATACGCCGTATGTGCCCGATTTCTCATCGCGAACCACCTTGCCGGAGTCGAGCTCGATGACGCGTCGCTGCATAGCGTCGACGATGGAGGCCTCGTGCGTTGCCATGACTACTGTCGTGCCGCCCTCATTGATTCTCGCAAGCAGCGCCATGATGCCCGCGCTGGTTGTCGGGTCGAGGTTTCCCGTCGGCTCATCAGCGAGGAGAATGGGTGGTTTATTGACAACCGCTCGTGCAATGGCAACACGCTGCTGTTCGCCGCCGGAGAGTTCGTGCGGAAACCGGGACGCCTTCCCGGCAAGGCCGACGATCTGCAGAACATCGGGGACCGCCTCCGAGATGAAGCCTCGGCTTTTGCCGATGACCTGCAGCGTGAACGCCACATTCTCATAGACCGTTTTGTTGCGGAGCAGCCGAAAGTCCTGGAACACGACGCCCAGGTTGCGCCGGAAGAACGGCACCTTGCGCGTCGGAATCGAGGCGAGGCGCTGGCCGAGGACGTGAATATCGCCTGTATTGGCGCGTTCCTCACGCATGATCATGCGGATCACCGTGCTCTTGCCGGAGCCGGAGGCTCCGACGAGAAACACGAACTCGCCAGCCTGAATCTCGAGGGAGACCTCGTTGAGGGCAGGGCGGGCCTTGCGCCTGTAGGTCTTAGAGACGTTGTCGAAGAGGATCATCGACGTACAAGCTACGCACGCCGTGCGCCGTGTAGCGACAGGCGCTCCGCAATCGACAAAATATCCTGCCGCACAAGCCCGCTAATCGTCTGCGAGCTGCTGTTGTTTGCGCCACCGGATACCGGCAGCGATAAAACCGTCGAGGTCGCCGTCGAACACGTGAGTGGGGTTGTTGACCTCGTGATTCGTGCGGAGGTCCTTCACCATTTGATACGGCGCCAGTACGTACGAACGCATCTGGTCGCCCCAACTTGCCGAGATAGTACCGGCGAGCTCCTTCTTCCGTGCAGCCTCTTCTTCACGCTTCACGAGAAGCAAACGCGACTGGAGCACGCGCATTGCGGCAGCACGATTCTGAATCTGGCTCTTCTCGTTCTGCATCGAAACGACGATGCCGGTCGGCAGGTGCGTGATCCGGACGGCGGAGTCTGTCGTGTTGACACTCTGGCCACCCGGACCGGATGAACGAAAGACATCGACGCGGATGTCGTTCTCGGGGATGTCGATCTCGTCCGTCTGTTCGAAGAGCGGCACGACTTCGACCGCTGCAAAACTGGTCTGTCTCTTGCCCGCGGAGTTGAACGGGCTCATGCGTACCAGGCGGTGCGTGCCCGCCTCGACGGAGAGGTTGCCGAACGCGTAAGGAGCATCGATCTCGAACGAAGCGGACTTGATGCCCGCCTCCTCGGCGTAGGACGTGTCGTGCACCGTGACGGGCATCCCGTGCTGCTCGGCGTACCGCAGGTACATGCGCAACAGCATCTCCGCGAAATCGCTCGCGTCGACACCTCCCGCACCGGCGCGAATCGTGACGACGGCCGGAAGTTCATCGAAGTCGCCATCCAGGAGCGTGTGGATCTCCATGTCGCTGATGGTCTTCTGCAACGCGGCGAGCTCCTTGCGAACGTCACTCTTGGCCGAGTCGTCGTCCTCTTCGTTCGCGAGTTCCACGAGTACCTCGAGGTCGTCGATGCGCTGCTCGGTATCGAGCACACGTTTGAGCTGCGCCTGCTTATGACTCAGGGCGCTCGTGACCTGCTGTGCCGCGTCGGGATCATCCCAAAGGTCGGGGGCTCCGGCACGTTCGCTGAGCTCGGCGATGTCGCGCTCCAGAGCATCCGTGTCGACGACCGCTCGGATGTCCGAGAAGGTCGTACGAAGCTCACTCAGATCGTGGCCGATATCGATTTCGCTCATGATTGACCAGCCTAACGGCCCCGCGACGGGGACGCAGACCAGAGCGGGCGTACGGATTTCGTGGAGCACGCACTGGCGTAGGCTGCGACTGTGGCAGCTGACACTTCCGACGGCGAACGCTTCCCGTTTCGCTCTGTCGCAATCGCTGTTTTCGCGCCGACGATCGCCTTCGCGATAGGCCAGGGCGCACTCATTCCGTTTATCCCGTTGCTCGCACGCGACATGGGAGCATCCCTCGCCGTTGCCGGCATCGTCGCAGCGATGGCAACGATCGGCGAACTCCTCGGGTCTGTTCCGGGAGGGGCTCTCGTCGCCCGATTCGGGGAACGCGCAACCATGATCTACGCGGGCCTCACCGTGCTCGTCTTCCTCGGACTCGCGTTCTTCGCAACCGCGTGGTGGCAGTTGGCCGCCTGCATCCTTGCCGCCGGGCTCGGCACGGCCGTCTTCTCACTCGCCAGGCACGCGTTCATGACGACGTTCGTCCCCTATCGGTATCGTGCGCGTTCGCTCGCGACGCTCGGCGGCACGTTCAGACTCGGCGTCGCGATCGGGCCGCTGATCTCATCCGTGTTGTTCGCCCTGGGCGCTGAGACTCGCGTGAGCCTTGCGGTGTTCGGGGTCGGCGCACTGACTGCCGTCGTCATTCTGTTCTTTCTGCCGGATCCGACAACGACATTCTCGTCCGACCCGGCACGCGCAGGACAGCGCAACGCGGCGGCGGCTTCGCGGGGTATCCTGCCGACGATTCGAGCAAATGCACGCACGCTCGCCACCGTCGGCGTGGGCGCCGCCCTCATGGCCTTCGCCCGGAATGCACGAACACTCCTCGTTCCGCTCTGGGCGGTTTCCATCGGTGTCGACGCGACGACGACGGGCATGGTGATCGGTCTCGCCGGCATCGTCGATTTCGCGCTCTTCTTCGCTTCGGGATGGATCATGGACCGCTTCGGCCGGATGTGGGCTGTTGTTCCCAGCATTCTCGGGCTCGGATCCGGATTCCTGCTCCTCACGTTCACGCACGACGTTCCCTACGCCGTCGCGATGTGGATTGCCGCTGCGGGGATGCTCGC
>NZ_CAMEFJ010000005.1 GCF_945915485.1 uncultured Agrococcus sp.
AGCAGAATTGCACGGCGTGCCCTGTGTGGCAATCCCCTTGCTGCGTGGGCCGGTTGGTCGTACATATGTGCCTGCACGAAAAACGCGAAAGACGTGAAGGGCTGACAAACGGTCAGTCTTTCGTGCGCGGGCGACAGAAACTCAGCCTTTCGGGCATGCCTTGGCGAGCGCGCTACGAACCCGAACCGCTCAATCGCGCTTGGATTTCGCCGACCTCCGCCAGCGTCTGAGCGCCAGGATCGTCATTACGGCCACTGTCAGCCAGGCAGCGACCACGACGGCTGCGTGCGCAATCGAAGGTTCCGCGATGAACGCGCCGATCGCCACGAGGGAAACCTGCCCGGGGATCGTCGCAACTCCACTGGCGATCAAGTAGTCGCGCTGGGATACGCCGAAGGCGCCGCTGCCGTAGTTCACGGGCCAGTAGGGGAGCCCCGGCATCAACCGCAGTACGAAGACTGCGCTGAGTCCGGAGTCCTCCAAGTGCTTCTCGACCGTGGTTGCGTGGCGACCGAGCAGTCGCTTCACCGTCGCCGTTCCGAGCCCGCGCGCGAGCCAATAGGCGATCCAGCATCCGATCAGTGCGCCGATGACCGACAGGATGCTGCCTTCGACAATGCCGAACAGGATGCCGGCTGTTACGGCCATGATCGTGACCGGAATGGGCGTGATCGCAACGACTGCATAGAGCGCGACGAACACGATCCAGGCGGCGCCTCCCCATCCAACGAGACGTTCCTGCAGCTCGTCGATCGACGGCAGTTTGACGTTGAACACCAGCCACACCATGCCGAGCACAACGAGGCCGAGCAGCGTGTTGCGCAGGAGTGTGCCCCAGCGCGGCCCGTGCGAGGAGTGCTGTTCGGCCGCCGTTCGATCCTCGGCGGCGCTGTGTTCTTCGGTCACCTGACCATTCTAGGTTCGCAAGGTCAGACCAACCGTGATGGCCAGCAGCACCACGCTCTGCCAGACTGACGGGGTCATGACGAAAGAACAGCGGCCGGACTACGAAACTCACACGTTGATCGAGGCTGCCGCTGCCGCAGACGTTACGGGCTGGGGCTTCTCCTGGCTCGATGGGCGGGCGACAGAGGAGCGACCGCCGTGGGGCTATGCGAAGTTGCTCGCGAAGCGCCTACGCACTGCACGGGTCGCCCTCGACCTCGATACGGGCGGAGGGGAAGTCCTGAACGAGGCGCCGGTGCTGGCCGTCGAGCAGCACGCGACAGAGGGATGGCCACCGAATTTCGAGGTCGCGTGTGCAACGCTCGGCCCGCGCGGAGTGCAGATACATGCCACTGACCGCCATCAGCCGCTGCCGTTCGCCGATGCAACGTTCGATCTGGTCACCTCGCGGCATCCCGTCACGCCTCGGTGGTCGGAGATCGCGCGCGTCCTGGCACCGGGTGGCGAGTACTTCGCACAGCACGTCGGCCCCGCCTCAGCCGATGAACTCACCGAGTTCTTCTACGGTCGGACGAGCTCCCGCGATCGCAATAGTCGTGCTCCCGACGTCGAGACTCGCGCGGCGAATGCTGCCGGCCTGGTCATTGACGAGTTGCAGACGGCACGACTGCGCATGGAGTTCTTCGACGTCGGCGCCGTCGTTTGGATTCTCCGCAAATGCGTGTGGTGGGTACCCGACTTCGACGTGGTCACCCACACGGGCCGATTGCTGGCAATGGATGCCCATATCCGGCGCGAAAGAAGCTTCGTCGCGTACTCGAGCCGGCACCTCGTGCGCGCCCGCAAGCCCTGCAATCTTCAGCCTCGAAACGAGGACGCGAGCGGATCCGATGTCCGCCGCTAGTCAGCGCTTGCCGACTGCATCGTCTGCTGCCACCGATCAAGTAGGCTGCCCAGCTGATCGACTTCCGCGTCTGTCAGTCCGGCAACGAGACTTTCGTCGGTTGCCAGTACATGAGCTGCGCTCTCTTCAACCAGCCGATGACCCCTTGCGGTCAGTTCAACTTCAACACGCCGATTGGCGAGCGAGCGACGAGTGACGAGCCCCGCGCCTTCCGCCTTCGCAACGCGTTGCGAGATCGCGCCGGCGGTCACGAGGCACACGTCCGTCAGCTCGCGTGTTGTCAGCGTGTATGGCGTTCCTGCTCTGCGTAGGGAGCTGAGAAGATCGAGGGTCGCGGCATCGATGCGGTGTTTCGAGAGCGCTTCTTCTCTTGCCTGCCGCAGGCTCCGGCCGATGACTTTGACGGATGTGATCAAAGCGATGGATCTGGTCGGGACACCCGGAAGCTCGCGCTGCCAAGCGTCGGAGATATCGCGCGGTGTCGCGCGGGGAAGTTGATTCTGCATGGAGCTCCTTGTTTAGCGCTAAACAAAACTGTACCGTTTAGTGCTAAACAATATAGGAGGGGTTATGAACCGTACAGTGTTGATTACGGGCGGAAGCGGCGGGATCGGTCGTGCCATTGCCGAGCAGTTCATCAGGGCCGGAGACGATGTCCTGATTACCGGCAGAAGCGACGACATCGCGTCTTCGGCTTCCGGACTGGGAGCAACCGGTGTGAGACTCGATCTCGAAGACATCGCGTCGATTGACGAGTTACCGACGATCCTCGCTTCAGGGGTCGACGTCATCGTCAATAACGCTGGAGGGTTCGCGGCCCCTGCTCCCGCAGCTGACGCTGACCTTACTGCCTTTGCCGAGTACTGGCACCGGAACCTGCGCGTCAACGTGGTCGGTGCAGCTCTAGTCACGCGGGCGCTCGAGGACCACATCAGCCCCGGTGGGGCAGTCATCAGCATTGGTTCGATCGGCGCGGAGTATGCGGGAAACCCCTACTCGGCGTCGAAAGCGGCGTTGCAGGCTTGGAACGCCGGAGTATCCGAGCGGCTCGGCGCGAGAGGCATCACGGCGAATGTGGTCGCTCCCGGATATGTCGAGGGCACCAACCTTTTCGGCGGCCCTCTCGGCGCGGGCCGTCGCACGGCGCTCGTTGAACGTACGCACACGAAGTGTGTCGGCAAGCCAGAGGACATCGGCTCGATCGTCTCTTTCCTCGCATCACCGAAAGCGAGACACATCACCGGTCAGACGATGCACGTGAACGGAGGCGCACACACGACCCGTTAGACCCCCGCCCACGGGTCCGGAAGGGGACGGTGCTGTCAAGGCCTCTGCGACGGGTGCGGTGCGCAAGTAGGCTTTGAGCGCGGTGGCAGTTCGACGCAACCGAGCGATGGGAGCAGAGATGTCGATCGACTTCGCGCTGCGCAGCGAGTACGCGACAGCGCTTGAAGAGCTGACCGTCCCTTGGCAGGCGGTGCGCCCGGAAGAACCGAAGCTGCGGGTACTCAACGAAGAACTCGCAGCCGAGTTCGGGCTGGACCCCAGCGTGCTGCGAACCGAATCGGGCATCCGGTTCCTGCTCGGCAATGAGCTGCCCGAGCAGGCGAAACCGGTAGCGCAGGCGTACGCGGGACATCAGTTCGGGTTCTACGCCCCGAGACTCGGGGACGGCCGAGCGCTGCTGCTGGGGGAGCTCACCGACGTGCACGGACGCACGCGCGACATCCACTTGAAGGGTTCCGGCAGAACGCCGTTCGCACGCGCCGATGGCTTTGCGACGATCGGGCCGATGCTGCGCGAGTACCTCATGGGCGAAGCGATGCACGCCCTCGGCATAGCGACGACGCGCGCGCTCGCTGTCGTCGAAACGGGGACCTCGGTTCGTCGCGAAGCGGAGTTCTTCCCAGGTGCAGTGCTCGCACGCGTTGCGAGCAGTCACATCAGGGTCGGAACATTTCAGTACGCACGATCAACCGGGGACGAGGCGCTGCTGGAGAAGCTCGCAGATTTCACGATTCAGCGTCACTACCCGCAGCTCGAAGGGAATCCGAAACGCTACGAGGAGCTCGTGGAAGCCGTCGCAACGGAGCAGGCGAAGCTGCTCGCTTCGTGGATGCTCGTCGGATTCGTGCACGGCGTCATGAACACCGACAACACCTCACTCGCCGGTGAAACCATCGATTACGGTCCCTGCGCCTTCATCGACGACTACGATCCGGGTGCCGTTTTCAGCTCGATCGATCACCAGGGTCGCTACGCCTTCGCGAATCAGCCCGGCATCGCTCTCTGGAATCTGTCTCGTTTCGCCGACAGCCTGTTGCCGTTGCTCGCCGACGACCAGGATGCCGCTGTCGAAATCGCCGAGGGCCGCGTGCGAGTGTTCACGAGCGTCTACGAGGCCGAGCTCCTCGCAGGGATGCGCCGCAAGCTCGGTATCGCGGATGCCACCGACGCGGAGATGGGGGAGGCCGCACGGCCGATGCTCGCTCGGTTGGAGGCCGAAAGCGTCGACTACCACCGGTTCTTCCGGGCCCTCGCTCACGCCGCGCGCGGCGAATCGGCAGCCCTCCATGCACTGTTCACGGGGGAAGAAGGCATTGGCGAATGGTTCCAGACGTGGCTCGGTCTGAGCCCGGACGGGGATGCGATGGACCGTGTGAACCCCGTCTATGTGCCGCGGAACCACATCGTGGACGAAGCCCTCGTCGCGGCGACGGAAGGCGACTTCGAACCCTTCTCCCGGCTCCTCGAAGTCCTCGAGCATCCCTTCGAGGAGCGGCCCGGCCTCGATCGGTACGCGGCTCCGGCACCCGAAGGCTCATGGCCGCACGTGACGTACTGCGGCACATGAGCCGACGAGATTACTCCGCTCGCAGGATGATGCTGCCGACCGACACCTCTGCATCGACCACGTGTGGGCTGCTGGGGTCGGTTCGTAGCGTCGAGTCGATGCTGCCCACCGAGGCGTCGCGACTGAGGCTGTAGAGCGCGTCGGGGAGCGTGACCGTCGCATCGCCGACGGAAACATCGACATCCACCAGCGCGGGCGTGCTGCCGGTCAGCGCAACGTCGGCAGTTCCGACCGAGACCGAGATATCGGCGGTCTCGACATCGCGCAGCGAGACATCGGCCCTCCCTGTCTCAACCGTCACGTTCAGCGTCTCTGCTTCGCCGAAGGCGATGGCTTCTCCTGCTCCGACGCGCACATCGAGGGAGCGAAATGCACCGTCGATACGAAGGGCCCCTGCTCCGACTTCGGCTTCCGCATCCAGTGACCCGTTCAGCGTGTCGGGCAGTGTCAGGACCGCGGAGTCCGACCCCGCGTTGCAGAAGATGAAACACCAGCCTCCGAAGGGGCCGCGCCGCTGGTCGACAACGAGGGTTTCGCCGTTTCGATCGAACTGCCAATTCGTGCCGTGAGCCTCGAGGGTCGCCTCGCTGACGTTACCGAACTCGACGGTCAGCTGCGTTGCGGATGCGTTGACATCGAGTTCCGTAATCCCGCTCGTATCGAGCGACTGTGCCGAGTCTCCGCCGTCGGCAACGCTCCAGACACTGCCGGCCGTCGCCACAGCGGCCGAACCGCCCACGCCCACGAGCGTGAAGGCACCGATTACGGCCGTCGTGATTGCGACCGTCTTCGCAGCCGTTGACCGTTCTTGTCGTGTGTCCGCAGACGGTGTCGAGATCTTGGAGGAGTCGTTGTCGTTCATGATTGCTGTCCTGTCTGGTGCGCAGAGCCCTGCGTGCCGTGGGTTTCGATGTGTACGAGTGCCGCCAGCACCCGCCGGTTCCCGGCTTCCGGCTCGAGCTCGAGTTTCTGGAAGATGGCGGTGACATGCTTTTCGACACTGGCCGCAGAGAGGAAGAGCATATCCGCGATGGTCTGATTAGACTTCCCCTCGGCAAGTGCCGCGAGAACCGTGCGCTCGCGATCGCTGAGTCGCTGCATGCGCTGATCCTGATTGCGACGAGTGAGCAGCTGGGAGACGACTTCCGGATCCAACACGGTTGCACCGGCCGCGATCTGCTCCACCGAACCGATGAATTCCGTGACGTCGGCGACGCGATCTTTGAGGAGGTAGCCGAAGGCGCCGCCCGATGCAGAGATCAAATCGCTTGCGTACCGCTCCTCGACGTACTGCGAGAGCACCAGGATGGGCAGCTCCGGACGCGTCCGTCGAAGCAGCAGAGCGGCTCGAATGCCTTCGTCGGTGAAGGTCGGAGGCAGACGAACATCGAGGATGCAGAGCTGAGGGGCTGTCCTCTCGACCTCTTCTGCCAGCGTTTCCGTGTCCGAGAGTGCGGCAACGACTTCGTGTCCGGAATGCTCGAGCAGTCGGGCAATACCTTCGCGGAGGAGTACGGAGTCTTCACAGATCAGGATGCGCATGGAACGGTCACCTCCAGTGCCGTCGGGCCGCCGTTCGGGCTGTCGAGTCGCGCGGTGCCGCCTGCAGCCTGCACACGATTGGATATGCCGTCGAGTCCGCCACCGGGTTGGACGACTGCGCCGCCGACGCCGTTATCTTCGACTCGAGCCCAGAGCGTTGCGTCATCTCGCAGGCGGACGGTCACTCTGCACGAGCTCGCTCTCGAGTGTTTGGCTGCGTTCGTGAGTGCCTCGGAAACCGCGAAGTAGACGGCGGCTTCTGCATCCCTCCCGACCCTGTGCGGCATTTGCACATCGAGTTGAATGGGGACGTGCGATCGTCCTGCGAGCGCCGAAAGTGCGGCATCCAACCCGCGGTCGTCCAGCACGGAAGCGTGGATGCCGCGAGCGAGTTGTCGCAGCTCCGTTATGGCGGCCTTCGTGGAGGTGTGTGCTTCGTCGATCAATTGCTTGGCCGCCGTCGGGTCCTGTTCGACCTGCTGGCTGGCCAGCCCGAGCGTCATTCCAACCGAAACGAGGCGGGGTTGGACCCCGTCGTGCAAGTCGCGTTCGATGCGGGTGCGCTCGACATCCGCGGCACGAACCGCACCTTCTCGCTGCCTTGCCGATGTGCGTGCGCTCTGCTCGAGCGTGCTGACCCTGGCCACGGAACCGATGATGCCTATCGAAATCGACCGGTGCAGCAGCGACGTAACGACGACCAGCACGGGAGCGAGGATGGCGCCGATAATGCCCAGCACGAGCAGGGTCGTGGAGGTTGCAGCCGACGAGCCGAAGAACACGCCCCAGACCGACGAGAGCGACCAGGTTTCCGGTACGCCCATCAGGCCCAGCACGATCGCCCCGATCGAGACGATGAACAGATGCACCATGGCGATGAGGAAGACACCGAGCGTACTCGCGATGAGGAAGTTCGCGAGCGCAGCCCACATTCGTCCGTCGATCGTCTGCCGCAGGAAGGTCATGACGTATGCCTTGAACCCCGGCTCGCTCTGCTTTCGGAGGCGCAGGGGAGGCGCACCGAGTAGGTATAGGCCGTCGACGCGCGTGGTCTCGAGCCAGGCGACGCCGAAGATGGCGTAGACCAGGCCGACCAGTAGCAGCAGCCCGATACCGAGCACGAGGATCAAGCTGACACCGGCGGAAAAGATGCCGATGAGGATGCTCAGGACGGCCCATCCGAGGGCGCCCATCGCGGCGAGATGAAGAATCGTGGTTGGGATTCTGAGCGGCGAGCGCACGGCTTTCCGTGGCGCGACGTCGGTCTTGGTCGTTGTCATGGTTCCAAGCTACGGCTGACGCAGGTTTGGGGCTACAGGGGAAGCCAGACAACTCCTTCGGGTTTTCCCGAATCGGATGACAGCATCCGACGAGCGCGGGTGAACCGCTACCGTTGGCAGCTATGGAGAGAACACGGATGCTCGGGGACGCTCGTGCCGAGTCGTGACGCTCTTGAACGGCACCAGGTCTGGATCTATCTCGCCGCCGTGGCCGTCGGGTTGGTCGTCGGCGTCGCCGTGACGTCGTTCGGTGACCTTGGCGAAGCGCTGGTCTGGCCGGTGCTGGCGGCGCTGCTGTACGCGACGTTTACGCAGACGCCGCTCGCTTCGATTCCGGCGGCGTTCAAAGATGTCCGCTTCCTCATGACTGCGCTCCTGGGTAACTTCGTGTTCGTACCGCTGCTGGTCTGGGCGATCGTTGGGTTCATGCCGGATGATCAGCCGCTGCGCCTTGGATTGTTCCTGGTACTGCTCGTGCCCTGCACCGACTGGTTCATCACCTTCAGTCAGCTCGGGGGCGGGGATGTGGCGAGGGCGACAGCACTGACCCCGGTGACCCTGCTCCTCCAGCTGCTCCTCCTGCCGCTCTATCTCGTGCTGCTGACGGGGATCGATGTCTCGTCGATCTTCGCACCGGCCGATGTCTGGCCCGGGTTGCTCATCGTGCTGGTTCCGCTCGTGCTCGCGGCCGCCACCGAGCAGCTCGCGAAACGGTTCCCGATACGCAGTGGCATCGATCGACTCGGATGGTTGCCGGTGCCGTTGCTGGCCGTGGTGATCTTCCTGGTTTCCTCATCACACGCCGACATCCTCGGCGACGTCATCGGGCTGCTGCCGGCAGCGGGGGCCGCACTCGTCTTCCTTGCGGTGAGCCTCGTACTGGCCAAAGCGCTCGCGTTGGCTGCCCGGCTGCCCGTGCAGCACGGACGGACGCTGGCATTCTCCTTAGGCACCAGGAACTCGTTCCTCGTGCTGCCGTTCGCCCTCGCGCTGCCCGCTGGGTGGGAGGTGAGCGCGATCGTCGTGGTCATGCAGTCGATCATCGAGCTGCTCGGGATGCTGTTCTTCCTCTGGTTCGTTCCCCGCGTACTGTTCCGCGAGCGTTCAGGCTGATCCAGCTATTCGCCGCGCTCCGGTGCCGTCAGCACGCGCAGCAGCACCGGTCGCGTAATGCTCACGCCGGTCAGCAGCATCAGGATGCCCGCAGCCAGGAGCAGAACAAGTGTCGCGGAGGAGATGGGAGACATGATCAGCATCATCAGGACGAGCACGAAACTGAGCAGCGACGCCGCAGCGGCCGAGCCGGCCACTGCGACGAACGCGGGCATCATGACCTCTTCTCTGCGCATCCGCATCAGGGCGCCGCGCGGGATTCCGAGTCTGTCGAGGGCGACGAAGAGTTCTCGACGCTCCAACACGGCCGCCGACTGAGTGATCGCCACCTGACACCCCGCGACCAGGAAGGCGATGACGATCGCCGAGAGCAGCATCGTCCTGGCATCGGCGAACATCAGCAGCTGGTCGTCGGTCATGATCTCCCGGCTATCGCTGGCTCGGATCACATCGAGGTACCCCATCATGGCCACCGCGGGAACCATGATGAAACTCGTCAGCGCGATCGCGGAGACCTGGCGCCAACTCGCCTTCGGATCGTCGGCGATGCTGCGCATGGCGATCAGCCGAGCACCGTCGGACGTGCGTCTTGCGCGGATGCGGGCTGTCGTCGCCACGATCCACGGTCCGACGAGTCCGAGCACGCCCATGACGGCGAGCACGGCCAGCGCGAGCACGACGAAGACCACGGCGAGACCCCACTCGGGAGACACGACCTGCGTGAGCAGTGCCGCACCGACGATGACGGCAGCGCCGAGCACGATGCGCAGCCAGCTCAGTCTCGGAGCGTCGCGTCGGATCCGGACGCCGAGCGGGGAGATGGTTACCCGGCGCAGACCGGCCATCGCACTGCCCATGGCGATCACCGTGAGCGCGATCGGGATCACCGCCCGGACGGCGATCGGCAACGCGAAAGCAGAAGGTGTCGAGGGCTGCCCGTAGATCGTCAGCGCAGAAAGTGCGAACGGCAGCGCGAGCGATACGGCGGTGCCGGCCGCGATGCCTATTGCGGCGATGAGCGTCGCCTCGGCCAGCGCCGTCCTCCTCACCCGTGCCGCGGACACGCCCAGCAGGCGCAACGTCGCGAGCCGATCGTCGCGGCTGCGGGCCGTGAGACGGGCGGTCGCCGTGCCGAGCGTCGCGAGCGGAACGAAGACGAACCCCACGAGCACGATCGCGAGAACCGGGTAGCCGATTTCATCCGACGGCACCCGCAGGAACGCTGCCGTGAGCATCGCGACGCCGAAACTCAGCACCGTTGTCACCGCAGATGCCGTCAGTTGCAGCCACGCGAGCGACGGATCCCTGCGGGTCGCCGCGGCGAGCATCCACATGGCCGTCATACCGGCCGCTCGATTCGGCCATCGCTGAGGCGCACGATCCGGTCGCAGCGGGAGGCCACCCGGTCGTCGTGCGTGACGATCACGAGCGCCCTGTTCTTCGCTCTGCCCAACTCCAGCAGCACGGTCAGCACGTCGTGGGCCGTGAGCGAATCGAGAGCGCCGGTGGGTTCATCCGCGAAGACGATGGACGGATCGGTCACGATCGCTCTCGCGATCGCGACACGGCTCGCCTGACCCCCGGAGAGCTGCCCGATCCGGCGATTGCCGAGACCCTGCAGTCCCAGATCGCGCAATGCTTCTTCCGCCGTTCGGTGAGCTTCACGTCGCTGCACACCCTGGAACAGCAGCGGCAGAACGATGTTCTCCATCGCTGTCAGCTCGGGCAGCAGCAGACCCTGCTGGAAGACGAAGCCGAACCGTCGCAGACGCAGGGCGGAACGATCGTCATCGTGCATACCCGTGAGATCGACTGCCTCCGTGTCGGGTCCGGGCCGCATCAGGACACGCCCCTCTTCGGCCGCGAGCACACCCGCGAGAACGTGGAGCAGTGTCGATTTACCGGAGCCGCTCGGCCCCATGATCGCGACGGCCTCGCCCCGATCCAGCGTCAGCCGCGCATCCGAGAGCGCGAGCGTAGTGCCGAATCGCCTGCTCACGCCGTCGGCGCGGAGCATCCAAGCCTGATCCGAGATCCCTGACTGATCCATGTGCCGCCTTCCTTCGATGACGACGTTACGGATGCCGGTGACGCGGTCACTACCAACCAGGGGTGGAATCTCGTACGGCACGCGGACGCCGAACGCGATGCTTCGCTAGCATGACTGCGACCGGATCGCTAGGCGAGGAGGGAATCGTGACGACAGAGGGCCTGCGCGTGGAAGCCGACGACTTCCGGCGCCCCGCCCCTCGGCCGCTCGCTTGGCTTCGCCGTCATCCGACGGTGGTGGATGCGGGTGTCACGGTCGTCGCCTGCGCACCGCACCTGATGGGTATGGTCTACCGGCACGGCGAAGTCGGCTGGTGGGGCTACCCCCTCATCGCCGTCACCGCCATTGCGCTGCTGCTGCGTCGGCGCCGACCCTTCGCGGTGCTCATGATCGTCGCCGTCGCGTGCGCGCTCAGCCCACTCGTGCAGCCGGGCTTCATATTCCCGATGCTGCCGTTCTCCTTCGCTCTTTTCACCGTCGCAACGCGTCAGACTGCGCCGCGCGCGGTTGCCGGCTACGCTGTGGCGGTGCTCGTCACCGTGCTCATGACGGTGCCGTATTCGCTGAACGGGCTCACGCCACCCCTCTTGTCGCTCACCGACCCGTTCTCGCTGCTTGCGCTCGCCGCCGGCATCGCGGTGAAGAGTCGCCGGGATCGCCGCGAGAGGCTGGCGGATACGGTGAACCGGCGAATCGATCACGCAGCCCTCGCCGAACGAAGCCGTATAGCCGCCGAGATGCACGACGTGGTCGCGCACTCGCTCACCGTCATCGTTTCGCTCGCCAACGGTGCCACCAGTTCCTGGCGGAAGCATCCTGAGCAGGCGGTAGCGGCGGTCGAACGAATCGGCGGTATCGGCCGCGACGCCCTCGACGAAATGCACCGTACACTCAGCCTGCTCCGCGACTCGGATGAGGAACTCGACGAGCAGCTCCACCGATCCGGCGGCAACCTTCCCGCGCTCGACGAACTCGCCGCGCGCTTCGATGCTGCCGGGTTGCCCGTCGCGGTACATCGCTCGGGGCCGGATATTCCTGCCGATACCGCTCTCCGACAGGCCGTCTATCGGATCGTGCAGGAATCGCTCACCAACTCGCTCAGACACGCTACGAACCCGACCGGGGCGAGAGTGACGCTCGACACGGCCGAAGACACTATCGTCATCACGATCGAAGACGACGGCGAAGCGGTGAAGAAGCCGATCGCGCCCGGGTACGGGCTCGTCGGCATTCGCCAGCGAGCTGCCTCCCTCGGAGGACGTGCGGAGTCAGCCCCGCACGAAGGGGGCGGTTGGCGAGTCGTCGTCGAGCTCCCTGCGGGGGCGTGTCGTGGCGGTGCGAACGATGACTGAGGCCGAGCGCGTGATTCGTGTGCTGCTCGTCGATGATCACGACCTGATCCGGACCGGGAACGCTCTCGTGCTGAGTGCGAGCGACGACATCGAAGTCGTGGGGGAGGCGGCAAGCGGCGAGATCGCCCTCCTGCAGGCCGCTCGCCTCGAGCCCGACGTCGTACTGATGGACGTGCGGATGCCCGGTATCGGCGGCATCGAAGCAACGCGCCGGATCACCGTGGCGAACCGCAGGACGAAAGTCATCGTGCTGACCACCTTCAATCTCGACGCGTACGCATACGGGAGCCTCGACGCGGGTGCCAGTGCGTTTCTGCTCAAGAGCGTGCAAGCCGACGAGCTGACCGATGCGATTCGAACGGTCGTCGCGGATGACGCCGTTCTGGATCCCGCCTCGACGAGAAGACTGATCGAGGCGCACACTGGTGCCGCGGAAGGCGGTGCAGTGCATCCCCGATCGCTGCTGTCGCCTCGCGAATACGACGTGTTCGTCGGCGTGGCGAACGGGCTGTCGAACACGGAGATCTCCGAACGGCTCTTCCTCGCCGTGCCGACGATCAAGACGCACATCAACCGCATACTCTCGAAGCTCGGGGCGCGCGATCGCGTGCACCTGGTGATCCGCGCCTATCGGCACGGCATCGTCGCTCCGTCGTGAGCAGTGCGTGCGGTCACGCGCGACCGACGCGCCGTTCCGAGCCTTTACTTGGTGCGCCGCAAGAACTTGACTGCGCCGGCGTTCGTGAGCACGACGCCCGAGATCACGATGGCTCCGCCGAACAGCTGCGCTACGGAGTACTGCTGACCGGAGACGATCGTGAATACCGCAATGTAGACCGTGATCAGATTCATGAACACGCCCGCGGCGCTGGCCGGCAGCGTGACAAGCGCCCGATTCCAGAGCACGTACGACAACACTGACGGGAACACCGCGATAAACAACAGCGACCAGAGCCCGACCCGTGAGTCAGGCAGTGTCGGACCTCCCGAAGCAATGCTGATCGGTGCCAGCACCGCGATCGTGATCGCGGCTTGAACGGCCGTCGCGGTAATCGGCGGTACCTTCGGAGCCATTCTGCCCACGATCGTATAGGCGCTCCAGACCACGATCGCACCGATCATCAACAGCTCGCCCGTGCCGAAACCGGCCCCGAGTAGCCTTGCGGCGTCGCCATCGGTAAGGACGATGAGCACTCCGATCAGTGCCAGCAGCACACCGCTGATTCCACGCCGGCCGAGACGCTCGCGGAGGAGAAGGGCTGCAGCGACAGCAATGAGCGCCGGGTTGAACGCATTGATCAGTGAGGCGTTGAACGGTGTCGTGTGCTCCAACGCGGCGTAGAGCAACATGTTGTATCCGAGGAGCCCGAGCATGCTGCTCGCAATCAACCACGGCCACGTCCTCAACACCATGCGCCAGTCGGGACGCTCGACAATCTGTGCGATGAGCGCCAGCGGCACAAGGGCGATGAGCCAACGCAGCAACACGAGACTGAGCGGATCCACCTGTGCAACGGCGATCGCTCCGAGCACGTAGTTGCCCGCCCAGAAGAGCGTTGCTCCAAGCAGCGAACCGATCGCGATGATCGAGTGACGCTGCATGCCGACCCTTTCACAAGCGCTCGGTCGTTGGATCCGGGGCTCGAACAGCCTATCCGGACAAATGCACTGTTGCACTGTTGCGATGAGCGCTCCGGCAGTAGCGTTGGGGGCATGACTGACAACTACCCGCAGAACAGCCAGCCTGCGTACGCTCAGCCCGTTTACGACGTCCACGCCGGCTATGGCGGTCAAGACGGCTACGGCACGCCCCAAGAGCAGACGCCACGCGGCAAGGGCATGGGCATGACATCCCTGATCCTCGCGATAGCGGCACTCGTGATCGGCATGGTGCTGGCGATCGTTTGGTCCGTCATCATGGCCGATTACGTTACTGCGGCCGCGACAGGAGCCATCGCCACGACCGATGCGATCCCGGAAGATGCGCTCGTGACCGCCGGCATCGTGCAGACCGGGTTCTTCCTGCCGTCGCTCATCGGCGTTGCCGCAATCGTATTCGGCATCATCGCAATGGTGAAGAAGAGCGGTCGCGGACTCGGGATATTCGGCCTGATCCTCGCGATCGTCGCACCACTGCTGTGCTTCATCACATCGATCGTCGTCGCGATGGTCGCTGCCGGCTAGACGCTCCGCTGCGCGAGCGGATCGGCAGCAGCTCCTAACGGAATCGAACTTTCGGTTTGGAGGGCGGCAGGAAGATGGCGCCAACGAGCATCGCGAGCAGAATCAGCCCGAGGACCATGAACACGAGGCCGTTCCATCCCGCCCACTGAAAGAACAGCCCGCCGAGAAATCCGAACACACTGGAGCCCGCGTAGTACCAGAGATTGTAGAGCGCGGTCGATTGGGCGCGCCCCTGTCGAGGGTACGAACCGGCCCAGCCGGAGGCCACGGAGTGCGAGCCGAAGAATGCGGCCGTGAACACGATGAGGCCGAAGACCACGACCCCGAGGTTGGGTACCAGCATCCATACGAGCCCCAGGCACGCGAGAAGATCGCAGCCGAGCTTCACGCCCTTGCGGCCGCGCATCCCCGCGAGTCTGCCCGCGAGGGGAGAGGAGATCGAGCCCGCGAGGTACGCGAGGAAGACCATGGAGGCGAGCCAGACGGGCAGCCCGAACGGTGCTTCCGTGAGGTGATAGCCGAGGTAGTTGTAGATTGCGACGAAACCGCCCATCAACAGCATCGGCTGAATGTACAGGCCGATCAGCACCGGGTCGCGCATGTGGCGGAACGCATTGCCGAAGGCAGACGAGATCGCCCTGCCGAGCCCGGCATCCCTTCCCGCTGGAAGAAATCCCTGCGGTGACGGGGTGAGCAGTACGAACATGAGCGCCGCGAAAACGGAGAGCCCGGATACCGCGAGGAAGCCGGACTGCCACGTGCCGGTCAATTCACCGAGCGGACCCGCGATGAGTCTGCCGGAGAGGCCGCCGATCGTGTTGCCGGCGATGAACGTACCCACCGCTGCCGCTGCGTCGAGTCGATGCACCTCTTCATTGAGGTAGGCGACGGCGACGGCCGGAACTCCGCCGAGCGCGAGCCCCTCGAGTACACGGACGGCGACGAGCAGTTCGAACGTCGGCATGAGGGTCACGAGGAAGCCGAGAATCGTTGCCGCGATCACTGCAATCGCTATGACGCGCTTTCGTCCTATCCGATCGGCGACGATCGACCACGGCAGCACCGAGACCGCGACACCCAGTGTTCCCGCGGACACTGCGAGGGAAGACTCCGCGATGGAGATATCGAAGGCTTCGACCAGTTGCGGCAGGACCGCCTGCGGGGCATACAACTGTGCGAAGGTTGCGACGCCGGCAAGGAACATCGTCAACTGGATTCTGCGATACCTTCCTGTCCCGCGTCGATAGCCGATCCAGGTCGTACCCGTATCGGAGAATCCATGGGAGCCCACCGCACCAGCCTAGCCGTCTGCATGCGTCATGCTCTCCTCAACGCCGTCCAGCAGCGTCAATCCGCTGAGAGAGCGGACCGTGAGAAACTTGGGGCGTGACAGCGATGAATTCCTCAAGGCAAGTCTGGGACCTCATGAGTACGGATGAGCGCACGCTTGCCGAATTCATGCTGAACGCCGACGGCCTGATCGGGGCGGCACGTGCTCACCAGCATCTGCGGGACACCGGCGCGAGTCTCAGTCAGGCAACGGTCTCCAGGATGCTTCTTCGACTCGATGAACTGGGTGTCACGGAGGCGGTGGGGCGTGGTGGCCGGAGGTTGACCGAGACCGCCCGTCTCGTGCTCGTTCGAGCTTCGCAGCACCGCCGCAGGAATCAGCTGATCGACGATATTTTCGACGAGGCCGATCGTTCGGAACTTATCGATCTCCTCTCACTGAGGAAGATCATCGAAGTCGAAGCGACGACGCTCGCATGTGACCGCTCCGACGACAGCGACCATCTCGCATTGCTGACGAACTTAGCCGCATACGACGACCACTCGTTGTGCGGCGGGGACTTCTCCAAGGACGCGATTGAGTTTCACGTGCTGCTCTGCAAAGCAACGCACAGCGCTCCGTACGCTTTGATCGCCGAAGCGCTGTACCCGGAGATGCACAGGCTCGAGCCTCTGATCGTGGCGGCGGCCCACAGAGCCGGCGAGCGCAGCCGTTCCAGCGCTGAGCACGCGGCAATCGTGCGGGCGATCATACGCGGGGATGCGGAGGAGAGCCGTCGACTGACCGCGGAGCACTTCGACACGATGATCCATTGGCTCGCGGCGCTGTCGGAATCTGAATTCGCCGCGCTGGTCATGCGGGCCGAGGAGGAGACTGAGCGATAAGTCGCTTCATCATTTTTGAAACGCTGCTTCCTCACATTTGAGGATGATGTGTTAGCGTGGTGCCACTTCAACGATGAATACCGACTCCGGCGGTATGCGGAGCGAAGCGAGGCACCATGGCATCACGGCAAACTACATCCGATTCTCGACCTACTGGACATGAGCTGCGACGTGCGAGGAAGGCGGCAACGGGCGCGTTCGTAGGTACTTCACTCGAGTTCTACGATTTCTACATCTATGCCACGGCTTCGGCCCTGGTGTTCGGCACGGTCTTCTTTCCCGAGAACGAGAATCCGTTTATCGGAACCATGGCGGCGTTCGCGGTGTTCGGGGTTGGATTTTTCGCCCGTCCGCTCGGTGCCATCGTCATCGGCCATATCGGTGATCGGCAGGGGCGCAAGAAAGCGCTGATCATCTCGCTCATGGTCATGGGCATCGCAACCTTCCTGATCGGTTTCATTCCCAGTTATGACCAGATCGGACTCTGGGCGCCGGGTGCGCTCGTCGTGCTGCGATTGATTCAGGGGTTTGCCATCGGGGGCGAGTGGGGCGGTGCCGCTCTGATTTCCACCGAGAGCGCACCGAAGGGAAGGGTCAACTTCTTCGGTTCCTTCACCCAGCTCGGTTCTCCGGCAGGAACCGTGATGTCATCGGGCATGTTCGCGCTGGTCGGTCTGGGAGGACACGACATTCTGGAGGCATGGGCATGGCGCGTGCCGTTCTGGTTTGCGGGTGTGCTGGTGGTTGTCGGGCTCATTCTGCGGGTTCGGCTCGAGGAGTCACCGGTGTTCCAGAAGGCGGTCGGCGAGCAGCAGAAGCGGAAGCTTCCGTTCGTCGACGTATTCCGGAAGGAATGGAAGTCCGTACTCGCAGGAGTGTTGCTCGTCGCCCACGGAATCGGTGGCTTCTACGTGACGGGAACCCTGTTCTTGTCGTACGCGACACAGGGCGAGGGCCTCGAGAGCTCACCCTTGCTCATCGGGCAGACCATTGCTGCGGCCTCCAGCTTCATCACCTTCCCGATCGTTGCCGCAATGGCCGACAGAATCGGCGAGCGCAAGGTGCTGATCATTTCAGCGGTACTCGTGATCATCTTCGCGGCGCCGCACTTCTTCGTGGTGGCGACCGGCGATTACGTCCTGATCAGTCTGATGCTGGTCGTGACGCAGACGGCGGGCGCGGGCGCGTGGGTGTGCATCCCCGGCTTCCTCGGGCGGGCGTTCGCTCCCGAAACCCGGTACACGGGTATTTCGCTCGCCTATCAGATCGCTTCGATTCTCTTCGGTGGCATTCTGCCCTCCGTCGGTGCTGCGATTCTCGCCGCGACGACAGGAGCCGTGCTCGGCCCGGTATTGATTCTTGTCGGCCTCGCCGTGCTGGTCATGATCGGCGCGGTGCTCGTACATCGAATCGTAAAGGAACGTGAAAACGCATGAATTCCACTGTTGAATACACCGCTCCCTGGGTTATCGCCTTCCAGGATGGCGAACACCGCTTGCTGAGGAACGGATCGATTGTCGTCGAGGGAGATACCGTCGTGCACGTCGGCCGCCCCGGCGAGGTGCGTGCCGACAGGACGGAGCACACCAACAGCATCATCGCCCCCGGGTTTATCTCTATGCACACGCATATGCAGGAGTCTCCGGCAGACAAAGGCATTGCCGAGGACATGGAGAAGCGGCAGTTCTGGGGAACCAACCTCATCGAAATACTCCCGCCCAGGGCGAAGGCGCTCACCGTCGATGACATGCACGCGTGCACCAGAGTGTCGATCGCGGAGCACCTGCGCACGGGAGCCACGACCGTTATGCAGATGGGCGTCGAGAGCGACTATGTTGCGAAGAAGTGCGAAGAGATCGGCCTGCGTGCGTTCATCGGCGAGTCCTATCGATCCGGGGAGTGGTACACAGCAGACGGCAAGAACGTGGAGTATCGCTGGTTCGACGATGATGGTCGCGGCGCGTTCGAAAGTGCGTTGAACTTCGCGCTGCAGCACCGCAACGCGTCGGGTGATGCGCTGGTGACGGGATTCCTGAACCCGTCCCAGGTTGACACGTGTTCCGAGGAGCTGCTGAGGAGCACGCGCGCCGCAGCAGATGAGCACGACCTGCTGATGCAGATCCATGCCGCGCAGTCCTATTCGGAATTCCACGAGATGACCCGACGCCATGGCAGAACGCCGATCGAGTGGCTCGACGACATCGGATTCCTGAGCGAGCGGACGCTGATCGGTCACGGACTGTTCCTCACCGGCACCAGCTGGACGAATTTCCACGGTGATGATCTCGGGCTGCTCTCCCGCTCCGGCACGACAGTCGTCTACAACCCCTGGGTGTTCGCCCGCAACGGCATCGTCATGGAGTCCTACGACAGCTATCAGCGAGAAGGCGTTGATGTGTGCCTCGGAACGGACACTACGACGCAGTCGATGCTGCTGTCGATGCGATGGGCCTCGATCATCACGAAGGTGTTCGAGCACCGTGCGGATGCTGGTGAAGCCAGAGATGTCTTTGACGCTGCAACCGTGCGCGCAGCGGATGTGTTGCGAAGGCCCGACCTCGGTCGTATCCAGAAGGGTGCGAAGGCGGACTTGGTGTTCTGGAAGACGGACACTCTCACGATGATGCCGAGCCGTGATCCCATCCGCACGATCGTCTACTACGCGGAGCACGACGACATCGACCGCGTGATGGTCGGAGGACGATTCTCGCTCGAGAACGACGTTGTGAGGGGTTTGGACGAGATGGCCGACCGTCGAGCGCTGCAGGAAGCCGCCGAACGCATATGGGAGGGATGGCCGCAGCACGATTGGGCGAATCGCACCATGGATGAGCACGTGCCGCTCAGCTACCCGCTGTTCGAACAGCGCGGTTAGAAGGGGATGCCGGCTTTTCTCAGTCGTCGCCGGGCACGGCCGAGGGGCTGTGGATGTGCATCCTTGCCCCCGCGTCGTTGAAAATGCTCAGCACGGATGCGGGCTTGCCGCCTGCAGCGGACATCGCGTGCGGGATCGCGGTGTCGAACTCTGCCGCTTCGCCTCGCCCCATGACGACGTCCTGCTCGCCGAGCCGAAGTCGTAACCGACCGGTGAGTACGTACACCCACTCGTAGCCGTCGTGCACGCGTAGATCGGGCAGTTCGCGCAGTGGGGGATAGGTGATCTTGTACGTGTGTATCGGTGAGTCTTCTGGCGCGAGAGGAGCGATGATGAGCCCGTCGCGGCGGATCGTCGGTCTGCGCACTCGCGGATCCGTGGACGGGGGTCGTACGAGGTCGTCGATTCGAACGCCCAGTTGCCGGGTGAGAGGGAGGAGCAGACCGAGTGTTGCTTGCCGTTTCCCTGACTCCAACCGTGAGAGCGTGCTCGCGGACATCCCGGATCGGGATGCTAGATCGTCCAGCGTCCAACCGCGTGCCAAACGCACCGTTCGAAGGCGTGCGCCCACCTCTGCCAACTCGTCGTGCACAGCAGCTCCCATCGTCAACACATCGCTTACCTTGCCATTATTGCAAAATGGTTTGCCAATGTGTCATCTCAGAACGAGACTTGTTCCATGCAGAATCTTTCGAAAAGCAAGCAGTGGGATGCGATCGTCGTCGGAGGAGGGGCCGCGGGGTTGTCAGCCGCGCTCATGCTCGGCCGTGCACGCCGTAGCGTCCTGATCATCGACGCGGGTAGCCCGCGTAACCGCTTCGCAGCGCACATGCACGGTGTGCTCGGTCATGAGAATACGCCCCCTCGCGAGCTCGTGCAGCGAGGGCGCGAGGAAGTCGCGTCGTACGGCGGACAGTTTCTCGATGCGGAAGTCACGGGGGTCGACGCCGCAGCGCACGGTGTGGAGGTGTCGCTCGAAAGCGGGGAACGGCATATGGCCCGCGCGTTGATCGTGGCCACCGGCATAACGGATCGCCTTCCCGAGATTCCCGGCCTCGCCGAGCGCTGGGGCATCAGCGTCTTCCACTGCCCGTACTGCCACGGCTGGGAGGTTGCGGACGCAAGGCTCGGCGTGCTTGCGACATCGCCCATGGCAGTGCATCAAGCGCAGATGGTGCGCCAGTGGAGTGATCGCGTAACACTGTTCGCAGGTGCGGGAGGCGTAGACGACGACGTGCGTGAGCGGCTCGTCAGCAGGGGCGTCGTCGTGATTGATCAAGAGGTGACGAGCGTTGTCGGCGATGGCACGGCGATCAATGCTGTGACAACCGCGGACGGCGCCGCAACGCCGATCGATGCGATCTTCACGGCACCGACAGTGCAAACGCACGACGGCTTCCTGGCGACGCTCAACCTTGAACGAGAGGAGTCGCCGTTCGGAGCGGGATCTCTTATTTCGGTGGATCAGGTCGGCAAGACCAGCCTGGATCGCATTTGGGCGGTCGGCAACGTCGTGAACCCCATGGCGAACGTGCCGATGGTGATCGGCGCGGGCGCGTTTACGGGAGCTGCCGTCAACGGAGTGCTGATCGAAGAGGAATTCAACCTGGCCTCTGTCGGAGGTTCGGAGTAGGCTGGAGGAAATCACCGGGAGCTCGCGAGAGCAGCACCGCGTGTCGCACATCCGCTTCGCGAAAAGCTCCGTACAGTGAACACGAAGCTTCAATAACAACTTGAAGGTTCGGAAGGAATGGACCGTGGAAGAGTTCGAAGGCACCCGCATCGACGTCGGCATGCTGTTCACCGATGGCCTGCCAGATCAACGAGACGCAAGCGGGTACCGCGGTGCGATCGCGGCCGAAGCCGCCGGTATCACCTACCGTCAGCTCGACTACTGGGCACGTACTGGGCTCGTCGAGCCGACTATCCGGACCGCGCACGGCTCCGGCTCGCAGCGACTGTACTCCTTCCGCGACATCCTCGTACTCAAACTCGTCAAGCGACTGCTCGATACCGGCATCACGCTGCAGCAGATCCGCGTCGCCATTCAGCAGCTGCACGAGTCGGGCTTCCACGATCTCGCGCAGATCACGCTGATGTCCGACGGCGCGAGCGTCTATCTGTGCACCTCCAGCGACGAGGTCATCGACCTCCTGGGTCGTGGCCAGGGAGTCTTCGGGATCGCCGTCGGAACCGTTCTGCGCGAGGTCGAGTCGCAACTGGTCGAACTCGATGCAACACCTGCTGAAATGCAGGTCGATGAACTAGCGGAGATGCGAGCTCGCAAGACACGAGCTTCGTAGAGCCGTAGAGCTTGGGGGAGGCGCCGAATACGGTGCCTCCTTCAATACGTTCTGCCGAGCTTACGCAATGCAAACTTCTCGGTCGCTGGGCGACGACACGCCGTGAAAACGCGCTCCCAACGCCAGGAGACCGAGAAGTTGACGGAGCAGAACCCGGGTGGAAGCGAACTTTAGGAGTTCTTGTCTTCCGCGTCAGGTTCTTCCGCGAGCTCGGAGATCTGCGCGGCGGCGGAGGCGTCCTTGCCCGCTGTCGGAGTCATGCCACGGCCACCCGCCGGCGCGGTCGGCGCCTGCTGGAAGTGATCCTGCACGTACTGCAGCAGCTCATCGAACTGGGCCGCCATTTCCTGGGCACCCTCACCGGGCCACACGTGCAGCGGTCTGGCCGCGCCCTGGGCCTGCTGCATCGATGTGCGCTCGGGAAGAACGACGTCGAGCACGAGCGGCCCGAACATGTCCTTGAGCTCCTGCACGCGGTACTGATGCTCGAGCGACTGCGGGCGAGCGCGGTTGACAACGATGCCGACGGGCTGCAGACGCTGCGAAAGACCGCGTCGGATCTCCTCAATGGCGCGCAGCGCGCGGTCCGCGGCGGCGACGGAGAACAGCCCGGGCTCGGTCACGACGAGAACCCGATCGGAAGCCGCCCATGCGGTACGCGTGAGTGCGTTCAGGCTCGGGGCACAGTCGATCAGCACGAGGTCGTATTCCGACTCGACGGTTGCGAGAGCGGTCTCCAGGCGCCAGATCTCCTTCAGCGTCGGATGGGGTCCGTCGAAGTTGATCGCGGACGGGCTGCCGATGAGAACGTCGATCTTGCCGCCGTGGCCCGATGTCCAGCCGGAAGGCACGATGGCCTGCTGGACGGTCTTCTCCTTGGGGTTCGCGAGCACATCGGCGACATTGAGGCGACCGGAGATGTCGATGTCCATCCCGGTGGATGCATCCGACTGAGGATCCAGGTCGACCACGAGGGTGCGGAGACCCTTCGCGAACGCCGCGGAGGCAAGGCCAAGTGTCACGGTCGTCTTACCGACGCCGCCTTTTAGTGAACTGACTGAGAGTACGTGCACGACAGAAAGCCTAGCGCGACTACTCTTGAGAGACGTCGTCACGTGCCGATAGCGGGGAATTCGTTCCGCGACGTGCACTAAGCAGTGAGGAGCAGCGTGTTCGAGAAAATCCTGGTAGCGAACCGAGGCGAGATCGCCATCCGTGCGTTTCGTGCAGCCAATGAACTGGGCATCAAAACGGTGGCCGTGTTCGCCCACGAAGACCGCTATTCCCTGCATCTGCAGAAGGCGGACGAGGCCTACCAGTTAGGAGAACCGGGGCACCCGGTTCGGGCCTATCTCGACGTCGACGAGATCATCCGCGTGGCGAAGCTCGCTGGGGCGGACGCGATCTATCCCGGCTACGGATTTCTCTCAGAGAATCCAAAGCTTGCTGCCGCTGCCGCGGAAGCGGGAATCGTGTTCGTCGGCCCTCCAGCACGTGTTTTGGCAATGGCTGGAAACAAGGTCACGGCGAAAGAACACGCGATCAGCGCGGGCGTTCCGGTGCTGCGTTCGACAGAAGCGACGACAGATGTGGATGCGCTGCTGGCAGGTGCCGATGACATCGGCTTCCCCGTCTTCTGCAAAGCGGTCGCGGGAGGAGGCGGTCGCGGCATGCGACTCGTCGAGCGTCGTGAGGAACTCGCGGCCGCGCTCGAAGCAGCGATGCGCGAGGCCGACAGCGCATTCGGCGATGCCACGATGTTCATCGAGCAGGCGGTCGTGCGTCCGCGACACATCGAAGTGCAGATCCTGGCCGACGCCGCCGAGAACACGGTGCACCTGTTCGAACGCGACTGCTCGGTGCAGCGGCGGCACCAGAAGGTCGTCGAGCTCGCACCGGCGCCGAATCTCGGCGACGATGTGCGCGAGGCGCTGTACCGGGATGCCGTCGCGTTCGCCGAGTCGATCGGCTACGTGAATGCGGGCACGGTCGAATTCCTGCTGGAGACGGCCGGCGAGAGGGCCGGTGAGCACGTGTTCATCGAAATGAATCCGCGCATCCAGGTCGAGCACACCGTGACGGAGGAGGTCACGGACGTCGATCTCGTGCAGTCCCAGATCCGAATCGCGGCAGGTGAAAGTCTCGAAGAGCTGGGGTTGACGCAGGACGTCCTGACGTTGCACGGAGCCGCGTTGCAGTGCCGCGTCACGACGGAGAACCCCGCAGACGGGTTTCGCCCTGACACGGGGCGCATCACGGCATACCGCTCGCCGGGCGGCGCCGGAGTGCGTCTCGACGGCGGCACGATCAACCCCGGAGCAGAGATCAGCCCGCACTTCGACTCGATGCTCGCAAAGGTGACCTGCCGCGGACGTGACCTGGAGGCGGCAATCCACCGTGCGCATCGCGCAGTGAGCGAGTTCCGCATCCGCGGTGTCGCTTCGAACATCCCGTTCCTGCTGAATCTGCTCGAGAACGAGCAGTTCCGTGCCGGTGACGTGTCGACGCACTTCATCGACGAGCACCCGGAACTCACGACGATCCAGCCACCGAAAGACCGGGCATCCAAGGTGCTGTCGTGGCTTGCGGACGTCACCGTCAACAAGCCGCACGGTGAGGCGAACGGCGTCATCAACCCCGTTACCAAGTTGCCGGAAATCGATCTGGAAGCTGCAGCACCGGCGGGCGCCAGACAGCGGCTGCAGGTCGTCGGGCCCGCCGCGTTCGCTCAGGAGCTCCGCCACCAGGAGGCCCTCGCCGTCACCGACACGACCTTCCGTGATGCGCACCAGTCACTGCTGGCGACGCGCATCCGCACGAAGGATCTCGAAACGGTCGCCCCGTACGTTTCCAGGATGACGCCGGAACTGTTCAGCGTCGAAGCGTGGGGAGGGGCCACATACGATGTCGCCCTGCGATTCCTCGGTGAAGACCCGTGGGAGCGCCTTGCACGTCTGCGGGAGGCCATGCCCAACCAGAACCTGCAAATGCTGCTGCGCGGACGCAACACGGTCGGGTACACGCCGTACCCGGTCGAGGTGACGAGCGCGTTCGTACACGAAGCTGCGCAGACCGGCATCGACGTCTTCCGCATCTTCGACGCACTCAACGATGTCGAGCAGATGCGCCCGGCCATCGACGCGGTACTCGAAACCGGAACTTCGATTGCCGAGGTAGCGCTCTGCTACTCGGGCGACCTGCTGAACCCGAACGAGGACCTGTACACCCTCGACTACTACTTGAGACTTGCCGAGCGGATCGTTGCAGGCGGGGCGCACATCCTCGCCATCAAGGACATGGCAGGGCTGCTGCGAGCGGGAGCCGCTTCGAAGCTCGTCGCTGCGCTGCGCAGCAGGTTCGACCTGCCCGTGCACCTGCACACGCACGACACGGCCGGCGGACAGCTCGCGACCCTGCTCGCGGCGGCCGAAGCGGGCGTCGACGCGGTCGACGTAGCGAGTGCGGCGATGTCGGGCACGACGAGCCAGCCGTCCCTGAGCGCACTCGTCGCAGCCGTCGCGAACACGCCTCGCGACACGGGGCTCGACCTCGCGGCGGTCGGGGAGTTGGAGCCCTACTGGGAGGCCGTTCGCAGGCTCTACCGCCCGTTCGAGTCCGGCCTGCCCGCACCGACCGGCCGCGTGTACCACCACGAGATTCCGGGCGGTCAGCTCTCGAATCTCCGTCAGCAGGCGATAGCACTCGGGCTTGCCGACCGCTTCGAAGACATCGAGAACTGGTACGCCGAAGCCTCGCGCATCCTCGGCCGGCCGACCAAGGTGACGCCTTCATCGAAGGTCGTCGGGGATCTTGCGCTGCAGCTCGTCGCGCAGGGTGTCGACCCCGCCGAGTTCGAAGCCGACCCCGGGAAGTTCGATATTCCCGACTCGGTCATCTCGTTCATGGCGGGCGAGCTCGGCGATCTGCCGGGCGGATGGCCCGAGCCGTTCCGCTCGAAGGTGCTGGAGGGGCGTACCGTGAAGTCTTCCATGCAGGAGCTCACCGACGAACAGAGCGCACGCCTGCGCGAGCCGGGCCAGGATCGTCAAGACGCGCTCAACGAGCTGCTCTTCCCCGGGCCAACCGGTGACTTCAAGAAGACGGTCGAGGCGTACGGAGACCTGTCCGTCGTCGACACGATCGACTACCTCTACGGGATCCAGCAGGGCGACGAGCACTCGGTCGGCATCGGCAAGGGCGTCACGCTGAGGGTCGGGCTCGAAGCCATGGGGCAGCCGGATGAAAGCGGCATGGTGACGGTTATGACCGTGCTCAACGGCCAGTTGCGCCCCGTGTACGTACGCGACCGATCCGTCAAGGTCGTGGAGGAATCGACGGAGCACGCTGACCCGTCGATTCCCGGTCACGTACCCGCTCCTTTCGCTGGGGCCGTCACCGTGCAGGTCGAGCAGGGCGACGCAGTCGGAGTCGGCGACACGGTCGCTACGATCGAGGCGATGAAGATGGAGGCCGCGATCACGGCCCAGGTCGCCGGTATTGTCGAACGGCTTGCGATAACCGGTACGAGGCAGGTCGAGGCAGGCGACCTGATCGCCGTCATCGCGGAGGGGGAGAAGTAATGCCACACGTCGAGCTCGCCGTTCTCGGGGCCGGTAGCGGCAACACAGTGCCCGGAAAGGCCTGGAAGGGGAGAGACGTAGCGCTCTTCGACGACGGCGAATGGTTCGGGGGCACCTGTCTGAACGCAGGTTGCATCCCGACCAAGATGTTCGTGCGCGTCGCCGATATCGTGCTCGAGGCGCAGCACACCGGGCTCGGGCTCGACGGCAGTGTTCCGCATCCCGACTGGCGTGCGGTGCAGGATCGCATTCTCGGCCGCATTAACGAGGTCTCGCTCTCCGGAGAGGCCTGGCGCGACAAGACGACGCGCCTGGTCCGTGAGACGAGCGCGCTGACCGGCGACCGCACGATCGTCACGGCATCCGGTGAAGAGTTCACGGCCGATCGTGTCGTACTGGCAGCGGGATCGCGGCCGCGCCCGCTCACGTGCGATCACGACCCGCGCGACATCCTCACGAGCGACTCCGTCATGCGCATCGATGAACTGCCGTCATCGATGCTGATCATCGGAGCGGGTGCCGTCGCCATCGAGTTCGCCCACGTGTTCGCCGGGTTCGGCACAGACGTGACCATCGCGAGCAGAAGTTCACGTGTGCTGGGCGCCTACGACGACCTTGTGAGTGAACGCTTCACGGAGCTCGCCGGCGACCGCTACCGGCTGATTACGAACGCCTCGCCCGTATCCGTCGAACGGCACGGAGATGTGCTGCGCACCCGCTTCGACAATGGCGAAACGGTCGAGTCTGCGGTCGTGCTGAACGCTTCGGGGCGCATCCCGAACACGGATCGCATCGGCGCCGACCGCTTCGATACCGACGAGTCGAACCGCGTCGTCACCGACGATCGGATGCGCGTGCTGCATGATGGCACTCCCGTTGAGGGGGTCTACGCGCTGGGGGACATCACGAGTCACTTCGGGCTCAAGCACGTCGCCAACCATCAGGCGCGCGTTGTCGAGGCGCAGCTCGCGGGTCGGGATGAACGCGACAGGTTGCAGCCCGTGCCGGGAGCACTCTTCGCGGGGCCGGAGGTGGCGCACTTCGGGCTAGAGGCCCGCAATGCTCCTGCGGATGCCGTCGTCGTGACGCAGGAGTACGGATCCACCGCATACGGCTGGGCGTTGGAGGATACGACATCCTTCGTGCGCCTCATCGTCGGTCGTGACGGGGCACTGCTGGGAGCTCACATTCTCGGGCCACAGGCGAGCATTCTGCTGCAGCCACTCGTGCAGGCGGCGTCCTACGGGCAAACGGTGCACGGGCTCGCCCGCGGTCAATACTGGCCGCATCCCGCGCTGACGGAAGTCGTCGAGAACGCGTTGCTGCAGGCAGAAGAGGCTCTCGCGGCAGAAGGAACGGCATGAGCGTTCGTGAGATCCGCGTGTTCGGCGACCCCGTACTGCGTTCGGTGTCCGAGGAGGCGCGACTCGATGACCCGGCGCTTGCCGATCTCGTGACCGACCTGCTCGATACTGTGCAACTGCCCGGTCGCGCGGGCGTTGCGGCGCCGCAGATAGGAGTCGGCGTTCGCGCTTTCAGCTACCTGGTCGAAAATCGTCTCGGTTACGTGCTGAATCCGCGCCTCGTAGAAACTCGCGGCGAGCCGGAGCCCATCGACGAAGGCTGCCTTTCGGTGCCGGACTTGGGGTTCATGACCCCGAGATATCCGTGGGCGCGAGTCGAAGGCACCGATCTCGACGGCAATCGTGTCGAGCTTGAGGGCGAGGGAGTGTTCGCGCAGATGCTGCAGCACGAGTGCGCACACCTCGACGGTCGGCTCTACATCATGGAACTCGACAAGGAGACCAGGATGCGCGCTATGGAGGCCATTCGCAACGCACCCTGGTTCTAGGGTTGCGGGCGATCAGCCCATGCTGATGCCCGCAGGGGTCTCCTTGTCGTACATCGCTTCGATCTGCTCCGCGAAATCGGCCACGACGTTGGCGCGCTTGATAGACATCTTGGGCGTCAGGTGCCCCGAGGCTTCCGTGAAGACGTCCGGCAGGATGACGAAGCGACGAACGGACTCGGCTCGAGACACCGCCTGGTTGCCGCGGTTGACCGCAGCCTTCAATTCGTCGATGATCCTTTCGTGAGTCATCGCGTCTTCTATGCTCATGTTCTCGTCCATGCCGTTGTTCGCGAGCCACTTCGGCAGCATTTCGCGATCCAGCGTGACGAGCGCCGAAACGTACGGCTTCTGCTCACCGACGACGACGACCTGATCGACGAGAAGATTCGCGCGGATCGGGTCCTCGATCTGCGTCGGTGAAACGTTCTTGCCGCCCGCAGTGATGATGAGTTCTTTCTTGCGGCCCGTGATCTTCAGGTATCCCTCGCTGTCGATCTCGCCGAGGTCTCCCGTCTTGAACCAGCCGTCGTCCGTGAAGACCTTCTGCGTCTCCTCGGCGTTATTCCAGTACTCCTTGAAGACCGGAATGCCGTTGGCCTCGACCTCGCCGTCCTCTGCAATGCGGAGCCCCGTGCCGGGGAGCGCAGGTCCGACCGTGCCGATCTTGAAGTTGCCGGGCACGTTCACCGAGACCGGGGCCGTGGTTTCGGTGAGGCCGTAGCCTTCGAGGATACGGATGCCCAGCGAGCGATAGAAATGCCCCAGGAACAGACCGAGCGGTGCTGAGCCGGAAACCGCGTACTTGACGCGTCCTCCCATGGCCTTCTTGAGCTTGCCGTAGACGAGAATGTCGAAGAGCTTGAAACGCATCTTCAGGCCGAACGGAACCTTGCCCGCATCGAGGGCCTTCGAGTGCTCGACCGCGACGTGGGCGGCCTTGCGGAAGATCTTGTCCTTGCCGCCTGCAGCTGCCTTCTGCTCTGAAACGTTGTAGACCTTCTCGAATACGCGAGGCACGGCAAGCAGGAAGGTCGGCTGGAAGGTGCCCAGCGATTCCACGAGTTTCGTCGTGTCGGGCTGGTGCCCGACCTTGACACCCGAGTGCACTGCGAGCACCGAGATGAACCGGGCGAAGACGTGGGCGAGGGTAACGAAAAGCAACGTTGAGGCGCCCGGCTCGACGACCTCTTTCAGGTCGACTGCTGCGTTGCGGGAGAGTTCTACGAAATTCGCGTGCGTGAGCACGACGCCCTTCGGCCGCCCTGTTGAACCGGAGGTGTAGATGATCGTACCGATATCGGTGCTGACCGCCTTCGTGCGGCGTCGCTCGACCTCATCGTCGGTGACGTCCGCGCCGAGCTCGGCGAGGTCGTCCAACCCGCCGTTCTCGATGATCCATGGCTCGTGCCGGATGTTCGCGACGCTTGCTTCCGGGATGTCGCTGTAGCGGCCGGAGAGCTCGTCGTTCTCGACGATGACCCACTGCGTGTCGCCGTCGGTGATGATCCACTCCATCTGGGAAGGGGAGCTGGTCTCGTAGATCGGCACCATGATCGCACCGGCGTAATGAATCGCGAAGTCGACGACGCTCCACTCGTAGCGAACCTTGCTCATGAGGCTGACGTGGTCTCCGGGCTGCACGCCGGCGGCGATCAAGCCTTTTGCAACCGCGATAACCCGCTGCTCGAACTCCGCGCTGGTGATGTCACGCCATCCATCGCCTTCAGGCACGGCAAAGAGCGGGGCGTTGGGCGACTGTTCTACACGAATCCTCAGCAGATCGGCAATGTTGGCGTTCGGATCGGCTTTCACCACGGCTGGGCGGACGTCCTTGTCAGACACGAGTGCTCCTTTGCGCTTGAGGGGTTGTTAATAATCCTAGTGTGCTTAACGGTGCGTCATGTACCGGGCGCTACGCTTTACTGCGGGAGGTAACCACTTGTTCTACTGGCTCTTGAAGCACGGCATCGTCGGACCGTACTTCGACACCGTGTTTCGGCCATGGGTTGTCGGAGAAGAGAATATTCCGAAGAGCGGCCCCGTGATCATCGCGGGCAATCACCTGAGCGTCATCGATTCGTTCGTCGCTCCGCTCGTGATGGAACGGCGCGTCTACTACCTCGCCAAGTCCGACTACTTCACCGGTCGCGGCATTACCGGCAAGTTCACGAAGTGGTTCATGCAGGGAGTTGGGCAGCTGCCCATCGACCGCTCGGGTGGCAAGGCGAGCGAAGCGAGCCTCAATACGGCGCTGAAGGTGCTGGGGAGGGGTGACGTGCTCGGCATCTATCCCGAGGGAACTCGCAGCCCCGACGGCAAACTGTACAGGGGTCGAACCGGCGTCGCGCGCATGGTGCTTGAAGGACAGGTCCCGGTTGTTCCGTGCGTCGTCATCGACACCGAACGTGTCATGCCACCGGGGCAGCGACTCCCGAGGGCGGCGCGCATGGGCGTGATCTACGGCAAGCCGCTCGACTTCTCGCGCTACTACGGAATGACGGGGGATCGATTCATTCTGCGCTCGATAACCGACGAGATCATGTACGAGATCAACCGCCTCGGCGAGCAGGAGTACGTCGACGTGTACGCGACGAGCGTAAAGGCGAAGGTCGAGGCCGAGCGTAACGCGGCGAAACGGTCACGTAAGCGCTCCAGACGCCGATAGGATAGGCGGTTGGAGAGGAGTACAACACAATGAGCGATTTCCAGGCCGTCACCCATACTTCGAGCACAGTAGCGGGCCTCGACGCCTATCGCGACCTCCCCATCAAGCAGCAGCCTGCCTGGCCCGACGCAGCAGCAGTAGAAGCGGTTCGCAACGAGCTCTCGACGCAGCCGCCGCTCGTGTTCGCCGGTGAGGTCGACAGACTTCGTTCCAGGCTCGCGGAAGCCGCAGAGGGCAACGCATTCGTGCTGCAGGGCGGCGACTGCGCGGAGACCTTCGCAGCAGCCACGGCTGACAACATCCGCAACCGGGTCAAGACGATCCTGCAGATGGCGATCGTCCTCACGTACGGCGCCGCGATGCCGGTTGTGAAGATGGGCCGTATGGCCGGCCAGTTCGCGAAGCCGCGCTCGAGCGATTCGGAAACTCGCGGCGACGTCACGCTGCCGGCATACCGGGGTGATGTCGTCAACGGATTCGACTTCACGGAGGAGTCGCGCACAGCGAACCCGCGACGCATCCTGGACGGTTACCACATGGCCGCCTCGACGCTGAACCTCGTGCGTTCCTTCACGAACGGTGGTTTCGCCGACATCCGCGAGGTGCACCAGTGGAACCGCGGATTCGCGGCCACGACCGCGTTTGAACGGTACGAAGCGCTGGCGGGCGAGATCGAGCGCGCACTGCGGTTCATGGAGGCCACCGGCACCGACTTCAAGAACATGAAGACGGTGGAGTTCTTCACCGGCCACGAGGGCCTGCTCATGGATTACGAACGGCCCATGACCCGCATCGACTCGCGCACGGGCCTCGCCTACAACACGTCGAGTCACTTCCAGTGGATCGGCGAGCGCACTCGTGAACTTGACGGAGCGCACGTCGACTTCTTCTCGCGCATCCGGAATCCGATCGGCGTGAAGCTCGGGCCGTCCACGACGCCCGAGACGATGAAGGCGCTCGTCGACAAGCTCGACCCAGAGCGCGAGCCCGGTCGTCTCACGTTCATCACGCGGATGGGCGCGGGTCGCATCCGTGATGTCCTCCCCGGTCTGCTGGAAGCGTCGAAGGATCTCGATTCGAAGCCGCTGTGGATCACCGACCCCATGCACGGTAACGGGATCACGACTGCGAACGGGTTCAAGTCCCGTCGCTTCGACGATGTCATCGACGAGGTGCGCGGCTTCTTCGAGGCCCACCGCGAG
This sequence comes from uncultured Agrococcus sp., assembly GCF_945915485.1. GTDB lineage: Bacteria > Actinomycetota > Actinomycetes > Actinomycetales > Microbacteriaceae > Agrococcus. The sequence goes on from NZ_CAMEFJ010000005.1 coordinate 31,838, forward strand.
GCGGGGACGTTCCCGGGCGGTGTGCACGTCGAGCTCACGGGCGACGACGTGACCGAGTGCCTCGGCGGGGCTGAGCGCATCGAGGAGCTCGACCTCGAGAACCGCTACGAGTCGCTCTGCGACCCCCGCCTGAACCACAGGCAGTCACTCGAGCTCGCCTTCCTCGTGGCCGAGGAGCTGCGCGCGCTGTAGCGGCGCGACGAGAGGGGGCCCTGCGCGGCCCCTTCTCAGTGCTCGCCGACGACCGTAATGGTGGAGCCCTCAGGAACTTCGGTACCGATCTCGGGGTCGGTGCTTTCGACGCCGAACGCGCCCCACAGCCGTCTGACCTGAATGTCGGTTTCCGGCACGACGTCGAAGCCCAGATCCTCCAGCTCGGTGATTGCTTCCTGGAACGTCATATCCGAGACGTCGGGTATTTCGATCAGCGGGGGACCGAGCGAGATCACGAGCGTCACCGTGTCGCCTTCCCGAACCGGATTGTCCGGGACCTGCACTTCTATGACGTCGCCCTCATCGACATCGCGACTGTGCTCGGTATCGATCGAGACTTCGAGATTGACGTCGTGCAGTGCGGATGTCGCTTCTTCCTGCGACTGGCCGGCCTGGGCGGGAATCCCTCCGAGGGAGAGGATGTAGCCCATCGCGGTGCGCTCTTCTATCTCGGTCTCGGGCTCGAACGTCTCGCCTTCTTCGAGCATGCCGACGACGACGGAGCCGCGCTCGACGTCTCGGTTGAACCGTCTGTCGACGAGGTCATCGTCGAAGACGAAGCCGGCGTCCTCGATCGCAGTCTGCGCCTGATCTTCCTGCATACCGACGATGTTGGGGGCAGGAAGATCCTGACGACCGGCGGACACAACGAGCGTGACGACTTCGTCCTTCGGGATGCTCGAACCCGCACCCGGACGCATTTCGAGCACTTCGCCCGCCGGAACATCGTAGTTCGGTTCGTCCTCACGCAAGGGGGTCGATTCGAGGCCCGCGTCGGCGAGCATCTCGACGGCCTGCTCGTACGTGGCTCCCGTGGTCTCCGGCAGATCGATGCGGGCTCCTGGCCCGATACTGAGCCACCAGCCGGTAATGCCCAGAGTGACAGCGATGACGAGTGTCGCAGCGAGCCAGACGAGTCCGCGCCGACGCCGAGCGGTCGTCTTCCTCACCAAAGTCCCGGGAGCACCGCTGACGGGTCCCGGTTCTTCCGTGGTTCCTATTACGGCAGGCGCTTCCGCTGTGCTCGCCCGCTCGACGGCTCGCGTCGTCGCCTGTGTATCCGTCGCCAGCAACAGCGTCTGCTGCTGCTCGGTTATGCCACCACTGCGAACATCCTGCACGTGCTTCAGGAATTCTCCGGCGTCGGAGGGGCGCAGCTCGGGGTCGCGCTGCGTCGCCCACTCCACGATGAGATCCAGAGAGCGGGGGATGCCCGGCTCGATCGTCGACGGCGCGGGCACTTGCTCGTTCGCGTGCTGGTACGCGATCTGCATCGGCTGCTCTCCCGTGAAGGGCTGCTTGCCCGTCAGCATCTCGAAGAGCATGATGCCGACCGCGTAGATGTCGCTGCGCTTGTCGGCTTGCCCGCGTGTCACGAGTTCGGGGGAGAGGTAGGCGATCGTGCCCAGCAGCGCCTTGCCCGTTGCCGTGTTCGCCGAGGCCGCGCGAGCGAGCCCGAAGTCGCCGATCTTGATGCGGCCGTCGTTGGCCAGCAGGATGTTCTCCGGCTTGATGTCGCGGTGAACGAGGTCCGCCTTGTGCGCAGCCGCGAGCCCCGCAAGAACGGCTTCCGTCACCTGCAGCGATTGCTTGGGGGTGAGCGCACCGTGTTTCAGCAGGTAGTCGCGCAGCGTCATCGACGGGACGTACTCCATCGCGAGGTAAGCGACATCCCCCTGGGTTCCCTGGTCGAAGACACTGACCAGATTGGGGTGTGTGAGCCGCGCCGCGGCCTTCGCCTCCTGGATGAAGCGGTCGCGGAAATCCTCGTCGTCCGCAAGGTGCGGATGCATGACTTTCAGCGCGATCGTGCGTTCGAGACGCTCGTCGGTCGCCGCGTACACGGTCGCCATCCCGCCACGCGCGACGCGCTTCGACACCGTGTACCGATGGTCGATGAGTCGACCGATCAGCGGATCACGGATGTCTTGAGTCACGTCATGAGTGTAGGCGACGTCGCCTTGGCCTGCGCTGAGGGCACACCGTGGCACAATGAGATGGTGACGACCGAGCGCAACTGGCTGACACTGCAAGACATCGGCGAGCGGACAGGATTGCCGCGTGGCAGGCTGCGTCGTCTCGTCGAAGATCACGTGCTTCCTGCTGTACGGCGGAACGGGCAATTGTCGGTTCCGGAAGCGTTTCTCGACGGTGACGAGCCGCGTAACGACATCCGCGGCACCTTCGTGCTCCTGCTGGATGCGGGGTTCGAGAACGACGAAGCTATCAGGTGGTTGCTCGAGACGGAGGAGTCGCTCGGTGCCGCCCCCATCGACGCGCTCGCCGCCGGCCGCAAAGCCGAAGTCCGCAGGGTCGCCCAGGCGCTCGCCTAAGAACGCTACCTGGCGCGATCGGTAACGCTGCTGGCAAGCCGCTCGAGCTCCAAAACGCTCGAGCGGGAGAACTCTCCTTCGTGCAGCGACTCGAGCGCTTGACCGACAGCGCGTTCGATCATGTGCTCGACGCGCTCAACCGCGCCAGAGGATCGAATCGCGTCCTGCAGCATCGAGATCTGCCTGTCATCGAGCGAGTCATCGCCCAATAGTTCGTCGAGCAACACCCGAACGTTTGCGGGCAGCTTTCTCCTTGCGATCTCGACCAGGACGGTGCGCTTGCCTTCACGCAGATCGTCGCCGGCGGGCTTGCCGGTGACGGACGGATCGCCGAATACGCCCAGCAGGTCGTCGCGCATCTGGAAGGCGACGCCGATCGGGAGACCGTAGCCGGACAACGCGCGCAACTGTTCCTCACTGGCACCTGCGATCGTCGCTCCCAGTAGCAGTGGCTCCATGACCGAGTACTTCGCCGACTTGTGAATCGCGACCGTCTGGGCGTGCTGCAGCAGCTCGGCGGGATCCTGGCGGATCCACGCGACCTCCTCCAGAACATCGAGGAACTGGCCTAGTGTGACCTCCTCGCGCATCCGCCTGTACACGTCGTGCGCGGCATCTCCGTGCTCGAGTTCCCTCGTCGTGGTGAGCACGAGGTCATCGGCCCAGTTCAGGAGCAGATCTCCCAGCAGGATCGCGGCGGAGCGTGACCAACGTCCCGCGTCACCGACCCATTCGGACTCACGGTGCAGCTGTTCGAAGGCTCTGTGCGTCGAGGGTCGGCCGCGCCTCGTATCGGAGTCATCGATGATGTCGTCGTGCACAAGAGCCGCAGCATGAAACAGCTCGATGGCGGCGGCGACGCTCACGATTCCGGGAAATCCCGGGTCGATTTCGCTGCCGGCCGTGTGGTCGGCCTCTTCGCGAGCGGCGACAACCGACTGCCATCCCCAATACACGAATCCGGCACGAACCCGTTTACCTCCTCGGAGGAGTGCATGGGCCTCCTCGCTGAGAATGCCGAGCGCGGGGGAAATCTCCGCGCTTGCGGTGCTGCGCTGTCGTATGAACTCGGCGAGCGCTGCATTGACGCGCTTGGAAAACCGGTTAGTGCTGGACACCCTATGAGTCTACGTGGGCGTATGCACTGTGCGGGCCACGGGGGTATCATGGAAGTAGCAGGACACCCGAGCGATTGGAAGTTGGATGCCACTGTCAGAAGAGGAACAGCGCCTACTCGATGAGATGGAGCGCAACCTCTACAAGAAGGAGGCCGACACGGTATCCGTGTCGTCTGGCCCCCGCACGGTCGATTACACGCGAGTCGCGATCGGCCTTCTGCTTGCGGTTGCCGGCCTCGGCATCATCATCGTCGGCGTAGCCATGAAGCTCATGTTCATCGGCGTTATCGGATTCGCGGCCTCCGTCGCGGGCATCCTCGTGATGATGAGCGCCTCCAAGCCCGCCGATGCGGCCAAGAAGGGCTCCGGGAAGCCGAAGCAGCAGGGTGACAAACCATCGTTCATGGACAAGATGAGCCAGGAGTGGGACAAGCGGCAAGAACGTTAGTTCAGTCCGCTCCACTTCGCTCCACAACGTAAACACGTAAGGCCGGTTCTTCGGAACCGGCCTTTTTCGTGCCCGCGGGTGTAATCCTCCACGGCCCTCCACGTGACTAGCCCGCTGCGCGAGCGCTCGATGCTTCGACAAGAAGCCCCGTTGTGCACGCTTGTCAACTTCTCGGTCGCCTGGCGTTGAAAACTCGTTGTCACGGCGTGTCGTCGCCCAGCGACCGAGAAGCTTTCACGCCAACGGAGACGTGAGAGCATCAGGCTTGGTCGGTTCACGGGATAACCCTCCACCAGTGTTTTCCTGGCAAAAGCCCATGAATTAACGCACATTTCTACCAAGCGGGGAAGAAAGTGGAGTAAAGTGGTGGAAATCGGATCGGCTGCAAGCGGAAGGGAGGCTGCGATGTTCCTCGGCACGCACTCTCCGAAGCTCGACGACAAGGGCCGCATCATCCTTCCCGCCAAGTTCCGCGACCAGCTCGGCTCGGGCATCGTGCTCACCCGCGGGCAGGAGCGCTGCATCTACGTCTTCAGCGCGGTTGAATTCGAACGGGTGCACGAGCGCATCCGGCAGGCGCCCATGACGAGTGCGGGAGCACGCGACTTTCTGCGCCTCTTCCTATCCGGCGCTTCCAGCGAGTCGCCCGATTCGCAGCACCGCATCTCGATTCCCGCCAACCTGCGCGATTACGCGGGGCTGGCCAAGGAGCTCACGGTCATCGGCGTGGGCGACAGGGCTGAGATCTGGGACACCGAGACCTGGAACTCGTACTACACCGAGCGCGAGAGCGCATTCGCATCGCAGACCGAGGAGGTGATCCCCGGCGTGTTCTGACCCCGGATTGTGACCCTCAGCTGCGTCGTGAAGCATCTTCCCCAGCGGCACGGCGCGGATGAGGATCAGGATTCGGGAAGCCGGTTCTTATGGCAACCAGTGACCTGCACACACCAGTCATGCTCGATCGCTGCATCGAGCTCCTCGCTCCCGCGATCTCTCGCCCGGGCGCCATCGCGATCGATGCCACGCTCGGGATGGGCGGGCACTCGGAGGCGATGCTCGAGCGGTTCGAGGGCTTGCAACTGATCGGTATCGATCGCGACCCGGATGCGATTCGCCTCGCGGGCGAACGGCTCGGGCGCTTCGGCGACCGTGTCACGCTCGTGCACGCGGTATACGACGAACTCGATCACGCACTGCAGAGCGCAGGCATCGAATCGGTCGAAGGCATCCTCTTTGACCTCGGTGTCTCGTCCCTGCAGCTCGACGAAGCCGATCGAGGATTCGCCTACGCGAAGGACGCACCGCTCGATATGCGCATGGATCAGACGGGCGAGCTGACAGCAGAACGCATCATCTCCGACTGGAGCGCTGCCGAACTCGCCAGGATCTTCCGCGATTACGGTGACGAACGACTCGCTCTGCGCTACGCCCAGCACATCGTGGCGGCTCGGCAGGAGTCTCCTGTCGACTCGAGCGCGAAGCTCGTCGATATCCTGCAGGATGCGACGCCCGCCAGGCTCAAGAACGCCGGGCATCCTGCCAAGCGCGTGTTCCAGGCGCTGCGAATCGCAGTCAATCGCGAGCTCGAAGTGCTCGAAACAGCGCTTCCGGCAGCGCTCGAGGCGTTGGCCGTCGATGGTCGCATCGTCGTCATGTCGTACCAATCGCACGAGGACCGCATGGTGAAGCGCGTGCTTCGCGACGCGACAACGTCGTCGTCTCCCGCGGGCCTACCGGTCGAACTTCCCGAGTACGCGGCAGAGTTCACGCTCCTCACGCGCGGTGCGGAGCGGGCCGCCGGAGAAGAGCAGAGCAGCAATCCGAGATCCATTCCCGCCCGTTTGCGAGCAGCGCAGCGCGTAGGCGTTAGGAGTCGTCGATGAGCACAGCAGTCAAGAAGACGGTCACGCCGCTCGAGCAGCCTGAGTCGCGGCCGAACGAGCGACGTCGGTTCACCGCACTGCCCAGGCTCGCCCCTCGCCGCGGGCCGAAGCTCGTGCACGGTGTCGTTGCGCTCTCGGGCCTCATCGCGATCGTCGTCGCGCAGTTGATCATGTCGGTTGCCCTCTCCGACGGCGCGTACGAGCTGCGCGCGCTGCAGCTCGAGCAGGCACAGGCTGAACGTACCCAGCAGGGGCTGCAAGAACAGGTCATCGCGCTCGAATCTCCGCAGCATCTCGCGATGTCGGCGGAGGCACTGGGGATGGAGAACGGTGATCAGCGCCAGTTCATCGAGCTGTCGACCGGAAGTGTCACGACGGGCCCGGATGCATTGCACGTCGAGAACGGATCCGTCGTCGCCGACGGCTCCCGGCTTGCCGTGCCGAACGAACTCGTGATGTCTGAGAACGAACTGCGTGAAGCGCGCCAGGGTCGGGCCATGGATGACCAGCGACAGCGCGAGTCGGACGGGTATCCGGGCATGCTTCTCCCTGCCGAGGGCGTGGCGAGCCAGGAGTAACGGGAGTTCCGGAGTACCGTCTATCGCGACGTGCACCGAATCGAGAGAGGCGCCATGGCCAAAAGAAGGGCCTTCGATATTCGCAACTCCGTGCGTTTGCGAACCCTTTTCGTGGGCATTTCGATCGCCGCCCTCCTGCTTGTCTTCATCGTCCGTCTCACCGACATCCAGGTCGTGCGCGCCGCTGAACTCAATGAGCAGTCGGATGAGCGGCGCACGCAGACGACGACGCTGTACGGGGCACGTGGCGACATCGTCGACTTCAACGGCGAAACCATGGCGACGAGCGTTGCCCGCTGGGACGTCACGATTTCTCCTCAGTACACCCGCGATGTCGAGCTGGAGGACGGCACCGTCGTCAGCGTGGGGCAGGTCCTGCGAAGTCTCGCGGAGATCACGGGCCAAGACCCGAACGCCATGGCGACGGCCATTCAGAACGAGCTCGAGCGAAACCCCGAGTCCGACTATCTCGTACTGTCAAGCGGCTTGACGGTCGACCAGTTCGAGCAGGTGCGTCTTCTGCGTTCCGACTGGAACCTGCCGTACATGATCCTGCAATCTCGGCCGGAGCGCACGTATCCGCTCGGATCCGTCGGGGGCAACATCCTCGGGTTCGAAGGCTCCGACGGCGAACCGCTCGCGGGCATGGAGCTGATAGAGGATGCGTGCCTTGCGCCCGAGGACGGGAGCCGACTGTTCGAGCAGGCTGCGGACGGGACTGAGATTCCGGGTACGGTGCGTGTCAACGAACTACCGCAGGACGGCGGAACGCTTGAGCTCACGGTGGACAGTGGGCTGCAGTATTCCATGCAGCAGGTGCTGGCGCAGTACACGGAGGACTTCAGCGCTCGCGGAGCGACAGCTATCGTCCTCCGCGCGGACGGCACGATCGCCGCGGTCGCTGAAACGCCCAGCGTCGATCCGAACCATCCGATAGGTGTCGACCCCGACTATCGGGGCTCCCGCAGTTTCACGGAGGCCTACGAGCCAGGGTCCACGTTCAAAACCCTCACGATGGCCGCCATGATCGATCAGGGGATCGCGACGCCGACGGATGAATTCGTCGTACCGTACGAGTACCGGCGCGGAGACGTCTCGCTGCACGATTCGTTCAGGCACCCGGAGATGCGCTGGACTTCGACCGGCATCCTCGTGCATTCCTCGAACGTCGGCATGGTGATGATGGCCGATGATCTCGACCGTGAGGTTCTCTACAACTACCTGGATCTGTTCGGCTTCGGTCAGGTGACGAACGTCGAGTTCCTCGGCGAGCAGGCGGTTCCGCTGAACGATCCCGGTTCGCTCGACCTGCAGACCCGCGCGAACCAGATCTTCGGCCAGGGCATCGCTGTGACGCCCATCCAGATGGCGAGTTCGTTCTTGCCGTTCGCGAATGACGGGATGCGCCCGGCGCTTCGTCTCGTGGAATCGTGCACGACCGCCGACGGCGAAGTCATCGTTCCCGAAGCACCGGATCCCGTGGAGGTGATCGAACCGGAGACAGCGGACTCGCTGCTGGCCATGATGGAACGCGTCGCAACCGGTGGCAGCCGCGACACCGCTGTTATCGAGGGGTACAACGTCGCACTGAAGACGGGAACGGCAGAGGTTGCTCGCGCAGACGGAAGCGGATACGACTCCGACCAGTGGATCATCTCGGCAACGGGAGTCCTGTCTTCCGACAACCCGGAGTACGTGATTCACGTCATGATCGATCGGCCGACGCCGGAAATGCGCACGACGGGAGCCTCGCCGCTCTTTCACGATATTGTGAATCTACTCATCCGCCACTACAGCATTCCACCCAGCTCGGAGGAGCCATCGGACCTGCCGGTGGAGTGGTGACCTGACAAGGAAAGGAACCCGACTTGGAGGGCCCTCATACTGCATCGCCCAGGCCAGAACACCTGGGCGGACGCGCACTGTCGACCCTGGTCGACGACTTCGAGCTCACGGTTGAGGGTGACCCGGACGGGGTAGAAGTGACCGGCATCACGATCTCCTCGAAAGACGTACGACCCGGTGACATCTTCGCGGCGTTGCCAGGGCTCAACGTGCACGGTGCATCCTTTGTCGACCAGGCCGTCGAGGCCGGTGCCGTTGCGATCGTCACCGACGATGCGGGCACCGAGCAGATCGACGTTCGCGTGCCGGTCATCACGCTGGAGGAGCCGCGGGCCTCGCTCGGCGAGCTCGCCTCCTGGGTGTATCGGAATGACGGGCACACGATGCGGTTGTTCGGTATAACCGGCACGAACGGTAAGACGACGACCGCGTTTCTGCTCGAGTCGCTACTGCGGAACCTCGGCTTCGAAACCGGGCTCTCCACCACCGCGGAGCGCCACATCGGTGACGAGATCGTGACCAGTAAGCTCACAACCCCCGAGGCGAGCGAGTTGCACGGCATGATCGCGAGGATGCGCGAAGTCGGTGTTCGAGCGGCCGTGCTGGAGGTGAGCGCACAGGCGATCGAACGCTATCGCGTCGAGGGGATCCGATTCGACGTCGTCGGCTTCACGAACCTCACGCACGACCACCTCGATGACTACGGCACGATGGAGGACTACTTCAAGTTCAAGCTCGACCTCTTCACACCGGACAGAGCGGAGCGCGGTGTCGTTTGCCTCGACACCGACTGGGGCAGGCGACTCGTCGAAGAGACGCGGATCCCGGTCACGACGATCTCATCGAATCGTGAAGACGGCGCCGACTGGGCCGTGGAGGTGTGGGAGGAGACCGCGGAGTTCACGTCGTTCACCCTGACGGGGCGTGACAACAGGACAATCGAAGTCACGATTCCGTTCATAGGTCGGCACATGGCGATGAACACGGCACTCGCGATCCTGATGCTGGTGGAGGAGGGCTTCGACATCGATGCGATAACCGAGGCGCTCGACCGCGGAATCCTCGACGCGATTCCCGGCCGACTGGAGCGGGTGTCGGGCGAGTCCGGTCCGCGAGTCTTCGTTGATTACGGTCACAGCCCCGACGCTTTCGAGCAGAGCCTGAAGGGATTGCGAGCCGTGGCACCGGGGCGCCTCGTCATGATCTTCGGTGCCGATGGAGACCGTGATGCGACGAAACGCCGTGACATGGGTCGTATTGCGGCCACGAATGCCGACGCAGTGGTCGTGACCGACTACAACCCCCGGTTCGAAGACCCGGCAAGTATCCGCGAGCAAGTCCTCGAGGGCGTGCGAGACGTCGAAGGCGCGGAATTCTATGAGGTCAGCCCCGAGGAGGATGCGATCCGGAAGGCGATCGAGGTCGCCGGCGAAGACGGAACGGTGCTCTGGTGCGGCCCCGGCGAAGTCGACTACCGCGAAGTGCAGGGCGTGGATGACCCCTTCAGCGCGAGAGAAGAGGCGCGCAGGGCACTGCGCGAGGCCGGGTGGTCCGAATGATCCCCATGACCGCATCCGAAATCGCCACCGCCGTAGGGGGAGAATTGCACGGCGACGGGGATCGGTTGCTGTCCGGCAGCGTCGAGACCGATTCGCGCGAGATCTCCAACGGGAGCATCTTCGTCGCTATGCCGGGGGAGGTGACGGACGGTCACCGCTTCATTCGTGCCGCGGCCGAAGCTGGTGCGGCTCTGATCATTGCTGAACGACCGCTGCAAGACGATGAATCCAGCCTTCCGCACATCGTGGTCGAGAGCGGGCTCAGCGCCCTCGGCGCTCTGGCGGGAGAGGTCGTTCGCCGCGGCCGCGAAGGCGGTGATCTGACGATCATCGCCGTTACCGGCTCGAACGGCAAGACCACGACGAAGAACATGCTGCAGGCGATTCTCGAACAGCACGGGCCGACGATCAGCCCCGTGAAGTCGTTCAACAACGAGGTCGGCGGGCCCATGACGATGCTGAGGCTGGAACAGGACACCCGATACCTCGTGCTCGAAATGGGCGCAAGCAGGGTCGGCGATATCGCGTCGCTCATCGGCATGGCGAAACCCGACGTCGGGGTCGTGCTCAAGGTGGGTCTTGCGCACGCGGGCGAATTCGGCGGAGTGGAAATGACCGAGCGCGCTAAGAGCGAGATGGTGACCGAGCTCGCCCCGACGGGCACCGCGATCCTGAACTTCGACGATGAGCGCGTCCGTCGCATGGCGGAGCTGACCGACGCATCCGTGCTGTGGTTCGGAACCGAGAACGAGACGGGTCTGCGTGCCGCGGACATCGAGACGACGCTCGACGGCACGACCTTCACCCTGTTCTCCGACGACTCCGTCAGCGCGGCGGGGCTGCCCGTCACCCTCGGAATTCTCGGGGAGCACCACGTCATGAACGCTCTCGCAGCCCTTGCCGTGACTCGCGCCCTGGGCCTTGACCTCCGCCGAGCGGCGGATGCCCTTGCCGGGATGCTGCGCGCGGAACGCTGGCGCATGGAGCTGCTGCGTCCGGCGTCGGGGGCCATCGTCATCAACGACGCCTACAACTCGAGCCCGGACTCCGCAAGAGCCGCTTTGCAGACGCTCGCGCACCTCGGCAGGAGCAGCGGCAGGCGATCTTGGGCGGTGATCGGCGAAATGGCCGAACTCGGTGACGTGGCCGTCGAGGAGCACGACAGACTCGGGCGGCTCGTCGTACGGTACGGCATCGACAAGCTCATCGTCGTCGGTCAGGGTGCGAAGGCCGCGCATATCGCAGCGGAGGCCGAGTCTTCGTTCGGCCAGGACACCGTGTACGTTGAATCTGCAACCGAAGCGCAGGAACTTCTGTCAACGCTCGGAGAACACGATCTGGTGTTGGTGAAGTCCTCGCTGTCGGCGGGGCTGAAAGAGCTCGGCGACGCCGTCGGCGAGCAGGACGAGGAGTAGCAAGAGGATGTATGTGCTGATCTTTTCGGCTTTCCTGGCCTTCCTGATATCCATTGCCGCGACGCCGCTCGCGATTCGACTGTTCCGCCGCATCGGATGGGGACAGTTCGTGCGTGAGGACGGCCCCGACAGTCATCACACGAAGCGCGGGACACCGACGATGGGCGGCATCGTCTTCACCTTCGCGACAGTGCTGGGCTATACGATCGGGAAGCTCGTCGCCTGGAACCCGCCATCGCTTTCGGCACTGCTGATCCTCGGGCTCATGGTCGGGATCGCGCTGATCGGCTTCCTCGACGACTTCACGAAGATCTCGAACCAACGATCTCTTGGTCTGACCGGGTGGGCGAAGATCGCCGGGCAGGTCATTGTCGGAACCGTCTTCGCGATCCTCGCGCTCTTCCTCCGGGACTCGGAGGGCAGGACTCCGGTCTCGCTCGCGATCTCAGGAGTCCGTGACATTCCGTGGCTCGATCTGGCACAGTTCGGCATCATCGCGGGCACGGTCCTGTACGCGCTCTGGGTGCTGTTCATGATCGTCTCGACCTCCAACGCCGTGAACGTCACTGACGGCCTCGACGGCCTCGCGACCGGGGCGAGCATCATCGCGTTCTCAGCCTACGTCTTCATCGGGTTCTGGCAGTTCAATCAGTCCTGCTTGCAGTACGGGGGAGGCGGAGCGGTCAATGACGACATGTACCGCTGCTACGACGTCAGCGCGCCCCTCGATATCGCGATCGTCGCATCCTGTATCGTCGGAGCACTCATCGGCTTCCTCTGGTACAACACGACTCCCGCGCGCATCTTCATGGGTGATGTCGGTTCGCTCGGCCTCGGCGGCGCTCTGGCGGGTATGGCCATTCTGACCCACACCGAACTGCTGCTCATTCTCGTCGCGGGCCTGCCGCTCATCGTCACGGGCAGCGTCATCGTCCAGCGCGCCTACTTCAAGCTGACAAAGGGAAAGCGCATCTTCCTGATGAGCCCGATCCACCACCACTTCGAACTCAAGGGATGGGCAGAGGTCACGATCGTCGTGAGATTCTGGATCATCGCAGGGTTGTGCGTTGCAGCAGCGGTCGGTCTCTTCTACCTCGAGTGGGTGACGCATCCGCGTGGTTGACCTCAATGCACTCACCACGTGGCACACGGAGGCATGGCGAGACGTACACGCCGTCGTATTCGGCGCAGGAGTTTCCGGTTTCTCCGTCGCCGACACACTGACGGAACTCGGTGCGCAGGTCACGGTGATCGATACCAATCCCGATGAACAGCGCGCCGCGCTGCTGGACGTCATAGGTGCGCAGCTCGTGATCGCCGAGGCCGACGATCCCCCTCAGCAGATCGACTCGGCCGACATCGTCATCACCTCGCCGGGGCTGCCGCCGCACCACCCGTGGCTGCAGCGTGCTGCTGAGCTGGGCATCCCCGTGTGGGGCGACATAGAACTCGCGTGGCGAGTTCGCGACAAGGTGCGCGCAGCCGACTGGCTGGTCGTCACCGGCACGAACGGCAAGACGACGACGGTGCAGCTGACGGCCCACATGCTCCTGCGGGCCGGATTCAAGGTCGCCCCCGTCGGCAACATAGGAACACCCGTTCTGGATGCCGTGCGCGATCCGGAAGGCTTCGATGTTCTCGTCGTCGAACTGTCGAGCTTCCAGTTGCACACGCTCGGGGAGATCAGTCCGCACTCCGCGGCGGTTCTGAACATCGCCGACGATCACATCGACTGGCACGGCTCATCCGAGGCGTATCGAGATGCGAAGGCGAAGGTCTTTCACCTCGTGCGCCACGCGGCCGTCTTCAGTCTCGACGACCACGCGACGGAGCGCATGGTCGAAGAAGCGGATGTCGTTGAAGGCGCACGGGCGATCGGCTTCGGGACCGGAATACCCGGGCCGAGTGACTTCGGCATCGTCGACGACGTTCTCGTCGACCGCGCCTTCCTGGAAGACAGGCACACGAGCGCCCTGGAAATCGGCGCGCTCGAGGACCTCGAGCAGGGCGGGCTCCGCAGCCCGCACATGGCTCGCAACGCGCTCGCAGCTGCGGCGCTCGCTCGCTCGTACGGTGCTCCCGTCGAAGCCGTGCGGGATGCGCTGCGCACCTTCCGCCCCGACGCTCACCGCACGCAGCGACTGGGGACCATCGGCGGTGTGGAGTACGTCGACGACTCGAAGGCGACGAACCCGCACGCCGCGTCCGGATCGCTGACCGCGTTCGAGCACGTCGTCTGGATCGTCGGCGGGCTCTTGAAAGGCGTCGACATCGAACCGCTCGTCGAACGCGTCGCGCCCAGACTCCGCGCGGCGGTCGTGATCGGGGCGGAACGAGACGCCGTCCTCGGCGCGTTGCGGCGACACGCGAGCGAGGTGCCCGTCGTGGAGGTCGACGAGGTGGACACTGAACACGTCATGCAGTGTGCCGTTGAGCGCGCCAGTGAATTCGCGGCACCCGGCGACACGGTGCTCCTGGCACCCGCCGCCGCATCCATGGACCAGTTCGTGAGCTACGCGGATAGAGGAGACCGGTTCCAACAGGCCGTACGGGCGAGAGCAGCGAAAGAAAGGGGCGGTGCCGATGAAACGGGACACTCCGACCCCGCTGCAGGAAGCTGACGAAAGTGGCTTCGCCGTCCGCGTCACGCAATCGGCAAAGTCGGTAGCCGCAAAAGTTCTGCCCGTCTCCAGCGGAGCAACGGCGCTGCTGTTCGGTGTCGTCATGTTCCTCGTGACGTTCGGCATGGTGATGGTCTTCGCAGCATCGAGCGTTGACTCGGTTCGGTCAGAGCAGGGCCTCTTGAGCGTGGTGCTCCGTCAGGGGCTGTTCACGTTCTTCGGCATCCCGCTGATGCTGGTGGCTGCGCGAATGAAGGAGAGCTTCTATCGACGCCTCGCCATCTGGGGTGTGATACTCGGAATCGGCCTGCAGAGCCTAGTGTTCACACCGCTCGGCGACGAGTACGGTGGCAACCGCAACTGGATCAGGATCGGAGACGTCGTTTCGATTCAGCCCAGTGAGTTCGTCAAACTCGCCCTCGCCGTATGGATCGGCTACGTGCTCTCTCGCAAGGGCGCGAAGGTGCGTGAGTTCATTCCGGCCTGGATTCCGATTGCGCCCGTTGCGATTCTTGCGATCGGCCTCGTCATGCTCGGCCGTGACTTCGGAACTGTCGTGATCATGGTGGCGCTCGTATTCGGGGCAATGTTCATCGCCGGTGTGAAGATCCGACATCTGCTGGCGCCGCTCGTCGTCGTCGCGGCCGTCGCCGTTCCGATCGTGCTCTCGAGCCCGAGCCGTGTTCGCCGCATCCAGCACTTCTTCGACGGATGCACGGAGGCGGAATACTACGCGGGGTGCTGGCAGCAGTTGCACGGAACATGGGCGATGTCCGGAGGGGGTGTGCTCGGCGTCGGCCTCGGTAATTCGCGCGCGAAGTGGAACTGGCTGCCGGAGGCGGACAGCGACTACATCTTCGCGATCATCGCGGAGGAGCTCGGACTGATCGGCGCGATCACGGTACTCGCGCTCTACGCGGTCATGACCTACGCGTTCATCCGTATCATCAGGGAGGCCACGTCGCAGTTTACGAAGATCGTGACGGGAGGGATCATGGTCTGGATCGTCGGTCAGGCGTTCGTGAACATCGCCGTGGTTCTCGGCCTCCTCCCAGTACTCGGTGTTCCTCTGCCGCTCGTCTCGGCGGGCGGCTCCCAGACGCTTGCGACGCTCTTGGCGATCGGCGTCGTGCTTGCGCTCGCCCGCTCCGACCGACAGTCGATCCGGGAGGGCGATACCCCTGAAGACGTTATGCTCGCAGTTCGAGCGGAAGGACGCGCGTGACGACTCTGCTATTCGCCGGTGGTGGAACCGCCGGTCACGTAAACCCATTGCTTGCGACCGCGGACAGGATGCGGGAGCAGCGTAAGGACCTCGAGGTTCTCGTACTCGGGACCCGCGAAGGACTCGAGGCCGACCTCGTGCCGGAGCGCGGGTACGAGCTGCTCACGATCGAGAAGCTGCCGTTTCCGCGTCGTCCGAACGTGTACGCGCTCCGCTTTCCTCCTCGGTGGGTGCGTGCTGTGCGTCAGGTACGGCGCATCATCCGTGAGCGCGGCGTTGCAGCGGTCGTCGGCTTCGGCGGTTACGCTTCCGCTCCCGCGTACCGTGCCGCGAAGCTCGAAGGCGTACCCATCGTCATTCACGAGGCGAACGCGGTACCGGGTATGGCGAACAAGCTCGGCGCGCGTTGGGCGGAGGCCGTCGGCGTTTCCTATCGGACGACGCCCATGACGGGCAGCGAATTCGTCGGGATGCCCCTGCGCAGTGAGATCACCGACCTCGATCGCGCAGGGCTGCGCGAGGAGGCGAGAGGGTCGCTCGGGCTCGACGCCGATCGTCCCGTGCTGCTCGTGACGGGAGGTTCGCAGGGCGCCCGCAGCGTCAATAGAGCCATTGTCGACGCTGCTGACGACATAGTCGCTGCGGGTTGGCAGGTCCTCCACC
Source organism: uncultured Agrococcus sp. (assembly GCF_945915485.1). Classification (GTDB taxonomy): domain Bacteria; phylum Actinomycetota; class Actinomycetes; order Actinomycetales; family Microbacteriaceae; genus Agrococcus. The sequence continues at coordinate 47,742 of NZ_CAMEFJ010000005.1, forward strand.
TGTCCGGCGGCCGACAAACGGACTTCGAACCCGCTGAGTCCGAGCACTACGTCGCGATCGAGTATCTCCGCGAAATGCACCTGGCGCTCGCCGCTGCCGATTTCGTCGTCTGCCGAGCCGGCTCCCTGACCGTCGCGGAACTCGGTGCTGTGGGATTACCGGCGGTCTATGTACCGTTGCCTTACGGTAACGGCGAGCAGAGAAGGAACGCGCAGGATCAGCTGGATGCGGGAGGTGCTGTGATCGTGAAGGACGAACGGTTCACTCCCGAGTGGATTCGCGGCGAACTCGTGCCGCTGCTGCGCGACGCCGGCGAAGTCCGGCACATGGCGGAGCGTAGTGCGGCCGCCGGAGTGCGTGACGGAGCCGATCGTATGGCGGCCCTCGTGGAACGGGTGATTGCATGATCAAACCAGACCTGACGACGCCCATTCCCGAAACGATCGAGCGGGTGCATTTCATCGGCATCGGCGGCAGCGGGATGTCCGGCATCGCGCGCATGATGCTCGCCAGCGGAATTGCGGTGACGGGCTCGGACCGCGCCGACTCCGAGACCGTGCGCGAACTCCGCGAGCAGGGCGCCGAAATCTGGGTCGGACACGACGGCCAAAAACTGCCCGACGTGGACGCAGTCGTCGTCACGAGCGCTCTGTGGCCGGACAATTCCGAACTGGTCGCCGCGAGAGAAAGGGGCGTACCAGTTCTGCACAGGTCCCAGGCACTGCATCTGCTCGCCCGGGGTCACCGCCTCGTAGCCGTCGCGGGTGCGCATGGAAAAACCACCTCGACGGGAATGCTGGCTGCGGCGCTGCACGCGCTCGACGCCGGTGCCGGATTCGTGAACGGGGGTGTCGTCGCGGGTCTCGGCACCTCGTCCGCGCACGGAGACGGCGAGCTTTTCGTGCTCGAAGCAGACGAGTCCGATGGCTCTTTCTTGATGTACGACGTTGCTGTTGCGCTGATAACCAACATCGATACCGACCACTTGGATCACTACGGGTCGGAAGAAGCGTTCGATAGGGCATTCGCTCGTTTCGCCGACGACGCTAGCGAGACCGTGGTGATCTCCGGGGATGACGAAGGTGCCAGCAGAGTGCGTGCGCTGATGCACCACGAACGCGTTGTGACGTTCGGTCGCTCCGAGGATGCCGACGTCAAACTGGTGGACGTGTCCCTTGTGCCGGAGGTGACGTTCGCGCTCGAGTATCGCGGCACTCGTTACCCGGGGAGTGTCGGAGTCGTTGGTGAGCACAACGCGCTGAACGCGGCCGGAATCTTCGCAGTGCTCGTGAACCTGGGCTTCGAGCCGCGCGAGTCGATTGACGCGATTGCGGCTTTCAAGGGAACGGGGCGTCGCTTCGAGTCGCACGGGAGCGTCCGCGGCGTCGACGTGTACGACGACTACGCGCACCATCCCGTCGAAGTCGAAGCCGCGCTGAAGGGCGCCAGAACGGCAACGGAGGGGCGTATCATCGCCGTGCACCAGCCGCATCTGTTCTCTCGTACCCGTGACATGGCCGATGAGTTCGCCGCGGTGTACGAGCGGCTGGCGGACCACACGGTGATTCTCGACGTGTACGGAGCCCGAGAGGATCCCATCCCCGGTGTAACGGGCGCGCTCGTCGCCGACGCGTTTGAGGAAGTGTCGAAACGCGACTTCATCGCCGATTGGCAGGCGGCCTCCGAGCGCGTCGCCGAGATCGCCCGCGAAGGTGATCTCGTCATGACTCTTTCGTGCGGCAATGTCAACCTGATCATCCCGCAGTTGAAAGGCGCCCTGGCTGCGACGGATGCCGGCTCACAGGGCAGGGGGAACGCGTAGGTGCGCAGACCCGAGTACCGTTCCCCGGCCCGCTCCGTGACGGAGCGGGTCGATAAGGAATTGCGCGACCGTAGCCGCGAAGAGGTCGAGCGCGAGGCTGAGCTCGCTCGCGAAGAGCAGCGAGAACTCCGACGCACTGCGAAAGAGCGAAAGCGAGCCGAACGGAAGGACCTGCGTCGCTTCACAGCGGCCAAACGGAAACGGCTTCGCAGCTGGTTGATCGGGTTCGGGGTCGTAGCGGTCTGCATAGGGATACTCGTTGCGCTCGTGACGACCCCCGTCATGTCTGTTCGAGAGATTCGGGTCGAAGGTGCCGACCGTGTGAGCGAGGCCGAGATCCGGGATGCGCTCGAGGATCAGCTCGGTACGCCCATAGCGCTTGTCAGTGATGAAGAGGTCGGCGAGCGATTGAGCGGCTTTGTCGCGCTCGAATCCTATGCGGTTGACCTGGCGCCACCGTCGGCGATCGTGATTCGTGTGCACGAGAGGGTGCCGGTTGCGCTCACGGAGGACGGTGATCTCATCGATGCAGCGGGAGTCAATCTTGGTGAACCTCGCGAGGGCGAGGGTGACCTCCCTACGATCGTCGACATCACGATAGGGGGCGAAACCTTTGCTTCCGTGTCTCGCGCACTCGTCAATCTTTCGCCGGAAATGCTCGAGCGCGTTGAAACCGTGACGGCGGAATCTCCGCAATCGATCAGCCTGACGATCGACACCGGTGAGACGGTCATCTGGGGAGGCCCCGAGCAGTCGACACTGAAGTCCGACACGGTACAGGTGCTGCTCTCGAGCGACGCCGTGAGCGGCCGAATCATCGATGTATCCGCGCCCGAACATCCCGTTGTTCGCTGATTTGAGTGCCGAATTCACTGAGGCGGACTTTTCTTGCCTTCGCGGTCGCGACACTCCGGCGTGTTGACCGCATGGGCGGGTCGCCGGGCCGTAGCGTCGATCCTGACAGACAACCGTGAGGGAAACTCTAACCTTAAACCAGAGGTTGAAACTTCTCGCGAACGACACGCAATCGAGGGGTCGGAAGTGACATCGAACCAGAATTACCTCGCCGTCATCAAGGTGGTTGGCGTAGGAGGCGGCGGAGTAAACGCCGTCAACCGCATGATCGAGATCGGTCTGCGTGGCGTCGAGTTCATTGCGGTGAACACCGACGCGCAGGCGTTGACGTTGAGCGATGCCGACGTCAAGCTCGATGTCGGACGTGAGCTCACGAAGGGGCTCGGCGCGGGAGCCGACCCGGAGATCGGTAGGCGCGCGGCCGAAGATCATCAGGAAGAGATCGAGCAGGCGCTGTCGGGCGCCGACATGGTTTTCGTGACGGCGGGCGAGGGCGGTGGTACCGGAACCGGTGGCGCACCCGTCGTTGCGCGCATTGCGAAGAGCCTCGGGGCGCTGACCGTCGGTGTCGTTACGAAGCCGTTCTCCTTCGAGGGGCGCCGTCGCCAAGCACAGGCGGAGTCGGGCGTCGAAGCCCTCAAGAACGAGGTCGACACGCTTATCGTCGTTCCGAACGATCGGCTGCTGGAGATCAGCGACATGGGCCTCTCCATGGTGGAGGCATTCGAGACGGCGGATCAGGTGCTGCTCGCCGGTGTTCAGGGGATTACAGACCTGATCACGACACCGGGTCTCATCAACGTCGACTTCGCGGACGTGAAGTCCGTTATGCAGGGTGCGGGAAGCGCGCTCATGGGTATCGGGTCGTCGCGCGGTGCTGATCGTGCGATCAAGGCCGCCGAGCTCGCGATCGCGAGCCCGTTGCTGGAGGCCAAGATCGATGGTGCACACGGCGTCCTGCTCTCGATTCAAGCGGGCTCCAACATCGGCATCATGGAGATCCAGGAAGCTGCGAGCCTTGTGCAGGAGGCAGTGCACCCGGAGGCGAACATCATCTTCGGCACCGTCATCGACGACACGCTCGGTGACGAAGTCCGCGTTACGGTCATCGCCGCGGGATTCGACGGAGGAGGCCCGCACGCGAAGGAGGACTCGGATCACCGGGAGTTCGACACGGCGCACAACGCCATGCTCGGGTCACGGGCCGAAGAGGAACAGAGCGAGCAGGATGCGACAGGCGAACGTCGCCCGGTTCCCGTCCCGCCGCAAACGGTTCCAGAGCACCTGACCGGGCCGGTGCAGCCGCTCGAGGCCACCGCGGACGAGGACGAAGACGAGTTCCTGCCGGACTTCCTGAAGTGATGTCGGCAGGGGAGCGGCTGGATCAGTTCAGGGCCGAGTTGCGCGAAGCGAGCGCCGGCCTTGCAACGGCTCCAACCCTGATCGTCGTCACGAAGTTCCACCCCGATGAACTCGTGCGCGAACTCTTCGAAGCGGGCCAGCGCGATTTCGGTGAGAATCGGCACCCCGAGGCGCGAAACAAGCGTTCCGGGCTCGATGAGGAAGACGCGGTCTGGCACTTCGTGGGTCAGCTCCAGCGCAACAAGGTGCGTCAGGTCGCACGCTACGCCGACGTGCTGCACGCCGTGGACCGACAAGAGATCATCGAACTGCTGGAGACAGGGGAGGACATCCCGACCCGTGACGCGTTCCTGCAGATCAACCTCACCGACGATCCGGGCCGCGGTGGCATCGATGACGCCGGCTTCGAGGCACTCGCGGAGCGAGCTGTCGAGTCGTCGGCCGTTCGCGTGCTCGGCGTTATGGCCGTTGCGCCGTTGGACGAGTCGCCGGAGCGGGCGCACGAGCGCGTAGCCGGTTACTCGGAGCGACTGCAGCGCGTCGCGCCGGAAGCTTCCGCGATCTCGTCCGGTATGAGCTCCGATTGGCGATCCGCTGTGCAACACGGCGCGACACACCTCCGGATCGGCACGGCAATCACGGGTTCGCGCCCCGTCAGCCCGTAGCCTGTTTGACACACCCCTGAAGGAGGCATCCCATGAGCAACGCACTCAAGCGGGCCGCGATCGCACTCGGCTTCGCAGAGGAAGAGGAACTCGCTGCCGAGGCCTCGAACGCTCGCAGTGAATCCAGAACCGACGACAATGAAGCGACGACGGAGACGACGCCGGGGCCGGCGAACGTTACTCCTTTGCGCCGAGCGCCGCAGCAGGTGAACGAAATGCACGAAATTCTGACGGTGCACCCGCGCCAGTACAAGGACGCCAAGGAGATTGCCGGGGCGTTCCGCGACGAGATCCCCGTCATCATCAATCTCTCGCAGATGACCGACAGTGATGCCCGCAGGCTGATCGACTTCGCTGCCGGTCTCACGCAGGGCCTCAACGGCAAGATTGAGCGAGTCACGACCAAGGTATACTTGCTTTCACCCGAATCGGTTACCGTTTCGGGCTCGCGTGAATCGGAAAACGACACCGATTCTTCAGTCTTCAACCACTAGGGGGACGGTCTGTCCGTCGTCGGATTGGTGATCTTCTGGATCGCCAGGGTGTACTTCTATATTCTTTGGGGTCGCGTCATCATCGATTTGGTAGCTGCCCTCAAACGGGATTGGAAACCGAAGGGGTTCGTCCTCGCCATTTCGGTATTCCTGTTCAAGCTCACTGACCCTCCGGTCAAGTTCCTGCGGCGGTTCATCAAACCCGTGCGCATCGGACAGGTCAGTCTCGACCTGTCCGTTCTGATCCTCTTCATCGTGCTCATCGTTCTTATGAATGTTGCGTCACTCATCGCCATGATGTGACCTGCTCGCGCGAGCGGGTATGGTGTGTTGAGCACGTTTACGACATCGAAAGGCACGGACATGGCACTCACGCCTGACGACCTCCTCACCAAGCGTTTCGAGGAAACGCGTTTTCGCGACGGCTACGACCAGGACGAGGTCGACGACTTCCTCGATCTCGTCGCGAACGACTGGCGATCCGTCATCGCCGAGCGCGATGCGCTCAAGGAGGAGAATGAGCAGTTGAAGGCGCAGATCTCCGGCGGCGTAGCAGAAGCGCCTGTCCAGTCTGCTCCTGCTCCCATCGATTCCGCCCCCGCCGCTCCCGAGCCGGCCGAGGAGCAGCAGGTTGCGGCGCCGGAGGGCCCCGACTACCAGCCGTCCGCCGACTCCAGCGTGAGCCTCCTCACGATGGCGCAGCGTCTCCACGATGAGCTCGTAACCGAAGGTGAGACGCGGCGCGACAGCCTCGTCACCGAAGGTGAGCAACAGCGCGATGAGCTCATCACCAATGCTCAGAACGAAGCGAAGCAGCTCGAGGATCAGGCGCTCGTGCGTTCCGAGGAACTCCAGCGTCAGTTCGAGACGCAGAAGGCGTCGCTCGAACAGCAGCGCTCGGATCTGCAGGAGAAGATCGACGAGCTCAAGAGCTTCGAGCGCGACTACCGTCTTCGCCTGCGCGGCTACATCGAGAGCCAGTTGCGCGACCTCGACCGTACCTCCTCGCTCGGCAACGTCGCTGTCGACGGCGACAACAACAACTGACTCCGGTGACGGAGGGCAGTCCCACCAAGCCCGCGCGGTCCGTCTCGTGGTGGCACCTCGTGCTGCTGTTCGCGGTTGCCGTGGCTGCCTGGAGCCTCGACTTCTTCTCGAAGGAGTGGATTCTCGCAAACTTTGCGGAGGGCGAGTCCAGGCAGGTCGTGGGGGAGGCCCTCCGCTTCACGTTCGTGAGAAACCCGGGGGCCGCGTTCTCCCTCGCGAGTGGCATGACCTGGATCTTCACGATCCTGGCAGCAGCAGTCGCGATCGGTATCGTCGTCGTCGCTCCACGCCTGCGCTCTATCGGCTGGGTGCTCGTGCTGGGAGGTCTGCTCGGCGGCACGACGGGCAACCTGTTCGACCGGCTCACGAGGGAGCCCGGCGCGCTGCAGGGGCACGTCATCGACTTCATCCACGTATGGGGTTTCCCCGCCATCTTCAACGTCGCCGATATCGCGATCTGTACGGCGATGGGCGGGCTCATTCTCATGATGCTGCGGGGCACGAATCTCGACGGTTCGAAAGCGGCGTCCGACGAACCTGAACCTGCAGCGGACGTGGAAGAGAGCGAGCGCCGTGGAGAGTAGGTTCCTGCAGGTTCCGTCAGGGCTCGACGGTGTGCGTGCCGATGCAGGTATCGCGAAGCTGCTCGGGCTGAGTCGAACGACCGTCGCAGACGTGCTCGCGGTCGGCGGCGCGACCCTGGACGGTGCAACGCTGGGCAAGTCGGACCGGCTCACCGCCGACGCATGGCTCGATATCAGCTGGGAGCCGAAACGGCCGCCTCGCGTCGTGCCCGTCGATGTCCCGGACCTGCACATCGTGCACCAGGACGCCGATATCGTCGTGATCGACAAGCCCGCAGGAGTCGCCGCCCATCCCTCGATGGGCTGGACGGGGCCGACCGTGCTCGGGGCGCTTGCGGCAGCGGGTTTCGATATTACGACGTCGGGCGCTGCCGAACGTCAGGGCATAGTGCACCGCCTCGACGTCGGCACGAGCGGCCTCATGGTCGTGGCGAAAAGCGAGCGCGCCTATACCCATCTCAAGGGGCTCTTCCACGACCGGCAGGTACGCAAGGTGTACCACGCGGCCGTCCAGGGGCATCCCGACCCGCTGCTGGGCACGATCGATGCGCCGATCGGGCGTCATCCAGGTCACGAGTGGAAGTTCGCCGTCACGGAGAACGGCAAGCCTGCTGTAACGCACTATGAAGCCATTGAGGCTTTTCGCCACGGGAGCCTTGTCGAAGTTCACCTCGAGACAGGCAGAACGCATCAGATCCGCGTGCACATGTCGGCGAGGCACCACCCGTGCTTCGGCGACACGATGTACGGAGCGGACCCGAAAATCGCGTCGTGGCTCGAGCTCGACCACCAGTGGCTGCACGCGCTCGAGCTCGGATTCGAGCATCCGAATGGAGAAGAAGTCTCGTTCAGGGCCGAATACCCGAAAGAACTCACGACCTCCCTGGAGAAACTGCGCGCGGCGCACTAATGAGCCCTGAGTCCTTCGTAGACTGGAGGCAGTATGGCTGACTCATTCGCGCACCTGCACGTGCACACGGAGTATTCGATGCTCGACGGAGCGGCGCACATCGGGCCGCTCGTCAAGGCTGCCGCTGACATGGAGATGCCGGCGATCGCCATGACCGATCACGGCAACATGTTCGGCGCCTACGAGTTCTGGAAGGCTGCTCGCGGAGCCGGCGTGAAGCCGATCATCGGTACCGAGGCGTATCTCACGCCCGGTACGCATCGCAGCGACAAGAGCCGAATCAAATGGGGCGACTCGTCGTCGGGAGGCGACGATGTCTCCGGCGGGGGCGCATATACGCACATAACTCTGCTCTCGGAAACCACCGAGGGTATGCACAACCTCTTTCGTCTTTCGTCGCTGGCCTCGCTCGAGGGGTACTACTTCAAGCCCCGCATGGATCGCGAGCTGCTGCAACGATTCAGCAAGGGCATTATCGCTACTACGGGATGCCCATCCGGGGAGGTGCAGACGCGCTTGCGCCTCGGTCAGTACGAGGAAGCCGTGCAGGCAGCGGGGGAGTTCCAGGACATCTTCGGCAAGGAGAACTACTTCCTCGAACTCATGGACCACGGCCTCGACATCGAACGCCGAGTGCGCGACGACCTGCTGCGCCTCGGTAAAGAGGTAGGCATCCCGCTTTTGGCGAGCAACGACCTGCACTACACGCACGCGGACGACGCGAAGAGCCACGACGCGCTGCTCTGCGTTTCGACGGGCTCGACGATCAACGACCCCGGCCGCTTCAAGCTCGATGGCGGTGGGTACTACCTCAAGTCGCCCGCCGAGATGCGTCAGATCTTCCGTGATCTTCCGGAAGCGTGCGACAACACCCTCGCTATCGCCGAACGGTGCAACGTCGAGTTCGACGAGTCGGCGAACTACATGCCGCGTTTCGAGGTTCCCGACGGTGAGAGCGAGCAGTCGTGGTTCGTGAAAGAAGTACAGCGCGGTCTAGAGCAGCGGTACGGCGGCAGCGTTCCAGATGCCGCTCAGGAGCGCGCGAACTACGAAACCGATGTCATTCTGTCGATGGGGTTCCCCGGCTACTTCCTCGTCGTCGCCGACTTCATCAACTGGGCCAAGGAGCAGGGTATCCGCGTCGGCCCCGGGCGAGGGTCCGGAGCGGGGTCCATGGCCGCGTACGCGCTCGGGGTCACGGGCGTAGATCCACTGGAGCACGGACTTCTGTTCGAGCGGTTCCTGAACCCCGAACGCGTCTCCATGCCCGACTTCGACGTGGACTTCGACGAGCGCCGGCGCGGTGAGGTGATCAAGTACGTCACCGACAAGTACGGTGTCGATCGTGTCGCGCAGGTCGTGACCTACGGCACGATCAAGACCAAGCAGGCGCTCAAGGACTCCGCCCGCGTGCTCGGGCATCCGTTCGGGATGGGTGAGAAGCTGACGAAGGCGCTGCCCCCGGCGGTCATGGCGAAAGACATTCCGCTCGCCGGCATCGTCGACGAGTCGCACAATCGCTTCAAGGAAGCGGGGGAGTTCCGGGCTCTCATCGACTCGGACCCGGAGGCTAAAACGGTGTTCGAAACCGCACGCGGTCTCGAGGGGCTGAAACGACAGTGGGGCGTGCACGCCTGTGCCGTCATCATGTCGAGCGCAGAACTGCAGAGCGTCATCCCCGTCATGAAGCGCGAGCAGGACGGCGCCATCATCACGCAGTTCGACTATCCGACCTGCGAGTCGCTCGGACTGCTGAAGATGGACTTCCTGGGGCTGCGAAACCTCACGATCATCGACGACGCTCTCGATAACGTGCAGATGAACCGCGGCCACAGGCCCGTGCTCGAGGATCTCGACTTCAACGATCGACCCGCATACGAATTGCTGTCGCGGGGTGATTCGCTCGGTGTCTTCCAGCTCGATGGCGGGCCCATGCGGTCGCTGCTGCGTCTACTCAAGCCCGACAACTTCGAAGACATCTCCGCGCTTATCGCGTTGTATCGTCCCGGCCCCATGGGTGCGAACTCGCATACGAACTACGCGCTGCGGAAGAACGGGCTGCAGGAGATCACACCGATCCATCCCGAACTCGAAGAGCCACTCTCCGACATCCTCGATACCACGTTCGGCCTCATCATCTATCAAGAGCAGGTCATGGCGATCGCTCAGAAGGTTGCGGGGTTCTCGCTCGGTCAAGCGGACATTCTGCGTCGGGCGATGGGCAAGAAGAAGAAAGAGGAACTGGACCGCCAGTACGCCGGTTTCGAGCAGGGCATGCTCGACAACGGCTACTCGAAGGGCGCTGTCGAGACACTCTGGAACATCCTGCTGCCGTTCTCCGACTACGCGTTCAACAAGTCGCACTCCGCTGCCTATGGCGTGATCGCGTACTGGACCGCGTATCTGAAAGCCCACTACCCGGCCGAGTACATGGCGGCGCTGCTCACGAGCGTCCGCGACTCTCGCGACAAGATGGCACTGTACCTGACGGAGTGCCGCAGGATGGGCATCACGGTGCTTCCCCCTCACGTCAACGAGTCGAGCCAGGCCTTCACGGCGGTCGGGGACGACATCCGCTTCGGCCTCGGTGCGGTTCGCAATGTCGGAACGAACGTTGTCGACGGCATCATCTCGGGACGGGAGAAGGAGGGGAAGGCGACGAGCTTCCACGACTTCCTGAAGAAAGCACCCCTTCCCGTACTCGGCAAGCGCACGATCGAGTCGCTCATCAAGGCGGGAGCCTTCGACGACCTCGGTGCGACGAGGCGAGCCATGGTGGAAGTGCACGAAGATGCGATCGACGCATCCGCGTCTGTCAAACGCAATGAGGCACAGGGGCAGGTCGACCTGTTCGGTGACATCTTCGACGACATCGAATCGAGCGAAAGCACGGTGCCGGATCGCCCGGAATGGACGAAACGCGACAAGCTCGCCTTCGAACGCGAGATGCTGGGTCTCTATGTCTCCGACCATCCGCTCGCGGGGCTGGAGCTCGAGTTGTCGAAGCATCAGACGCACGAGGTGCAGGCGATCGGCGAAGGCACGATCGACGGTGATTCGGTGACCATCGCGGGCCTGGTATCCGGGATGCAGCACCGTGTCGCGCGAAACAGCGGCAACCCCTACGGCATCGTGACCATCGAGGACTTCACCGGCCAGGTCGAAGTCATGCTGCTGGGAAAGACCTACACGGAGTACGGGCACGCTGTGCAGCCGGACGGTATTGCGGTCGTGCGTGCTCGAGTGCGGACACGCGACGACGGTTTCTCGCTCACCGCCAACAGCGTAGAGCTGCCGAATCTGCAGCCCGTCGATGAGACGAAGCCGATCGAACTGCGGCTGCCGGAGCGTCGAGCGACCGTGCGGCTCAGCCGCGAACTCAAGTCTCTGCTCGAGCGCCACGAGGGACCGACGGACGTCAAACTGCGCCTCGAGCGCCAGGGGGCCGCTCGCGTCTTCGCGATTCCTCATCAGGTGAGGGTTTCGCCGGACCTGTTCGGCGAGATCAAGAGTCTGCTGGGACCGACGGCGTTGGTGTGACGCAATGATCAGATGTACCCGTCGGCGCGTGGCCGGTCGGAAAACGGGGCCCCGACCTCGCTCCGCTCGGCCCCGTTTTCCGACCGGCCACTCTGCCTCCTCGGCTAATACTTGATCGAGGTCTGGTCGACGGCGCGCTCGAACCCAGCATGGGAAGGGGGACGAGGCGGAGACGCATCGCAGGGTTGGCGCCATCTCGCCCGGGGTAAACCCAACTTTTCGGAGGAGGCCTTCTCGGTTATGTGTCGACTACACAGAAGCGGTTTCCTTCGGGATCTTCCATGATGATGTAGTCCGCATCCGGTGCTCTTCCGGCCCAGTGGATTTCGCGTGCGCCGAGCCCGGCAAGGCGTTGTACCTCGGCTGCCTGGTCGTCTGCGTACAGGTCTAGATGTACTCGGGGAGGCAATACACGCTCCGACCGAACCGCGTCTAACGAAACGTTCGGTCCCGGTTCGTTGTCGCGAGGCTTGAGAATAACGAAATCCGATGATGCGGGCTCCCGCACCGTGTAGTCGAGGGCCCTTGCCCAGAAGCGCGTTTGGGCTTCGATATCGTCAACACGAATGACCACCGAGCCAACTCTCAGCATGCGCGTGAGTCTACACCTGTGGAAGTTCTAGAATGGAGCAATGCTGCAGCGTCTGCGTTCCGTCGTCCCTCCGCGTGCCGATATCGATGTTTCGGAGGCACTTCGACCCGCCATCGAACTGATCGACGACGTGCGCGAGCGCGGGGAGAAGGCGCTCCTGGATCAGGCGGAGCGGTTCGACCGTGTGCGGCCGCCCGGTACTCGTGTTCCGCAGGAAGTGATCGATGCCGGGGCGGACGCTCTCGATCGGGGCGTTCGCCGTGCGATCGAGCAGTCGACGGAGCGGGTGCGGCGCGCGAGCGAAGCGCAAGTGCCGCCGTCGGCGATGACGCATTTCGGACGGGGCGCGAGCGTCGAGCAGCGCTGGGTTCCCGTCGACAGGGTTGGGTTGTATGTCCCCGGCGGCAAAGCCGTCTACCCGTCGAGCGTCGTCATGAACGTTGTAGCGGCTCAGGCGGCCGGCGTTGCCGAGATCGCGGTGACGAGTCCCCCTCAGGCGGAGCACGGCGGCTGGCCGCACCCGACCGTCCTCGCAACGTGTGCACTTCTCGGCGTTCGAGAGATCTATGCGATGGGAGGGGCCGGAGGGATCGGTGCTCTCGCATACGGTGTCGAGGAAGCGGGGCTGCGACCAGTCGACGTCATCACCGGGCCCGGCAACGTGTTCGTAGCAGCGGCGAAGCGAGCGGTGGCGGGTCGTGTCGCCATCGACGCGGAAGCCGGACCGACGGAGATTCTGGTGATCGCGGACGCCACCGCGAACGCCGAGTTCGTCGCGCGCGACCTCATTTCGCAGGCGGAACACGACGAGCTTGCCGGAAGCGTTCTCGTCACCGACTCCGAACGTTTGGCCGACGCAGTGGATGCGGCGATCGAACGCATCGTGCCGAACTGCAAGCACGAGCAGCGCATCCGTGCCGCGCTCGGCGGCAGGCAGTCCGCGATCGTGCTCGTCGACGACATCGTCGAAGGCGTCGAGATCAGCAATGCGTACGCGCCCGAGCACCTGCAGATCATGGTGGAAGCTCCCGAGGCGGTCGTCGAAAGGGTCGTCAACGCGGGGGTCGTCTTCCTCGGTGACGATGCTCCCGTCGCACTCGGCGACTACGCCGCCGGCAGCAATCACGTGCTGCCGACGGGCGGCACGGCAAGATTTGCGGCGGGTTTGAATGCGAGCGTCTTCCTGCGCGCGCAGCAAGTGGTCCGGTACAGTCGCGATGGACTCTCCTCGGTGAGGGAAGCGATCGAGACGCTAGCGATAGAAGAGGACCTTCCCGCGCACGGAGCCGCCGTAACCGCACGATTTGAGGACTGATGCACTGCCCTTTCTGCCGGAACCCCGATTCACGCGTCGTCGACTCGCGCACGAGTGATGATGGGCTTTCGATTCGCCGAAGGCGGCAGTGCACACTCTGCGGACGACGCTTCTCGACGCTCGAAACGGCTTCGCTGCAGGTCGTGAAGCGCTCTGGCGTGCTCGAACCGTTCAGTCGCGACAAAGTCATCGAGGGCGTGCGCAAGGCATGCCAGGGGAGGCCCGTGACGGATGCGGAGCTCGCGCAGGTGGCGCAGGCGGCGGAAGAGGCCATCCGCGCAACGGGAGCCAGCCAGGTACAGGCGAACGAGGTCGGGTTGGCCGTCCTCCCGCCGTTGCGCACGCTCGATGAAGTCGCGTATCTGCGCTTCGCGAGCGTCTATCAGGGTTTCGACTCGCTCGAGGACTTCGAACGCGTCATAGGGGATCTTCGTGCCGATCGGGAATCGAGGGACGCATGAGCGCTTACGAACTCTTCTTCAAGTCCGTTCTCAAGCACTCGGATACCGAGTTCGCGCACTCGGCCGCCAAGAGAGTCGTCCAGGCGGCGGGTGTTGTCAGACCGGGAGTTCGAGCCGACGCATCCCTCCGCACGAATGCGCTGGGGCGCGAATTTCCGACCCCGTTCGGCATCGCTGCGGGCTTCGACAAGAATGCGCAGATGGTCATAGGTCTCGGTGCACTCGGGTTCGGGCACGTCGAGGTAGGCACCGTTACGCCCAGGCCGCAGCAGGGCAACCCTCGCCCGCGGCAGTTCCGTCTCGTCGCCGACCGATCGTTGATCAATCGCATGGGCTTCAACAATGAGGGCCTGGAGGCCGTGGCATCGCGTCTCGAGCGTGTGAAGCAGCAGTCGCGGCGTCCGGTCGTCGGTGTCAACATCGGCAAGAACAAGACGACGCCGGAGGAATCCGCGGCAGACGACTATGCCGTGTGCGCGGCGCGGCTGGCGCACTTGGCCGACTATCTCGCCGTGAACGTTTCCAGCCCGAACACTCCCGGACTGCGGGGCCTGCAGGATGTCGACCGACTCGAGCCCATCCTCGCCGGCGTCCTCGAACAGTCGGGCACGAAGCCGGTGCTCGTGAAGATCGCACCGGACCTCGATGACGATGCCGTTTCAGATATCGCCACGCTTGTCAGCCGGCTCGGGCTCGCCGGTGTCATCGCCACGAACACGACGATCAGCCGCAAGGGGCTCGTCACGGATGCGCACCGGCTCGACGAGATCGGAGCAGGAGGGCTCTCCGGCCCGCCGCTGCGACGTCGCTCCCTCGACGTACTGCGTCTCCTCAGAGAGGCGCTGCCGAAAGACACCACGGTCATCTCCGTCGGCGGTGTGCAGGGAGGGCTCGACGTGCACGAGCGGCTCATGGCGGGTGCGAACCTCGTGCAGGGCTTCACGGAGTTCATCTACTCCGGTCCAGCGTGGGCGCAGCGCGTCAACAAAGACCTAGCGGCGCTAGGCGCCGCGTAGCTGACTCAGTCGATCTTCTGGAAGCGGCCGACCTGCGGTTTCGGCATGCGCATGAAGCGCATCTGCGTCGACCTCATCGACGCGTACCAGCTGACGCCCTTGGTCTTGCCGGGGCCGAACTTCTTCGTGATGCGCTTGCGCAGAATCCAGGTCATGACGATGCAGTCAAGGACCGTCAGGCCGACGAAGGCCCACAGCAGTGCGAACGTGAGAACGCGCATCTCCGCAGTGTTGATGAACGTCATCGCAAGCACGATGATCATCGCCGGCATCAGCATCGAACCGATCGAGAAGCGTGCGTCGACGTAGTCGCGGGCGTAACGCTTGACGGGGCCGCGATCGCGAGCGGGCATGTACTGCTCTTCGCCGCGCGCGTACCCCTCCTGCGCACGCTGACGCTGCTGAGCCATCTGCTCCCGCGCCTGCTTCTTCGCTTCCTTGCGGTCACCGGGAATGAGCGGTCGCTGCGAGTTCTTGACGTGTTCGGATCGCTTCGGCGTCTTCGGCTTCTCCGGGGTCGCCGGAACCTCCGCCTCGTAATCGTCAGCGGCGTTCTTAGGCTTGGAACCAAACAGCGGCACAGTGTCCTCACAAATCGGAAATACTCTTCCGCCAGTCTACCGCTTGCCGTCGATGTGCGTTCACTAGCATGGAGGTATGACGAATCACGAGCAGGCGCTGGGCGCCGTCGACGCCGGTATGGAGCAAACGATCGCGGAACTCGAGAATCTCATCCGCATCCCCTCCGTCGCGTTCGATGGCTACGACCACGCACACCTCACGCACAGCGCCGAAGCGGTCCGGGCGCTTATGACGTCGACGGGGATCTTCGACCACGTTCGAATCGAGCGAGTGCCGATCGAACCCGGCAGCGACATTTTGGGACAACCGGCCGTTATTGCGCGCCGGGATGCGGCACCCGGCAAACCGACCGTTCTGCTGTATGCGCACCACGATGTGCAGCCCTGGGGTGATGAGGCTCTCTGGAACACGCCGCCGTTCGAACCGACCGTCATCGGTGAGCGGCTGTACGGCAGGGGAGCGAGCGACGACAAAGCCGGAGTCATCAGCCACGTGGCCGCGCTGCGCGTTCTCGAACAGGTCGCACCGGACAGCGGGCTCGGCATTGCGCTCTTCATAGAAGGCGAGGAGGAATTCGGCTCACGGTCGTTCGCGAACTTCCTCGCAACGCATCGAGACACGCTCGCCGCCGACGCGATCGTGGTCGCGGACAGCGACAACTGGTCGACCGAGATACCGAGTCTTACGGTGGCGCTGAGAGGCAACGTGACGTTCAGAGTCACGATCACGACGATGGAGCACGCTGTCCACTCGGGCATGTTCGGCGGTGCCGTCGTGGACGGCGCAACGGCGATGATCCAGACCCTGTCGACGCTCTGGGACGCGACAGGAGCGGTCGCGGTCGACGGGCTCGTATCCGTCTCCCGCGAAGTGCCGGAAAAATCCGAGAACGAGGTCCGTGCCGACGCCGGTGTCCTGGACGGAGTCGCACTCGCGGGTGAGGGGCCCGTGCTGGAGCGCATGTGGTTCGGCCCCTCCATCACGGTTACCGGAATGGATATCCCACCCGTACAGCAGGCATCGAACACGATCCAGCCGTCGATGAGTGCGAAGATTTCAGCGCGCGTCGCACCTGGACAGACCGCGCAGGAAGCGTTCGAAGCGCTCGAGCGACACATCCGAGCTCACGTGCCGACCGGTGCCACGGTCGAGATCACGGAAGTCGATACGGGGAACCCTTTCCTCGTCGACACGACCGGCAATGCGGTTGCGACGATGAAGCAGGCGATGGCGGATGCGTGGGGCCACGAGCCGATGGAAGTCGGCATCGGCGGTTCCATCCCCTTCATCGCGACGCTCGAGCAAGAATTTCCAAAAGCTGAGATCCTGGTAACGGGAGTGGAAGACCCCGCAACTATGGCTCACAGCCCCAACGAATCCCAGCACCTCGGAGTGCTGCGGAACGCGATCGGATCGGAAGCGCTCTTCCTGATCCGCATGGCAGGAGGTACGCAATGACGGATACAACAACAGCAGCGGCTCACGGAGTCGCGCTCAGCGAGGCGGCAGCGGACAAGGTCTACCGTCTGCTCGTACAAGAGGGACGCGACGATCTTCGGCTGCGAGTCGCGGTGCAGCCGGGCGGCTGCTCGGGGCTCATCTACCAGCTCTACTTCGATGAGCGGACGCTCGATGGCGACGCAATCGTCGAGTTTCCCGCCGGTGAAGCGTCCCAGGTCGAGGTCGTCGTCGACAGGATGAGCGTTCCCTACCTGGATGGTTCAACGATCGATTTCGAGGATTCGATTCAGAAGCAGGGCTTCACGATCGACAACCCGAACGCCCAGGGAAGTTGCGCCTGCGGCGATAGCTTCGGCTAACGCGCGGAGGGTGTCGGGTGCACGAGCATAGCCGCCCGGCGTACTAGGATGAAGAGGCAAACATTTTGAGCGAAGGACGTCCCCTTGCGTAACCGACGAACACGATGGCTAGCGATCCCTGCCGCGATCCTGACCGCGGCTGTTCTTGCTGGATGCACCCAGGATCAGATGCAGGGCTGGCTGCCCTCGACTCCTGGTCTCACGAACCACGTAGACAGCGTTGTCGGCCTCTGGACCACGTCGTGGATCGTGCTGCTGGGAGTGGGAATTATCGTCTGGTTCCTGATGCTGTGGGCAGCGGTTGTGTACCGTCGCCGCAAGGGTCAGGTCGGTCTCCCGGCACAGCTTCGCTACAACATGCCCATCGAGATCTTCTTCACGACCGTCCCCGTGATCCTTGTTCTCGGCTTCTTCGCGTTCACGGCACGTGACCAGGCTGCGATCGAGCAGCCCATCGAAGACCCCGACGTGCAGATCACCGTGTACGGCAAGCGCTGGGCTTGGGACTTCGTGTACGAGCGCGATGGCCAGGACCCCGTGTACTACGAGAGCATTCAGGCGCTCAACGTTCCCGGCTCCATGGAAATCGACGAAGACACGATTCCTACGCTGTACCTCCCGTCGAATTCGGCGGTGGAGCTTACGCTGGAATCGCGAGACGTTGCACATTCCTTCTGGATTGTGGAGTTCCTTTACAAGAAGGACATGCTGCCGGGCGTCACGAACTACATGTACTTCGAAACGGGCGACGTAGAGGGAGTCTTCACGGGCAAGTGCGCCGAGCTCTGCGGCGAGTACCACTCGATGATGCTCTTCAACGTCGAGATCGTTTCGCCGGAGGAATACCAGGAGTACCTGGATGAACTTGAGGCGCAGGGTAACGTCGGTCATCCCGACTCGGACCTCGACCCGCTGCAGCCGACCTGGGGCCCCGAGGGCACCGAGAACGAGGAGCTGGGTAACTAACCATGACTGCGACCATTACTCCTGATCAGGGCGTTTCACCGTCGGCGAAGCGCAAAGCCAACATCGTTGTCGATTACCTCACGACCACGGACCACAAGAAGATCGGATACATGTATCTGATCTCCTCGTTCCTCTACTTCTGCATCGGCGGAGTCATGGCGCTCATGATCCGCGCGCAGCTGTGGGCACCGGGGCTCGACATCATCCCTACACAGGAGCAGTACAACCAGCTCTTCACGATGCACGGCACGATCATGTTGCTGATGTTCGCAACGCCGCTGTTCGCTGCGTTCGCGAACGTCCTGATGCCGCTGCAGATCGGTGCCCCCGACGTAGCCTTCCCCCGGTTGAACGCGTTCGCCTACTGGCTGTACAGCTTCGGTTCGCTTATTGCAATTGCAGGCTTCCTCACCCCGCAGGGTGCCGCGTCTTTCGGCTGGACCGCATACGCACCGCTCTCTGACACGGCGTTCTCGCCCGGAGTCGGCGGGCACATGTGGGTGCTCGGCCTCGGCATCAGCGGTTTCGGAACCATTCTCGGTGCCGTGAACTTCATCACCACGATCATTACGATGCGCGCACCGGGTATGACGATGTTCCGGATGTCGATCTTCAGTTGGAACGTGCTCGTCACGTCGATTCTGGTGCTGATCGCCTTCCCTGTGCTGGCAGCAGCGCTGTTCGGGCTGGCGGCAGATCGAATCCTTGACGCGCATATCTATGATCCGGCCGCGGGCGGAGCATTGCTATGGCAACACTTGTTCTGGTTCTTCGGGCATCCAGAGGTCTATATCATCGCGCTGCCGTTCTTCGGTATCGTCTCGGAGATCATCCCGGTATTCAGTCGTAAGCCGATCTTCGGCTACAAGACACTGGTCGGCGCGACGATCGCGATTGCAGCCCTGTCGGTTGCGGTGTGGGCGCACCATATGTATGTCACGGGTTCCGTCCTACTACCGTTCTTCGCACTCATGACAATGCTCATCGCGGTGCCTACGGGTGTGAAGATCTTCAACTGGGTCGGCACGATGTGGCGTGGCTCATTGACGTTCCAATCACCAATGGTGTGGACGCTGGGCTTCCTCGTCACGTTCGTGTTCGGCGGACTGACCGGCGTGATCCTCGGATCGCCGCCGCTGGACTTCCACATCTCGGACACCTACTTCGTGGTGGCGCACTTCCACT
>NZ_CAMEFJ010000006.1 GCF_945915485.1 uncultured Agrococcus sp.
GGAGCCGCTCAGGGCATTGGTCGCGGCATCGCGCTCAAGCTTGCGGAAGACGGTTTCGACATCGGTGTAGCGGACCTCCCCGCACAGGCGGAGACCGCCGAGGAAACGATCTCGGGCATCGAGAAGCTCGGCCGCAAAGCCGTGTTCGTCGGCGTGGACGTATCGAAGAAGGACGACATCGAGCAGGCTGTCGACTCTGTCGCCGACTCGCTCGGCGGGTTCGACGTCATCGTCAACAACGCGGGCATCGCGCAGGTGAAGCCGGTGCTCGAGGTGACGGAGGAGGAACTCAACCAGCTCTTCCCGATCAACGTCAACAGCATCTTCTGGGGCATCCAGGCCGCGGTTCGCAAGTTCGATGAGCTCGGCGTGAAGGGCAAGGTCGTCTCAGCCGCTTCGATCGCAGCCGTCAAGGGATTCCCCATCCTGAGCGCGTACTCCGCTTCGAAGTTCGCCGTTCGGGGGTTGACACAGGCCGCCGCGCAGGAGCTCGCGCCGAAGGGACACACCGTCAACGCCTATGCCCCCGGAATCGTCGGAACCGGCATGTGGGAGCTCATCGACCAACGACTGCACGAGATCAACGGCAAGCCGCTCGGGCAGAATCTTCAGGAGAACGTCGAGTCGATCGCGCTCGGACGCATTGAAACGCCCGAGGACGTCGCAGGGGTCCTCTCCTTCCTGGCAAGTGAGAACTCCAACTACGTCACCGGCCAGACGATCATGGTCGATGGCGGAATGGTCTACAACTAGCCCGATCCGCTGACAGCCAACCGAGAGGGGCCCGGCGTGAGCCGTGGCCCTTCTTCGTGCACGTAGCATGGTCGCATGCGTCTCGTGCTCGCCTCCGCCTCACCCGCTCGTCTCATGCTGCTTCGCCAGGCCGGAATCGAACCGATAGTGCGACCGACGGACGTGGACGAGGATCTGCTGATCGCATCCGCGAAAGCAGAGCACGGAACGCTGACACCCGAGACGTACGTGACGCTGCTGGCGCGCGCGAAGGCGGAGGCCTTCCTGAACACCGAGGCGAGCACCGGATTCACGGGCCTCGTGCTGGGCGGCGATTCTTCCCTGGAGCTCGACGGCGAAATGCTCGGCAAACCGCACACTCCCGAACGCGCCCGCGAGCGCTGGCTGCAGCAGCGGGGCAAGACCGCGGTGCTGCACTCCGGTCACCATGTTCTCCGGGTCGAGAACGGCGAGAGAGTCGGCGCGGATGAGGCCTGGACGTCAACCGAGCTCACGTTCTCGGCAGACATCTCAGAGCCTGAGATCGATGCGTACGTCGCAACCGGAGAGCCGCTTCAAGTCGCGGGCGCTTTCACGATCGATGGCCGAGGCGCCGCCTTCATCGACACGATCACGGGTGACCCGTCAACGGTGATCGGGATGAGCATCCCGGCCGTCCGCCGCCTGGCGCGCAGACTCGACGTGCCCTGGCATGAGCTCTGGGCCCCCTAGCGAAACCTCAGACGAGGAAGCACCAGACGAGCACCGCGATGCAGATGGTCAACATGCCAGTCGCGTTGACGAAGAGATTGCGGCCGAAGTCCCGTGCGCGAATGTGCAGCGAGATCGCGACGATGAAGTAAGCCACGAGGCAGAGACTCGTCAGCAGCCCCAGCCACGGCAGCCAGATACCGATGATCAGCCCCGCTGCGGCCGCCGTCTTGATCGGAGTGAGCATCCACCACCACCGCTTGGGAAACCGCACGTCGTGCAGGCACTGCGCGATGAAGGGCACCGGCTTCCAGCAGATCACGGCATCGAAGAGGCAGATGGCCGCGAGCACAACGACTGGCCACACAGGATCGGGAAGGCCGCTCATGCGAAGAACATACCATACGGTATGGTATGGAAACCAGCATTACCGGAAAGCTAGGAGACACGTATGCCGACGAAAGACGACTGGATCGCCGCCGGTCTCGACGCGCTCGCCGAAGGTGGCGAGAGCGCCATCCGCGTCGATCGACTCGCCGCCAGGCTGGGCGTGACGAAAGGCTCCTTCCACCACCACTTCCGCGGCGCTGCCACGCTGCGGGCAGCAGTACTCGAGAGCTTTCGACAGAGCAGAGAGGAGCTCGCGGAAGCCATAGGGCGCGGCGTCGACGAGATGAACGAGGAGGCGGCTCTCGAACACCTCGCGGCGCTCATTGCGCGTGTGCCAGATGATCGCCTCGACCGCGCCGTCCGATCGTGGGCGCTCGTCGATGAGCGAGCTCGCGCAGTGCAGGACGCCATCGACGCTCAGCAGCTCGCTGCGCTGGAATCGATCTGGCGGCGAATCGTGCCGAGCGAGCACGCACGAACCGCCGCGCTCATCCCCTTCCTGGCACTCGTCGGAGCCAGCGCGACGACCGCCGTCGACCGCGACGACATCGAGGCCGTGCTGCGGATGCTCGCGCAGGAGGCCCGCCACGTGCCGGAGATCGTCGCCAGGCTCTGAACTGCGGACATCAGACGGAAACGGCACGCCGAGCGTTCTCAGCGTGCCGTTTCCGTCTCGGGATGACGGGTTCAGGTCTGCGATTCGCCCTGCACGGGAATCGCGCCCGTCTCCAGCGCTTCCTCGGCGTCGATGTCGACTGCGGCCTGCTCGAACTGCGCGTTCAGCAGACGCCAGTAGGCGCCCTGCGCGTCGACGAGCTGCTCGTGCGAACCCTGCTCGACGATCGAGCCCTGTTCCATGACCAGGATGACGTCCGCATCCCGAATCGTGGAGAGCCGGTGCGCGATCACGAACGACGTCCGGTCGCTCCGCAGCGCCGCCATGGCGTGCTGCAGCAGTGCCTCCGTACGCGTGTCGACAGAGCTCGTGGCCTCGTCGAGGATGAGCACGTTCGGCCTTGCGAGGAAGGCCCGCGCAATCGTCACGAGCTGCTTCTCGCCCTGCGAGAGGTTCGTGGCGTCCTCGTCGATGACGGTCTCGTAACCGTCGGGCAGCGACTGCACGAACCGGTCGACGTACGTCGCCCTGGCAGCTTCGAGAATCTCTTCTTCGGTTGCGTCGGGACGTCCGTAGGCGATGTTGTCGCGGATCGTGCCGCCGAACAGCCAGGTGTCCTGCAGCACCATGCCGGTCTGCGCGCGCAGC
Organism: uncultured Agrococcus sp.; assembly: GCF_945915485.1. Classification (GTDB taxonomy): domain Bacteria; phylum Actinomycetota; class Actinomycetes; order Actinomycetales; family Microbacteriaceae; genus Agrococcus. The sequence goes on from NZ_CAMEFJ010000006.1 coordinate 3,098, forward strand.
GCACTCCTGGTCATGTCTCGCGTATCCATGCCGTCCAGCTTGATGCTCCCACCGTCGATCTCGTAGAACCGCATCAGCAGGTTCACGAGCGTGGTCTTGCCCGCACCCGTTGGCCCGACGATCGCGACGGTTTGGCCCGGCTCGACACTCAACGACAGATCCTCGATGAGGGGCTTATCGGCACTGTACGAGAATCGAACGTGCTCGAAAGTCACACGACCGGCACCCTCCTGCACCTCGTCGGCGCCCGTGTCCTCTTCCTCGTCCTCCGCATCCAGGAGGTCGAACACGCGCTCGGCACTCGCCGCACCCGACATGACCATCGACATGTTCTGGCCGATCTGACTCATGTTCTGCGTGAACTGCTGCGAGTACTGGATGAACGCCTGCACGTCACCGACGAGAATCGACCCCGCGGCGACGAAGAGACCACCGGCGACGGCAACGAATACGTAGCCCAGGTTCCCGACGAAGGTCATGAGCGGGAAGATCAGGCCGGAGACGAACTGCGCTTTGAACGCGGCACCGTAGACACCTTCGTTCTCCTCCTTGAACTTCTCGAGGGTGTCGCGCTCACGGCCGAACACCTTCACCAGCGCATGACCGGTGTACGACTCCTCGACGAGCGAGTTCAGTGCGCCCGTACGACGCCACTGCTGCCTGAACAGCCCCTGCGCCGGCCCCATGACGGCACCCATCACGATGGCCGTCAGCGGCAGCGCGATGAGCGCGATGAGGGCTAGACGCCAGTCGATCCAGAACATCATGATGAGAACACCGATGATCGTCAGAACACCCGTCATGATCGCGCTGAACACCTGCGAAAGAGTCTGACCGATGTTGTCGAGGTCGTTCGTCAGACGGCTCAGCAGTTCACCGCGGTTGGTGGTGTCGTAGTACTGCAGCGGTAGCGTGTGCACCTTGTTCTCGACGTCTTCGCGCAGGCCGCGAATCGACTTCTGCACGACCCTGTTGATCACGAAGCCCTGCAGCCAGTTGAAGAAGCTCGCCGCCGAGTAGAGCAGCAGCACGACCGCGAGGAAGATGCTGAGGCGCTCGAAATCGATACCTGCGCCGGGTTCGAAATTGCGCATGGCCTCGATCATGTTGGCGAAGTCGTCTTCGCCCGACGCGCGCAGACCTTCGACGACCTGCTCCTGCGTCACGCCCGCTGGCATCTGCATCTGGATGAAGCCCTCGACGATCACGTTCGTCGCTTCACCGAGCACACGGGGTGCTGCGACGAGTAGTACGACGCCGATCGACCCGATCGCGATTACCGTCGTCAGCAGCCACTTGAACGGCGCCATCAGACCCAGCAGCCGCTTCACGGTCGGTATCAGGTTCTTCGGCTTACCGGGAGGCGGGCCGCCCCAGTCGCCGTCGGCCGCGCGACCGGCCTCTTCGAGCTCCAGCTCTGCGCGCTCTGCGTCTGTCATTTCCGGCTCTGTGGTTACGTTGTTCTCCGCCATGCTCACGCCTCCACACTCATCTGCGACTCGACGATCTCTCGATACGTCTCGTTGGTCTCCAGCAGTTCCTCGTGCTTGCCGAGCCCGACGACTTCACCGTTGTCGATGACGACGATCCGGTCGGCGTTCTGCACGGTCGTGACGCGCTGCGCGACGACGATCCTGGTCACGTGACCGAGCCGGGCGTCCAGCGCCGCCCGCAGCCGGGCATCCGTCGCCGTGTCGAGCGCTGAGAACGAGTCGTCGAACAGCAGGATGCGCGGCTTGCGCACGAGCGCACGTGCAATGGAAAGCCGTTGCCGCTGGCCGCCCGAGAAGTTCGTGCCGCCCTGGGCGACCCTGGAGTCGATACCCTTCTCGGTCACGAAGCCTTTCGCCTGTGCGATGTCGAGGGCGTTCCACAGCTCCTCGTCGTCGGCGCTTTCGTCGCCGTAGCGGAGATTCGAGGCGACTGTACCCGAGAACAGGTACGGGCGCTGTGGCACGAGCCCGAGTGAAGCCCACACCGCTTCCGTGTCCGCCTCGCGGACGTCGACGCCGCCGACGCGGACGCTGCCGCTCGTGACGTCGAACAGTCGCGCAATGAGGTTGACCATCGTGGTCTTGCCTGCGCCGGTCGAGCCGATGATGGCGACGGTCTCCCCTTCCTCAGCTCTGAAGGAGACGCCCCTCAGAACGGGAGCGTCGGCTCCTGGATATGCGAACGTCACGTTGTCGAACTCGACGGTGCCATCGCGAGGAGCAGCCTCTCCCTCGCCCTGTCGCAGCGAGGGCTCGGTCTCGAGCACCTCGGTGATACGGCGGGCACCGACGGCGGCACGCGGAATCATCATGGTCATGAACGTGACCATGATGACGCCCATCAGGATCATCATGAGGTACTGCAGGAAGATCATCATCGTGCCGATCTCCAACTCGCCGGCTTCGACGAGGTGACCACCGAACCAGATGACGGCAACGCTCGAGATCTCGACGATCAGCATGACCAACGGGAACGCGATCACGAAGAGATTGCCGGTCTTGAGCATCGCCATGTAGACGTCCTCGTTCGCGGCGTCGAAGCGACGCTTCTCACGCGGCTCCTGCACGAAGGCGCGTACGACGCGAATGCCGGTCAGCTGCTCTCGCATGATGCGATTGATGCGGTCGATCTTCTCCTGCAGCGTCGAGAAGATCGGGATGAGGCGGCTCACGATGATCGTCATCACGATGAGCATCACGGGAACCGCGACGCCCACGATCCAGAAGAGCGACGCGTCTGCGCGAAGTGCCATGATGATGCCGCCGATCGACAGCATGGGTGCCGACATCAGCATCGTGCACGACATCAGGACCAGCATCTGCACCTGCTGCACATCGTTCGTATTGCGGGTGATGAGGCTTGCGGAACCGAAGCGCTGCATGTCCTGCTCGCTGAAGCCGGAGGCTCGCGAGAAGATGTCGGCGCGCATGTCGCGCCCTGCGCGCATTGCGACGATCGCTCCGCAGAGAATCGCGAGTGCGTTCGCGATGATCTGCATGAAGCTGAGCACGAGCATCCAGCCGCCGAGGCGCCAGATGACTTCTGTGTTGCCCTGGAGCACGCCGTCGTTCAGGATGTCGCCGTTGATGGTCGGCAGCAGCAGGCTGAGCACCGACTGCGCGAATTGGAAGACGACGACGAGCACGAGCAGCCACCAGTAGGGCTGCGTGTATCGCCATGCGAGTCTGAGAAGTCTCACGTTGCTCCTAGTCGTTTTGGGCGCCGCTTGTGGCGGCGCCGTTGAGGAATATGTCAGCGTAGCTTTCGGCTGAAAGCTTCGGACCCCAGGCCGATCCCTGATCGGAAACCGCTACCGCATACATGCGAAGTATGGCGGCGGCCGCATCCGCTTGGATGCGCAGGTCGTTTGCGTGAGGCGCAAGCGCATCGGTCCAGGGCTCGAGCTCCCGTTCGAACTGTTCAATAGCCTCGTCATTCGGCTTATCCATGAGCGGGCCAAGGGCGTAGAAGAGTTGAAAAGATAGCTGATACTGAGCCGCCGCCTGGCCGATGATGCCGATCACCAGCTCGCGTAGTGTCATCCGCTCGGGATCGATCGTGCGCAGCCACTCGCCGACAGCATCCGGCATAGCCGCGTGCTTGCCCGCAAGAGCACGCAGCAGATCGTCTTTCGTGCCGAAGGCTTTGAACAGTGTGCCCTCTGCCACGCCGGCGGCTTCCGCGAGCTCTTTCGAGGTCACGGCCATACCGCGCTCGATGACAACGTCGAGGACACTGTCGAGAATCTGATCTCGCCGGTCTTCGCGTGAGAGTCGAGCGCCACGGTTCAGAGAAGAGTTTGGCACGCACACAATTTACTTGAGTGAGCGCTCACTCACCAAGCTCGGCCGAACGCGATCGGCGTGTCCGGCGCAATTGTGCGGGTACGTACCGGCACCTCCCAGAACCCACTCACTTCGCTGCCCCGCTCGTGTGCAGATTCAACGCATGACGAACGGGGCCATCTCTAGATCTGCAGCACCAGCTTCGCGATCAGGAAGTACACGACGAGTCCTGTCGCATCCACGAAGGTCGTGATGAACGGGTTCGAGAACACGGCAGGATCCACTCGCAACGCACGGGCGACCATGGGCATGATCCCGCCGATGGTCGCGGCCATCGAGCATACGGCCAATAGCGTGAGCCCGATCACCAATCCGATGCGAGGCTCATAGATCAATGCCGTTATCGATCCACCGAGGATGCCCAGGAGGGAACCGAGCGAGAGCCCGACTCCGAACTCCCGGGCAAGGACCCGGAGCAGATCACGCGGCTGTACATCATCGAGCGCGAGTGCCCTCGTCACCGTAGTGGCGGCCTGGTTACCCGTATTCCCGCCGGTGCCGATGAGCAGCGGCACGAAGAGTGCGAGCACGGTTATCTGCTCCAGTGTTGCCTCGAAGATCGAAAGTACCTGGACCGTGAGTGTCGCACCGACGGCGAGCACGAGCAGCCAAACGATCCGCGAACTCACGAGCGATCGCAGCGGAGTTGCGAAGTACGGCCTGCGCAGTGGCTCGACACCTCCCTGACGGGCGGCGTCCTCCGTCTCCTCGTGCTCGAGAATCCTCACGGCATCGTCGATCGTCAGGATCCCGAGCAGCCTCGACTCCTTATCGACGATCGGCAGAGCAAGGAATCCGTGGTCCGTGCATTTCCTGGCCGCCGATTCGGCCGTCTGATACACCGTCGTGACCTCTGCGTGCTGCATGATCTCGGAGATCATGCGTTCGGACTCCGACCGAAGCAGATCCCGCAGGCTCACGACCCCGATGACCCGGCGGCTATCGTCCAGCACGGGCAGCGTATACACCGTCTCGGCGTCGTCGAGACGTGAGCGCACCCGTTGCAGAGTCGCCCCGACACTGGAATCCGCCCTCGTCGAAATGTACTCGGGGCTCATGCGCCGACCAACCGAACCCTTCGGATAACCGAGCACTTCGGCGGTCAGCTGGCGCTCCTTCTCCGTCAGCCCCTGCAGGAGCAGAGGAGCGAGCCCGGCTGGCAGTTCATCCAGCAGCCAGACGCGGTCGTCGGGATCGAGGTCGGCGAAGATCGACGCGACCTCGACGTCTCGCAACGATCCGATCAAGTCGCTCTGCATGCCCGGGGAGAGCTTCTCGAATACATCGACGGCTCGGTCCTTCGGCAGAAGCCGGTAGACGATGGCGCGTTCGTGCATCGGCAATCGTTCGAGCAGGGAGGTCAACTGCTCCGCGGATGCGGGAGTGACGGCATCGATGATCGCCGCGAAATCCTTCTCATCGATCAGCGGCTGAATTGCTTCGGAGAGGTCGATGACCTCAGCGATCTGCTTGGCGTTCATGGCTTGGTCCTTTACGCAGAGGAGCTGCGCCTAGCCGAGCGATAGGGCTCGGTCGGCACGGGAGAAGAACCACGCCCGCTGGTGCGCTACAACTCGAAGACCTGGAAAGGCACCGGGCCGAGTAAGGAGTCGTGCCGCAGGGAGGGCGCGGTGCACGATCGATGACTGGAACTGTCACTGTTCACGGACCCTCACCTCACTTTCAAGACTCGGCGGTGCTGCCAACGGACAAGCTTACCCCTTCACGCATCAACTCAACCTCTGGGCACGCTCGGAGACTCCGTTGTGCGCGTTCTCTGGCGGATTTCAACAGGAGAATCGCGAATTCGATGGAGGTTTGATGCAAGAACGTACCGAGGCGGTTTAGGATTTGGAGCTATGCCCCGAATTTCCAAGGTGCTCATCGCCAACCGCGGTGAGATCGCAGTCCGAGTCGTCAGAGCCGCAAAAGATGCCGGAATCGCCTCGGTCGCCATTTACGCAGACCCGGACCGCGACGCGCAGCACGTTCGCCTCGCCGACGAGGCCTACGGCCTGCACGGCAAGACGAGCGCCGAGACGTACCTCGTGGTCGACAAGATTCTGTCGATCGCGCGCCGGTCGGGAGCGGATGCCGTGCACCCCGGCTACGGGTTCCTTGCCGAGAACGCCGCTTTCGCGCAAGCCGTCATCGATGCCGGTCTCGTCTGGATCGGCCCCAGCCCCGCCGCGATCGACGCACTGGGCGACAAGGTGAAAGCGCGACACATCGCCGAGAAGGTCGGGGCACCCCTTGCACCGGGCACGCTGAACCCTGTCGAGACCGCAGACGAGGTGCTCGAATTCGTCGACGAGCACGGCCTCCCCGTCGCGATCAAAGCCGCGTTCGGTGGCGGCGGACGCGGCCTCAAAGTCGCCCGTACGCGCGACGAGGTCGCTCAGCAGTTCGACTCGGCGACACGCGAGGCCATTTCCGCGTTCGGTCGCGGCGAGTGCTTCGTCGAGAAATACCTCGACAAACCCCGTCACGTCGAGACCCAGTGTCTCGCCGACGCGCACGGCAACGTCGTCGTGGTCTCCACCCGCGACTGTTCGCTGCAGCGACGTCACCAGAAGCTCGTGGAAGAGGCGCCGGCGCCCTTCCTGACGGACGAGCAGCTCGACCGGCTCTACACCTCTTCGAAAGCGATCATGCGGGAGGCCGGCTACGTGGGAGCAGGCACCTGCGAGTTCCTGATCGGCGCGGACGGCACCGTCTCGTTCCTGGAAGTCAACACACGACTGCAGGTCGAGCATCCCGTCTCCGAGGAAGTCACGGGCATCGATCTCGTCCGCGAGCAGTTCCGCCTCGCGGAGGGCGAAGAGCTCGGCTACGACGACCCCGAGATCCGCGGTCACTCGTTCGAGTTCAGGATGAACGGTGAGGATGCGGGCCGCGGCTTCCTGCCCATGCCCGGCCCGATCTCGGTCTTCCGAACCCCTTCCGGCCCCGGCGTACGCGTCGACTCCGGCGTTGTCGCCGGCGATGTCATCGGCGGCAACTTCGACTCGATGATGGCGAAGCTCATCGTGACCGGCCGCACGCGCGAGGAGGCGCTCGACCGCTCGCGCCGAGCCCTGGCGGAGTTCCAGATCGAGGGCCTCCCGACCGTGCTACCCTTCCACAAGCTCATCGTCGATGACCCCGCGTTCACGGCGGCAGACGGCGATTTCCGCGTCTATACCTCCTGGATCGAAACCGAGTGGACGGGCGAGGTCTCCCCGTGGGAGGGCGAGCCCGGCGACCTGGGCACGCCCGAAGAACGCCGCACCGTCGTGGTCGAAGCCGACGGCAAGCGTGTCGAGGTCTCAATGCCGCGCAGGCTCTTCAGCGAGACCAAGGACGCACGTGGACCCGCGCCTCGCCGCAACAAGGCGACCGCAGCATCCGGCGCATCCAGCGGCATCGTGACGAGCCCCATGCAGGCGACCGTCGTGAAGTGCGAGGTCGAGCCCGGCCAGCGTGTTGTCGCAGGCGACCTCCTGCTCGTGCTGGAAGCCATGAAGATGGAGCAGCCGATTCAGTCGGCCGTCACCGGCACCGTCGAAGAAGTGGCTGCTCCCGTCGGCGGCACTGTCTCATCCGGTCACACGCTGCTTCGGATCGCGCCCGACGCTGCGTAGGTCGACCCACGACGAAGAGTAGCCACGACGGGGTTCGGCATCCGGTGCCACTTCCCACCTCGCTGCCCGATCACGAACCAAAATTCAGCAATCGACCCCATCTCAGAAATCAACTTCTCGGTCGCTGGGCGACGACACGCCGGCAGAAAGCCGTCTCGTCGCCAGGCGACCGAGAAGTTGGCGAGACGGATGGGCGGAAGACGGCTACTCGACGATGCGGTGCAGGGCACGCGCCGCGTCGGCGATGGAGCCGGTGAGCGACGGATAGACGGGGAACGTCTTCGCGACCATGTCTACTGTGAGACGGTTCTCGAACGCGATGGCTAGCGGGTAGATCAATTCGCTCGCCTTGGGTGAGACGATGACGCCGCCGATGACGGTGCCCGAGCCCTTGCGTGCGAAGAGCTTGACGAAGCCGTCCTCTATGCCCATCATCTTCGCGCGCGGATTCTGCGCAAGGTGCACGACGTGGATATCGCCGGACGCGATGCCTTCTTCGATGTCTTTCTGCATCCATCCGACCGTTGCGATCTCCGGCTGCGTGAAGATGTTGCTCGTGACTGCGCGTAGGCTGATCGGGTTCACGGCATCACCCATCGAGTGGTACATCGCAGTACGGCCCTGCATCGACGCCACGGATGCGAGGGGCAGCACGTTCGAGCAGTCGCCGACGGCGTAGATGTTCGGGCGATTGGTGCGCGCGACACGGTTGACTTCGATGTGCCCGCTCCCGGTCACCTTGACGCCGGCGGATTCGAGGCCGATGCCCTCCGTGTTCGGCACCGAACCGACGGCCATGAGGCAGTGGGAGCCTTCGACCGTGCTGCCGTCCGTGAGCGTCACCACGACGCCGTCCTCCGTGCGCTCCACGCTCTCGGCACGCGACTTCGACATCACGTTCATGCCCTGCCGCTTGAAGACTTCCTCGATCACGGTCGCTGCGTCGGCGTCTTCCCCCGGCAGCACGCGATCACGAGACGAAACCAGCGTCACCTTCGCGCCGATGTGCGAGTAGGCGCTGGCGAACTCCGCACCCGTAACGCCGGAGCCGACGACGATGAGGTGCTCGGGCGTCTTCTCGAGCCCGTACAGCTGCTTCCATGTCAGGATGCGCTCGCCGTCGGGCATCGCGGACGGCAGCATCCGCGGGCTCGCGCCAACGGACACGATGATCGTGTCGGGCTCGAACTCGTCGAAATCGGTGCCGTCCGGCGCGGTCGAGACGACAACGCGCCGGTCGTCCTCGAGGCGTCCGTGGCCCTGCACGATCGTGACCCCGGCGGCCTGGAGTTCGGTCTTCATGTCCTCAGACTGCTGGGCAGCGAGCGACAGCAGGCGCTGGTTCACAGCACGCAGGTTCACCGCGACCTCGGGCTTGTGCGCGCGCCCGGCATCCCCACGGACGAAGAACTGCACACCGAGGGCGTTCGCATCCCGAATCGCCGCTGCGCTCTCCGCGGTCGCGATGAGCGATTTCGAGGGAACAACGTCGGTCAAGACCGCTGATCCTCCTACGCCTACTCGCTCGATGAGCGTGACGTCGGCTCCGAGCTGCGCGCCCGCTAGGGCCGCTTCCGCTCCGCCGGGTCCTCCGCCGATGACAACTACCTTTTGGGCGCCTTGGGTTCCGTTCACACATCCATTTTGCCGTACGTTAGGGGGCATGGCTTCCAGAAAAGACGAGAACCCGTTCGCACTGGCGCAGCGGGCAGCAAAAGACATCGCCAATCTCACCGGTGTCACGGAGCACGACATCGCTCTGACGCTCGGATCCGGCTGGGCGCAGGCTGCCGATCTCATCGGTGAGACGACGCACGAATTCGATGCGACGGCAGTGACCGGATTCTCGAAACCAGCGCTCGCGGGGCACGTCGGCACGATCCGCTCCATCCTGATCCCGGATGGCCGCCGCGCGCTGGTCATCGGCGCTCGCACGCACTACTACGAGGGTCGCGGGGTACGCTCCGTCGTGCATTCCGTCCGCACGGCAGCAGCGACCGGAGCGAAGATCATGATTCTCACGAACGGAGCGGGCGGCATCAAACGCCACTGGCGGCCAGGACAGCCGGTACTCATCAGCGATCACATCAACCTGACAGCGAATTCGCCGCTCGAAGGGGCTACGTTCGTCGACCTCACCGACCTGTACTCGGCGAGGCTGCGGTCGATCGCACGCGAAGTCGATCCGTCGCTCGACGAAGGCGTGTACGTCCAGTTCCGCGGCCCCCACTACGAGACACCGGCCGAGGTGAATATGGCCGAGAAGATCGGTGGCGACATCGTGGGCATGTCGACCTCGCTCGAGGCGATCGCCGCCCGCGAAGCCGGCATGGAGATCCTCGGGCTGAGCCTCATTACGAACCTCGCAGCCGGCATTCAGGAGACACCGCTTTCGCACGCGGAGGTCGTCGAGGCCGGCAAAGAAGCCGAGTCGGTGATCTCGAAACTGCTCGCGGATGTCGTCGAAGCCATCGGAACACGCGCATGACCCTCATCGACACCGCGAAGGCGTGGCTCGCTCAAGATCCCGACGACGCGACCCGCGTGGAACTCGAGCGGCACATCGCCGCTGCAGAGCGCGGGGATGCGGTAGCGCTCGAAGCCGCTTTCGCTGGCCCCCTCGAGTTCGGGACAGCTGGCCTGCGCGGCCAGCTCGGGTCGGGCCCCGCCAGGATGAATCGCGTCTCGGTCGGCCAGGCCGCAGCGGGGCTCGCGGCATTCCTGTTGAGCCGTGAAGAGCATCCCAGTGTCGTGATCGGCTTTGACGGCCGCGAGAATTCGGACGTCTTCGCCCGCGACACGGCCGAGATCATGGCAGGAGCGGGCGTGCGCGCAATGCTGCTGCCGACGCTCTCGCCGACTCCCGTGACGGCGTTCGCGGTGCGGGAACTCGACGCTTCAGCGGGCGTCATGGTCACCGCGAGCCACAACCCGCCGCGCGACAACGGCTTCAAGGTGTATCTGGGCGGCGAGGATGCCGGCAGCCAGATCGTCTCCCCCGTAGACGCGCAGATCGCGGCGCAGATCGCGGCCATAGCAGCCTCGACGACGTTCTCCGAGTTGCCGAAGGGCACGTTCGAGACGCTCGACGAAAGCGTCCACGATCGTTACATCTCCGCGACCGCCGGGCTCGGCGAGCAGCGCGAGAGCAGCACCGTCGTCTATACGGCGATGCACGGCGTCGGGTGGGCGACGGTCGAGCGCGTGGTCGAGGAAGCGGGTTTCGCACCGCTCGTGCCGGTCGAGGCGCAGCAGCACCCGGATGCGAAGTTCCCGACCGTCGACTTCCCGAACCCGGAGGAGCCGGGTGCGCTCGATCTGGCGATCGCAACGGCGGATCGCGTCGGCGCCAAGCTCATCATCGCCAACGACCCCGACGCGGATCGGCTGTCGATCTGCGTGCCCGTCGACGGCGGTTGGCAGCAGCTCACCGGCAACGAGGTAGGGCTCGTCCTCGGCTGGGATGCCGCCCATCGTGCTCGCGAGGAGGGCACAGAGGGCACACTGGCAGCGTCCATCGTCTCTTCACCTGGGCTCGAGGCGATCGCCAAGCACTTCGATCTCGGATACGCATCCACGCTCACCGGCTTCAAGTGGGTCTCGCGCGTCGAGGGCCTCATCTACGGTTACGAGGAGGCGCTCGGCTACCTCGTCAACCCGGAGACCGTGCGCGATAAGGACGGCATCTCGGCGCTCGTGCGCATCCTCTCGATCCACAGCGCGCTGCGTGCTGAAGGGCTGACGCTGCTGGACATGCTCGCTGCCATCACCGACGCTGTCGGCGCCTTCGCCTCCGGTCAGGTCTCCGTGCGCGTGACGGATCTCGCGCGCATTCCGGCGATGATGGAGAGTCTCCGCACGGCACCGCCGCAGGAGCTCGGCGGCGTCGCCGTCACCGCGGCCGACGATCTGCGGCAGCCGGAGCACGGCAGCATCGGCAACATCCTGCGGCTGACGCTCGCGGACGGCTCACGCGTCATGGTGCGACCGAGCGGGACAGAACCGAAGGTGAAGGCCTACATCGATACCTTCAATGCCGACGGGGATGCGGATGCAGCACGCGCGCAGGTGGGCGTCTACGCGGATGCGCTGCGGCAGTTGATCGTCTAGCCCCGGCCGGCTTCGTTACTAGATTTGCACGATTCTCGTAACGAGATCTGCGCAATTCTCGCTATGCAGTCCCCACACGCGCACGCAGAGCACGCAACGCAGCGTCCTTACCGGACGCCGCGATGAGCTCATCGACCGCGCCCTGACGATCCAGTGCATTCGCGAGCGCGGCGAGCATCGTGATGTGCTGCTTCGCCGTCTTCGCTGCGATGGCGATGACGACTCGCACCGGGTCGTTGTAGGGGTGGCCGAACGTGACCGGCTCGTCCAGCACGACGACGGCCATCCCACTCTGGCGCACGAGCGACCCCGCATTCGAGTGCGGAACCGCGACGTGCGGCGCTACGACGCAGTACGGCCCCGAGTTCTCGATCAGCTGCACCATTTCGTCGATGTACGCCGGCCCGACGGCGGCGGCGTTGACGAGGTCGAGCCCCGCGGCACGCACTGCGTCGCGCCAGGACTCCGCGCTGACGCCGGAGGCGAACGTGGCAGTTTCTACGCGAACTTCCGCGTTCATGACACCTCTGCGAATCCGTCTTCGATGACGTCGGCGAGTTCCTCTCGCTCATCCACCGGCAAGAAAGCTCCCTCTGCAGCGTTCAACTGGAAGGTCTCGTGGTCGTCGAGGTTGTAGCCGAACGCGTCGGTCAGCAGCGCGAGTTCATCAGACAGGGTCGTGTTGCTCTGCAGACGGTTGTCGGTGTTGACCGTCACTGCGAAACCGAGCTGATAGAGCAGATCGAACGGGTGATCCTCGACCTCCTCACCCCACGCTTCTATCGTGCCGGTCTGCAGGTTCGACGAGATGGAGAGCTCGAGCGGGATGCGGCGATCCTTCACCCACTCCGCCAACTGCCCCATGACGACCTGGAAGGCGTCCCCGCGCTCGTCGAGCACTTCGATGTCCTCGGCGATTCTGGCCCCGTGACCGAGCCGCAGCGCGCGACCGGTGATGAGGGCATCCCGGATCGATGCGAGCCCCGCACCCTCGCCTGCGTGCACCGTGACGGGCATGAACTCCTCGGCGAGATACTGGAACGCCGCTGCGTGCGAAGACGGCGGGAAGCCTTCTTCCGGCCCAGCGATGTCGAAGCCCGCGACACCGTTCATGCGGTTGCGGACGGCGAGCTCGGCGATGTCGGTCGCCGCAGAGTTCTGCCGCATAGCGCAGAGCAGCTGCTGCACGCGGATGTCGTGTCCGCGGTCGCGCGCCTCCTCGGTTCCGGCACGCAGTCCGGCACGCACCGCTCCCACGGCCTCGTCGAGCGACAGGGTGCCGCCGAGGTGCTGTTCGGGGGCCCAACGCACCTCACCGTAGACGACGCCGTCATCGACGAGGTCGAGCACGTAGTCGCGCGCCGCCCGTTCGAGCGCTGCGCTCGTCTGCAGCACGGCTGTCGTGAGGTCGAACGTCTCAAGATACGTGGGCAGCGAGCCAGAGTTCGCAGCGTCCGCGAACCAGTCGGCGAGATCATCCGGGTCTTCCGCCGGCAGGTCGATGCCCTCGGATTCCGCGAGTTCGATGATCGTCTCGGTTCGCAGTGCCCCGTCGAGGTGGTCGTGCAGACTGACTTTCGGCAGCGTCACGATGTCGACGTCGTCGTTCATGTACTCATCGACCATGATGCTGCCTCCACTGAACTGGTACGGATGCCATTGTATGCCTTCGCCGCTATGCAACGGCAGTGCAAATGGTGTGACGGCACACTTCGTTCTCCGTCCCGTATACGCGGCAGTTCAGCCGCGCGGAAACCTGACGGCCATGACGTCGTGCACTTTGCCGGTTGCGAAGACCGTGAGCCCCGAAACCGGCACCCCGACGCCCAGCACGATCAGCGAGATCAGCAACCACCACTGCACCTCGGAGCCGCTGACGACGGTGAACCACCCTGCCGCAGCGAGTGGCCCGGCGACGGCCAGCAGCAGGGATGCTCCTCCCGCGAATCGGGTCGCCGCACGTTTCTGCTCCTCGTCGTCGGAGTGTTTTCGCACGACCCCCCAGGTGACTAACGCGACGAGAACACCGGCAAGGACTCCCGCACCGAGCGCAGCGGGGCCGACGAGCACGATGAAGGTGCCGAGGATTCCGAAACCGGACGTGATCAAGCCGAGCACTTCGAGCATGACCACCGTGATGAGACCAGCGAGGACGCCCCACAGCGCGCCCCTGATGACCAGGAACAGCGATCTCGAGTCATTGCCGTACCGGTCGCGCGTCACGGCACCAGTCTACGGGCGCTTGATACGTCGTGCCGCGTCACCATACCCGGTTCGCCAGATGTAGGCGGTTGCCGTAACGACTGCGAGCACTGCTGCGACCGCCCACCACGGGAATCCGGGGATCTCCGGGTCGGCGCCCGCGCCCTCGATATCCTCAATCGGCGTTGGCGTGACCCGTTCCCCTGTGACGAGAATCCGGTGACTGTTGATCCCGAGCGGAGTGCAGGTGATGAACGTGACGAGGTCGCTGTCGGGTTGCGCTCGCAGCGTGTCGGTTTCGTGCGGCTCGACCACCCGGATCTCCCGCACCTCGTAGGTGAGGACCTCGTCGAGCACTTCGATCGTGAATCGATCACCGACCTCGACGCGATCGAGGTTCGAGAACATGGTGGCGTTCGCCAATCCTCGATGTGCGGTGATCACGGAATGCGTTCCGGTACCGCCGACGGGAAGGTGGGAGCCTTCCAGGTGCCCGGCGCCACGATCCAGCACTTCGTCGCTGGTGCCGTGATAGACAGGCAGATCCACGTCGATGGACGGGATGCGCACGCGAGCCATGAGGCCGGCAGAACCCGCGGAGAGCATCTCGTCGTAGACGAGCGTCTCGTCCTGGAGCGTGCCGCTGCCTGTCGCGATGTTCGCGTTCGCTTCGATGTCCACGCCCGCGAGCAATGCGTCGTTGTACTCGTGCGCGAGCCGAAGCTGTTCAGCGGCTCCGGGGTCGGCCTCGGCGACGCTCTGCGAGTAGTCGCCGATCAGCTGCGACTGGTTGTACGACGAAAGCCATGACGCTGTTGAGGGGTAGAACAGGATGCCGACTCCGGTGAGCATGACGAGCGCAATGGTCACCGTGAGTGCACTCGGTCTCCACGGCCGACGCGTGCGGCGAGGTGAAACCCTGGTTGCTGTCACGACTCTCCCGTTGGTCGGATCTTTGCCGCTCAGTCTGAAGGTGATGACCGGAGCGGGGGTACTTCCGGCCATCACCTTCAATTCGACGGCTGCTCGGGAGGGCGCGGGTTCACAACCTACGCCCTCCCTTGTGCTACTGCTGGAGAGCAGCCTTGCGGCGGTTGTACATCACGAGCCCGATGGCGATCGCCAGCAGTGCGATACCGCCGATGATCAGCAGCAGCTGACCGGCAGCACCGGTGAGCGGCAGTGCCGGGACGGACTGCTGCGTGTTCTCGACCTCGACACGTGCGGTAGAGGCCTCCGTGGTCTCACCCGCGACGACCGTGACCTCGATGGAGCCCGTCAGCTGCGTGTAGCCTGCGGGTGCCTGCGTCTCGACAAGGTAGTAGGTGCCGGTCTTCAGACCCGGAATCGTGACGGTGCCGTCCGCTCCCGTTGTGAAGTCGGTGGTTGCCGTGCCGTTCACGTCGACCGAGACCGGGCTGCCGCTGCCTTCAGGATTGGTGAACACCTGGAAGGTCGCGCCCTCCAGCGTCGCCTCGGTAGCGGCGTCGATCTTCGTGATGATGACCTGACCCCAGGGCGTGAAGACCTCGCCGGTCTCGTAGTCGACGCCGCCGACGTTGACGATGGCGTCGTTCGGGATCTCACCGATTCCGATGACCTCTGTGGTGAACGCGAACGTCACGACGGCTCCCGCGTTGAGGGAGTTGAGGTGGTCGAGCCCATCCTGCGTGAATGCAACGGTCAACGTACCTCCGACACCGCCGGGGTGCTGCGCTTCGAAGAAGTCGGAGGAGACTGCGACACCGTCGATCTCGACGACGACAGAGTCGGCGA
This sequence comes from uncultured Agrococcus sp., assembly GCF_945915485.1. GTDB lineage: Bacteria > Actinomycetota > Actinomycetes > Actinomycetales > Microbacteriaceae > Agrococcus. Next base: position 18,648 of record NZ_CAMEFJ010000006.1, read on the forward strand.
CGTACTCGAGGCGGTCATCCAGGTTGTCGGTGAGGCCGAACTCGGTCAGCGGCTCACCGGAGCCGACACCGATCGGCGGTGCGGTTACCGTCCAGGTCACTTCGTCGCCGGCGCCGATCGCATCGGTGTCGTCGACTTCCTTGGTCGCGACGCCCTCGATGACGTTCTTGGGGTACACGTGCACGTCGTAGTTCCAGCCCTGATCGCCGGTTGGCATCGGCAGTGTCACGAGGAACGGCTGTGCCGGTGCCGTGATGTTGTGGCCTCCTGCATCGGTTTCCTCGACTAGATACAGACCGACCGGCAGATTCGTCGAAACGCTGCCGTCAGCACCTGTAGTCACCGGAACACCTGTCCCGAGCGTAAAGTCATCCGGGTTCGGCGGTGTGGTGTCGTAGTCCGCGATGGCGTCCCAGCTGTCAGGATTCGTGAGATCGATCTGGTCGGATCCGATGGCAGTGACAGGTGTGACGGTGAACTGTACGCCCTCGAGCGGTGCGCGTTCCGGGTCGGTTGGCAGCTGTGTGCCGTCGTGCGCATCCGTCGTGACAGGCGTGCCGGCGTACTTGTGGATCGTCAGCGAGCCTTCGGTGGGAGCGCCCGGCTGGCCGGGTGCGGAATTGTCGCTCTGCGCGTTGGCTGCTCCGGCTCCGGCGAAGCCGAGAGCCGCGATGGCAACCGCTGCGAGGGAGGCCGTGAGTCGCCTCGTGCCGCGGGATTGCAGTTTCATGATGTGCTGTTTCCTTTCTTGCTCCCTTCGACATCGTCGGGAGTGTGCTGTGTGGGTAAAGCGAAGTGAGTAGTCGTCAGTGCAGTTTGGTCCGCGCCCGGGATCACGCCGTCAAAGTTCGCACCTTTCGCCGGTGCCAGATCAGGGCGGCGAGTGCCAGTGCCACGAGCACCGCTCCGATGATGAAGAACAGATCGGCTCCGAGACCGCCGGTCAGCGGTATCGCCAAGGCATCTCGCTGCTGGTTCTCGACCGAGCCGAGATCGAGGTGCAACGTGTCGGAATCGCTTACTGGGCCGATGGTGAAGGCGATCTCTTCTCCGCTCAGCTGGTAGCCCGCGGGGGCTCGAGCCTCAACGAGCGTGTAGTCGCCCCAGACGAGATCTTCGAGCAGGAACGCGCCTGCTGCGCCGTCCTGGTCGGGCCCGTCGGCATTCGGCGCGGTTCCCTCGAAGTCGACGACCTCAATCCCGTCTGTGTCGCTGCCCGGCCCCGTCAGCAGCCACTCGGAGCCTGACAAGAGGACTCCGGAACCGGCTGCGATCTTGTCCCAGGTTACGGAGCCGGGCAGGTCTTTGTTGGTGAACGTGCAGACCACGTCTGCTCCGACACCGATGGTGATTCGCTGGTCGGCGTCGACCGGCACATCCGTGCCCGTCGCGCGATCAACGCACACCAGGCTCTCGAGCACATAGCCGAGTTCTTTCGCCCCGTAGTCAGGTAGCAGCGATTCACTCAGCGTGTACTGCCCCGGCTCCACGGCGACGTCTGTCACAGCGGCGCTGTCGGTGACACCGCTCACACCCGTTGTCGGCCCGTCAGCCTGCAGTAGCCACTGATCGACTCCTGCATCGGGGTCGAACTGCGTCAGCAGTTCCTTCTCGAGTGTGAGCGTTGAATCGCAGGTTACGGTGTTTCGCACGAGGATGCTGTTGACGTTCTCCGTCTGCCCCGTCGTCTGCCCCGTGGCGGTGAGACGATGCGCGTACCCGTTGCTGAAATCGTGCGATGCGGCATCACCATTGATACGAGTGATGCGTTCGCTGTCGACGGTGCAGTGAGCAAGCTCGGAGCTGATCGTCACGGTTTCTGCCAGATTGACCAGCTGACCGACCACGAGACCGCCGTGGACATCACCCCAAGCAAGGGAGCTGCCGTTCACCGTGAGCTGTGTGTCGAGCCCCTCCGGCTGGTCGCCATGCTGATAAACCGTGCCGTTGACCGCCCACTCTTTATCGACGATCAGACCGGCGTTCTTCGTCGCATTCGTGATCGTGCAAACGGTGTCACCCGTCTGGTTCGGGGTCGAGATCTGGAAGCTGAAACCGCTCCCGCTGCCTAGTTGCTGCTGACTTCCTCCGACAGCGGTAAATACACAAGCCCAGGTCGCCTGGTAGTCCTCAAGTGCCGAGGGCCCTTCGTCGATGGTTTCGCTAATGCGGTAGCTCTGATTCGTGCGCGCAATCACTGGGCCGAGCTGAGTGCTGGTGCTCGCACCCTCTGTCGTCACGGAAGCGAAAGGTGGTTCGTTTCCGGTCGCAATGCTGATGGTGAATTGATCCTCAGCGTCCGCGCGTAACGGCAGCTCCTTGATCACCGTGATCGTGGGTGGCTGCTGGCAGGAAGCCAAGTCCGTGCTGCTGCCGAGCCCTGAGAGCGTCGGGCGACCAGGAACCTGGGCAAAGCCGTTACTGGGGTCGAGGAAGAACGCCTGGTTGCCGGTACCGATAATCACGGTTCCGTCGCTGTCGACGGCAACACCATTTGCAGCCGTGCCACCCAGATTCACGGGAGCCTGATTCGTCCGTGCGACGATCTGCGGGTTTCCGCTATTGATCGAGGCACCGGAGATCGTGTAGATGGCGGCCGTGGGATTCGTCCCGGAGTCGGAGCGCAGCAGGAACAGGTCACCCGTTGCACTGAATGCGAAGTCCCCGTTGGCGGGCGAAAGCTCTGATCTACTGGAGTCCACTTGCACGCTGCCTACACTTTGCGCTTGTTCAGTGGCCGGGTCAAAGCTGAACAGGTGGAAGTGGAGTGTGTATTCGGTGTAGCCGATCGGCCAAAACCCTACGTACTGGTTTGATGTGCTGTACACGCCGTAGAAGTACTTTCCGCTCGCGTTGTCGAATGCACCGGCGATGAAGTTTGTTCCGTTGAAGCCTCCACGGGGTGCGTTCTGCAATACGCGCTGAACACCGGTCTCAGTCCATCGATAAATGCCGAGATTGTTCTGGGTTCGGGAATATCCGTACATCGTCGAACCGTCACCGGTGAGCGCGAGTCCGTTGAAAGACGTGCCTTGATTCGGAGCACTCGCGAACGTGGTGATTTGCCCACCGCTGGTGATCTGACGGATCGAACCGTTGGTCTGTATGGAATAGAACTGACCGGGCGAGCACGATGCCCAAGAAGACTCTTGCAGCAACATGCGGTCATCAACGCGAGACCTCTCATTCAATTGAGAAGGGGTTTCCTCAACGGTCTCGGTCGGCGTCGGCTCTACGGGAGCGGGCTCACGAGTCGGCTCGGGCTCGACGTTCTCCGACGGCGTGGGCTCGACGCTCGGCTCGACTTCGGTATCGTCGGACGGCCGAGGTTCGGCGCTCGGGTCGGTGTCAGCGGCAGCGAGCGGCGCATGCGTTTCGTGCTGCTCAGCGGGTTCCGACACCGGGTCTTCTTGGGCGTTCGCCAGGGGTACATGGTCGAGCATGCTGATAGCGGTCACCGCGGCAACCGCACCGATGAGTAGCTTCGTCGCTCGGCGCAACAGTGGCCGTGAGCTCCGTGTGACTACGTGTTCCACAAAGGTTCCTAACGCTCATTGGGGCACAATTGCCAGAGGGGCAGCGCCGCACAGCGTGGTGCAAATTTTTGAGGGGATCTCTCACTGGACGAGTCTCGAAGAGGGCTGGTGTCGCGTGAGTGTAAGGGACGTGTTGCTGCGCTCAATGTACACACGACTAGCGACTAATGTCTAGTTTTATAGAAACTTAAGTAGCTTTATAACCAAGACTCTACAATTGAGTGGACGTTTCTCTGTAGATATTCGTCAATAGCATCGCGTTTAAAGTCGCACACGACGATGTCGCCTCGAGGCACCACAACCTACGCAAGCGCGTTCCGGCCCTCCGGGTTCGACCGCTTGAAGAACGAATCATCCTCGGGAGCAATCTCGCGTCATGCCGTGCCGACCGACGCGGGCGCTACTGCACGGCTACGTTGCGCGTTACGCCGCCCCGGACGCGCAAGCACCTTTGCGGCGCAGGAGCGAACGCACCGTGTGCCACGTCCCGAGCACTCCCACCAGGAACGGAAGCGCCCCGAACAGCACATAGATGCCGAATCGAGACCCAAGCCATCCGCTCTCCGATGCGGCAGCGACGATAACGAGCATCACCGCGTTGATGCCGCCCGGAACGAAAACACCGGCGAACGACGCAAATGACGTGGCAATAGGGATCATGACTGCGATGGCTGCACCGGCGATGGCGATCACCAAGACCGGGCGCTGCCCTGCGAGCAGGAGACGCCATACGAGCCACGCCAGTACTGCCCCGGCACCTAGGCCGAGGAGTGCTCCGATGATGCCGCTCACGACCGCCAAGAACGCCCAACCGCTACTGCCCGTGAAAAAGGCAAGGCCAATGAACGTGACACCGGTTGTGCAACCTGCGACTCCTCCCCATCGGAGTCCGCGTGCCATCAGGAACTTGCGATCCCGATGATCCGGGTTTCTGGCCTCCCCCGTCATGCCGTCGCGTCTCGCTCTTGTTCAGTGAGCGCAGTCTTACGGCACACGAGGCCTCGCAGCGTGAACCACATCCCGAAGACTGCTAGGAGGAGATCCTGTCTCGCACGATCGGCTGCCTGTCGAACGACGTCCCTGCCGGCGCGATCTCGTAGGCGCCCTCGACCGCGTCGAGCGCTCGCTCGAACCGCGCCGCATCATTCGCAGCGAGCGTGAAGAGCGGTTGCCCGGCACGCACCTCGTCACCGGGTTTCGCGTGCAGATCGATGCCCGCCGCGTGGACGACCTCGTCGGATGCTCGTGCACGGCCGGCGCCAAGCCGCCAGGCCGCGACGCCGAACGGCAGCGCATCCTGACGTACGAGCACGCCGTCCTGTTCGGCGACGACGGTGTGCGTTTCGTTGGGCGTCGGGAGAGCCGCATCGGGGTCGCCGCCCTGCGCTTCGACGAATTGCCGCCACGTGTCCATCGCACGGCCGTCCTGCAGGGCGGCTTCGACATCCGCATCCGGCTGCCCGACCGAGGCGAGCATCTCGCGAGCCAGGGCGACCGTCAGTTCGACGACATCTGCGGGTCCGCCGCCGGCGAGCACCTCGACGGATTCGCGCACCTCGTTCGCGTTGCCGATCGTGAGGCCGAGCGGAGTCTCCATGCTGGTGAGCAGCGCGCTCGTCTCGACACCGGCATCCGTGCCGAGCGCCACCATGGTGCGCGCCAGCTCACGGGCACGCTCCTCCTCGCGCATGAACGCGCCGGAGCCGAACTTCACGTCGAGCACGAGCGCGCTCGTGCCCTCGGCGATCTTCTTCGACATGATGGACGACGCGATCAGCGGAATCGCCTCGACCGTGCCGGTGATGTCGCGCAGCGCGTAGAGTCGCTTGTCCGCGGGCGCGAGCCCCTTGCCCGCTGCGCAGATAACACCGCCGAGCCCTTCGAGCTGCTGCAGAATCTGCTCGTTCGACAGCTCTGCGCGCCAGCCGGGGATCGACTCGAGCTTGTCGAGCGTGCCACCCGTATGGCCGAGCCCGCGGCCCGAGAGCTGCGGTACCGCGACACCGAAGCACGCGACGAGCGGCATGAGCGGCAGCGTGATCTTGTCGCCGACACCACCCGTGGAGTGCTTGTCGACCGTGGGCTTCGACAACGACGAGAAGTCCATGCGCTCGCCGGAGTGGATCATCGCCTGCGTCATATCGAAGATCTCGCGACGCTCCATGCCGTTCAGGAAGATCGCCATGATGAGCGCGGACATCTGCGCGTCGTCAACGTATTCGCGCGTGTACGCGTCGATGAGCCAGTCGATCTGCTCGGTCGACAGCGCGGCGCGATCCCGCTTCGAACGGATGATGTCGACGACATCGAATGCTTCAACCACTGGTTCCCTTTCGGTACTCTTCGAGTGAGCGCGGGCCGAATCCGTCCGGCAGCACTTCGTCCATCGTGCGGATGCCCGACACCGTCAGCAGCTCGGTCTCGTCGCTCGAGTGCTCGAACAGCAGCTGCCGGCACCTCCCGCACGGCATGATCACGTCACCGGCGCCGTTCACGCAGACGAAGGCGCGAATCGTGCCGCCACCGGTCATGAACAGCTGTGAGACGAGAGAGCACTCCGCGCACAGCGTGACCCCGTAACCGGCATTCTCGATATTGCAACCGGCCACGAGACGACCGTCATCGGCGATCGCAGCGGCGCCGACGGGATATCCGGAGTACGGCACGTAGGCGTGCTTCGTCGCATCGTGCGCCGCTGACTGCAGCGCTTCCCAATCGATCGTCATCGGCTACTGCTTCGCATACGGTTTACCGCTCGCAGCAGGCGCCTTCGAGAGCCCGATGAAGCCCGTGACCGCGAGAATCGTGATGATGTACGGCAGCATGAGCAGCAGCTCGCTCGGCACCTGACTTCCCGCCGCCGAGAGCGTCTGCTCGAGGGCTCTCGCGAATCCGAACAGCAGCGCTGCGAACGTCGCCTTGAGCGGATGCCACTTACCGAAGATCACGGCCGCGAGCGCGATATACCCGAGCCCGCCCGTCATCTCCTTCGTGAACTGGCCAGTCTGGTCGAGCGTGAAGTACGCGCCGCCGAGGCCCGCAATGGCGCCCGCGAGCGAAACGTTCCAGAACCGCCATCGGCGCACTCGGATGCCGACCGTGTCTGCCGCCAGCGGGTGCTCGCCGAGCGCCCTGGTACGCAGACCCCACGTGCTGTTGAACATCGCGATCGTGATGATGATGACGGCCGCATACATCAGGTAGACGATGATCGTCTGGCTGAAGAACGTCGGACCGATGATCGGAATCTGCGAAAGACCGGGGATCGGCAGACGCGGCAGGCGGCCGGACGAGTTCAGTTCGGGGTTCTCCGACATGACGGTCGAGTAGAAGAACCCGGTCAGCCCGACGACGAGCACGTTCAGCACGACGCCGACGATGACCTGCTCGACCAGGTAGCGGACGGCGAAGGCCGCCAGCACGAACGAGACGAGCATCCCGGCCGCCATCGCCCCGATCAGGCCGGCTGTGAGGCTGCCCGTGATGGATGCGACGAGCGCGCCGGAGAACGCGCCGGAGAGCAGCTGCGCCTCGATGGCGATGTTGACGATACCCGAACGCTCGGAGATCACACCGCCCATAGCACCGAAGATCAGCGGCACTGCGAGGCCGACGGAGGCGATCATGAGATCGGTGAACGAGAACGACTTGCCGGCTGCTGCCCAGGTGAGGAAGTCGATGATGAAGAGTGCTCCGAAGACGATGTAGAGCCAGCCCCACACCTTCTGCCGCTGGATCGTGCGCATGATCGCGAAGGCCGAGATGACCGCCATGATGCCCGTCGCGACGATACCGACGACGCGGACACCGAGCGTGAGGTCGGGGAGCAGGAAGAAATCGTTCGGCCTTGCGAATCGGAAGACGGTCGATTCGTCGTTCCCGAAGCCGACCGTCAGCACGAACGCGACGATCGTGAGCGACGTCAGCGCGACCGCGGGCCGCCATTTCCGTACCTGCACCCGCTCGAGGTGCACCTCCTGCTCGGGAACACCGGCTTCGTGTTCTGTGAGCTGTGCGCTGTTCTGCGCCGGTGTGTTGGTCACGAGCGTGCTCCCTTCGGGTAGAAGAAGATCGTCTTCACCAGCGCCGGGGCTGCGATGAACAGCACGATGAACGCCTGGAGCACGAGTACGAGGTCAATGGGGATCTGCTGCGCCGCCTGCATGTTGAAGCCGCCTGCCCGCATGGCTCCGAACAGGAGGCCCGCGACGAGTGTTCCCCACGGAGAGGATCTGCCTAACAGCGCGACGGTAATCGCCTCGAAACCGATGCCGGCGTCGATATTGGCCGTGAATCCGCTCGTGACCTGCCCCGCGACCTGCACGCCTCCTGCAAGGCCCATGAAAGCGCCTCCGAAGGCCATGGCGAGTGTCGTGACGAGCCCGACGTTCATGCCCGCCTGACGCGCGGCATCCGGATTCAACCCGACGGCCCGGAACTGATACCCGAGGTTCGAACGCTCGATGAACCACCAGTACAGGATCACGACCGCGATCGCGATCAGGATGCCTGCGTGCACGCGGAAGCCGGGCAACGAGTGCAGGATGGCGGTGTCCATCATGGGGGGCGAGACCGGGTTGTTGTTTTCCTGGTTTCGCAGCAGGTCCGGGTTACGGAGCGCGTACTGGATACCCAGGTACGCGACGTAGTTGAGCATGATCGTCAGGATCACCTCGTGAGCGCCCGTTCGTGCCTTGAGCAAGCCGACGATCCCGCCCCAGAGCGCTCCCGCAAGAGCGCCGGCGATCAACGCGACCGCGACGTGCAGGACGGGAGGCAGCGGCACGGTGAAGCCCACCCAGCCGGCGACACCCGCGCCGACCAGCATCTGGCCACGGCCACCGATGTTGAAGAGACCGACCTTGAACGCGATCGCGACGCCGAGACCGGCGATGATGAGCGGAGCCGCGTAGTAGAGCGTCGTCGACAGCGGTGCGAGCACCTGCTGCACCGAGTCCATGCGGTTCGGGTTGAAGATCGCACCCTGGAAGAGCGAAATATACGCACCCGAGACTGCCTGCCACAGCGCTGCGAACGTGTCTCCCGGGCGCGCGAAGAAGTACCCCGCGGCCTCCGCAACGCGGGGGTTCGTGAAACCGATGAGGATGGCGCCCACGACAAGTGAAGCGAGCACCGCGAGCACCGACAGCATCGGTGTCCCGTTGAAGAGCCGGTGGAGGAGCTCGCGGCCGACGTCACGGCGGGGCGCGTCCTCGGTCGGGGGCTCGGGAACAGCGGCCTGCTGGGCGACCTGATTGCTCATGCTTCGACCTCCTCAGCGGCCGGCTGCAAGTGTTTGGGAAGCTCGCCGGCCATCATGATGCCGAGGTCCTCTCGATCGGTGTCGGCCGGAACGATGCCGACGATGCCACCGCGGTACATGACGGCGATCCGGTCGGCGAGGCCGACGACTTCGTCGAGTTCAGTCGATACGACGATGACGGGGATGCCCGAGTCGCGCGTCAGGATGATCTGCTTGTGCACGAACTCGATCGAGCCGACATCGAGCCCTCGCGTCGGCTGCGAAGCCACGAAGAGATCGAGTTCGCGCCCGAGCTCGCGCGCGAGCACGACTTTCTGCTGATTTCCGCCGGAGAGTGAGCTGGCCGGCGAATGAATGCTCTGCGCACGCACGTCGTAGTCCTTCTTGGCCTGCTCGGCGAACTCGTCTCGCGTTGCGAAGTCGATTGTGGCGCCTTTGACGAAGGGGGCGCCGATGTAACGGTCGAGCATGATGTTCTCGGCGACAGTGAACTCCGCGACGAGACCATCAACCTTGCGGTCCTCCGGCACGAATCCGACACCTGCGTCGAGCACTTCGCGCACCGACTTACCCGTGAGTTCTGTTCCGTTGAGTGAAATCGTGCCGTTCTCGGCTTTGAGCAATCCGATGAGTGTCTCCGTCAGCTCCGTCTGGCCATTGCCTTGCACGCCGGCGACGCAGAGCACCTCTCCCCCGCGCACCGAGAAGGAGACATCATTGACGACCTTGTGCCCGACCTTGTCGAGCACCGTGAGGTTCTTCACGGCGAGGGCGTTGTCGGTCAGTTCGGCATCGCCTTTCTCGACGTTGAGCGAGACGGACCGCCCGACCATGAGCGACGCGAGCTCAGCACTCGAAGCGGTCGATTCGGCTGTTCCCACGATCTTTCCGAGGCGGATGACCGTGATCTTGTCGGCCACGGCCCTCACCTCACGCAGTTTGTGCGTGATGAAGACGATCGCCGTGCCTTCGTCGCGCAGTTGCCGCATGACCTCCATGAGCTCATCCGTCTCCTGCGGCGTCAGAACAGCCGTGGGCTCGTCGAACACCAGCACCCCGGCATCCAGCGAAAGCGCCTTGATGATCTCCACGCGCTGCTGCACACCGACCGCGAGGTCCTGCACGAGTGCGTCGGGGTCGATGTCGAAACCGAACCGCTCCGACAGCTCCTTCACCTTTTTGCGCGCGCCCTGTATGCCTCCGAGTCGGCGCTCGTGGCCGAGCAGCACGTTCTCCGCAACCGTGAAGACGGGGATCAGCATGAAGTGCTGGTGCACCATGCCGATTCCGGAGCGCATGGCGTCACCGGGGCTCGCGAAGTGCCGTGTTTTACCGTCGAGCAGGATCTCGCCCTCTTCGGCCCGATAGAGGCCGTAGAGAACGTTCATCAGCGTGGATTTCCCGGCACCGTTTTCGCCTAGCAGACAGTGGATCTCACCGGCTTCGACCGTAAGGTCGATGCTGTCGTTCGCGGTGAACGTGCCGAAGCGTTTTGTGATGCCTCGGAGTTCAAGCCTCATCGCTCTATCCCTTCAGATGTTCTGATTAACCTAGCCCACGCGCACAAGCGACTAGACCGGACAGCGGCGCCGGGGATCGAACTTGACCGATCCCCGGCGCCTCCGGTTGTGCCGCTTAAATGCTGGGCGAGGAGGGTGACTCGACGACGAGGGAGCCGTCGATGATCGCGTCGCGCAGCTCGTCGATGTCGGCATCGATCGTGTCGGGCAGGTCGCTCGCGAAGTCGTAGAAGTCAGCGATACCGACCCCGTCGTTCTCGAGCGTGCCGACGAACGGCTCGTTGTTGAACTCGCCGTTCACGGCCTCCGTGATCGTGTCCTCAACCGAGACGGCGAGGCCCTTCAGCACCGAAGTGAGGAAGATGTCGGCGTACTCGGGAGCCGACTCGGTCAGGTCGGTGTCGACACCGATCATCGCGAGGTGCGGGTTGTCGCCCTGAGCGTCCAGTACCGCTTCGGCAGCGGGCTGGAAGATGGGGCCACCGACGGGCATGAGCACGTCAGCACCCTGCGAGATGAACTGCTCGGCCATCGAGCGCGCCTCCGGGTTGGCTTCGAAGCCGCCCGTGAACGAACCGTCCTGAGCCTCGACATCCCAGCCGAGCACCTCGACCTCGGCGCCGTTCTCTTCGTTAAAGTACTCGACACCCTCCGCGAAGCCGTCCATGAAGATGGTGACGGTCGGGATGTTCATCCCGCCCCAGGTCGCGACCCGGTCGCTCTCGGTGTAAGCGGCGGCAGCGTATCCTGCGAGGAATGCGGCCTGAGCGGTGTCGTAGATGAGCGGCTTGACGTTGTCGGCCACGATCTGGTCGTCATCGATGATCGCGAAGTTGACGTCTTCGTAGTTCGCCGCCATCGTTTCGGTCGCCGGCTGCAGGAGGAAGCCGACCGAGAAGATCAGCGTGCAACCCTGGTTGACGAGGCTCTCGATGTTCGACTCGTAAACCGTGTCGTTCTCAGACTCAACCGTGCGCGGGTCGAGGCCGTGAGCCTCCGAACCGGCGACGAGACCGTCGTGGCTCAGCTCGTTGAACGACTGGTCGTCGAATCCACCGGCGTCGGAGACCATGCAGGGAACCTGGTCACTGCCATTGTCTCCTCCGTCCGCGCCTGTGTCGCCGTCGTCTTCTGGCGCTGTGCCGCAGGCCGCCAATAGACCCGCGATAGCGATCACCGACGCGCCACCGAGCAGGTTGCGACGAGCGGTGCTCTTCTTGGAAAGCGTGCTCAAGGGAATCCTCCGTGTCATGGAACATGCCCCTACCGCAGGGCGCGGCAGGAATTAGATATAAAACGAAATGTTACGCGAAACACCGCATCGTGAGGCGTCGAAGCGGTAGATCGAAACCGAATCGTTGTCGAGCGCCTTGTGCAATGACCCATTTTGGGTTGACCGGCAGGGACGGCAAGCAGGGAGGGAGGCGCGGGAAGTCTGCGGCTTTCGGTCTGCCCAGCTCGGGGCTTCTGGCTTTGGGCTTTGAGCCGGTGGTCTGGCCACGAAATGCGGCGCTATTCGCGATCCGTCACGAAACACGGCACTATTTTCCGCTTCTTGAGCGAAGTGCCGTTCTTCGTGCACGCGGTGATAACAGGGATGACCGATTCCGGCTTGACCGGCAGGGACGGCAAGCTGGGAGAATGCAGCGGGAAGTCTGCGGCCTCCCGTCTGCGCAGGTCGGGGCTTTGGGCCGGCGTCTCAGTCACGAAATGCGGCGTTATTCGAGATCTGTCACGAAATGCGGCGCTATTTGCTGCTTTCCGAGCACAACGCCGTCTTTCGTGCAAGCACGTGTAGTGGGACCTGAAGTTCGCCCCTGGACGCCAGGGGCTGGGTCCCTGCTGTGTGCTGACTGAGTCAGCACACACGACCGCCGGGATATGACTTCGGAGCCTTGCCGCTGGAGTGTGCGTCCGTTGCTGTAGGGACCATAGCGAGCACATTCCGGCTTAGCGGGCAGGGACAGCATGCGGGAAGGGCGAAGCGAGAAGCCTGCGGCTTTCGGTCTGCCCAGCTCGGGGCTTCTGGCTTTGGGCTTTGAGCCGGTGGTCTGGCCACGAAACGCGGCGCTATTCGCGATCTGTCACGAAACGCGGCGCTATTTGCCGCTTCTCGAGCCAAGTGCCGTGTTTCGTGCACTTCCGGCACGTTGCGTCGATCACGCCTTCGGGTTTCCGATGCGCTCGAGGGCGTCGACGATGACATCCCAGAAGCGTTCACGGTCGAGCTCGAGCGCCGCCGACGTTCGGCAGTCCGCCGGTGCTTCTGTACGGAGATCGGCGACCGTCATGCCGAGCGTGTGGGTACCCGTGGTCTCGACGACGATCGGCATCCGCGTCGCACGCACGATCGTGGGGTCGATGACGTGAGCGACTGCGCAGGGGTCGTGCACTGGCGGATGAGCGAACCCCTGCACCTCCCTATACGTGTGCCCGAAAAACTCCAGCAGCTCACCCACGAACCGCGCGGGCACCGTGCCGACATCGTCGACTCGCTGCACGACATCCTCCGTTGCAAGCGCCTGATGCGTCAGGTCGAGCCCGACCATCGTGACGTCCCACCCCGCCGAGAAGACGATGTCGGCGGCCTCCGGGTCGATGACGATGTTGAACTCGGCCATGGGGCTCCAATTGCCGACGCGCACACCGCCGCCCATGAGCACAACCCGTTTAACGCGCTCCACGATCGCGGGGGCTTTCCGCACGGCGAGTGCGATGTTCGTGAGACCCCCGGTGGGCACGAGCGTCACGGTTCCCGGGTCGTGCGCCATGATCGTGTCGATGATCACATCGACCGCGTGCCTGGGGTCGAGGTCGATCACGGGCTCCGGCAGTTCGGGGCCGTCCATGCCGCTCTCGCCGTGAATGGATGGCGCGATCTCGACCTCGCGCAGCAGCGGCCGATCCGCTCCCGCGGCAAAGGGCACGTCGGTGATGCCGGCGACACTCGCAACGGCGAGCGCGTTGCGCGTGACCTTCTCGAGCGTCTGGTTGCCCACGACGGTCGTGACGGCGAGCAGATCGATCACGGGGCTGCCGTGCGCGAGCAGAATCGCGATGGCATCGTCGTGGCCGGGGTCGCAATCGAGAATGATCTTCTCGCGCGTGCTGTTGTGTTGCATGCGATTCCTAGAGCACGCCGGAGTGACCGCTGCGCCGGATGGCGTCCACGACCTGCTTGACGCGCTGCGCCTGCTCCGTCGTGGTCACAAGGAGGGCGTCGGGGGTGTCGACGACAACGATGTCCTTCACGCCGACGAGCGAGATGATGCGCTTCGACTGCGATACGACGACTCCGGACGCGGAATCCGCCAGCACCGTACCGCCGTCGCCGAGGATCGCGAGACGATCGCGGCGTCCGTGATTGTGGAGTTTGGCTACGGAGGAGAAGTCGCCGACGTCGTCCCAGTCGAAGTCACCGGGCACGACGAGCAGCTTCCCTCTGGCCGCGGCGGGTTCGGCGACGGAGTAGTCGATCGCGATCTTCTTCAGCTGCGGCCAGATCCGATCGACGGCAGGGCCCCGCTTCTCCGGTTCATCCCAGACGGCGGCAAGCTCTTCTATCTGTTCGGCGAGCTCCGGCTCGGAGTGCGCGAGCTCCTCCAGCAGCACGTCGGCGCGCGAGATGAACATCCCGGCGTTCCAGAGGTAGTCGCCGGATTCGACGTACTCCTTCGCGACATCGATCGTCGGCTTCTCGACGAAACTGTCGACCCGCCGAGCAGAAGGGGCGCCCTCGATGTCGGCGAGCCCGTCGGCCTTGATGTAGCCGAAGCCGATGGCCGGCTCGGTTGGGGTGATGCCCAGCGTGACGATGAAGCCGTCGCGAGCGGCGGCAACCGCCTCGGAAACGCAGCGGCGGAATCCGCGCCAGTCGTCGATGACGTGGTCGGCCGCGAAGGAACCAACGATGACATCCGGCTCGCGGCGACGGAGAATCGCGGCCGCGAGCGCGATGGCGACCGTCGAGTCGCGAGGGTCGGCTTCGAGCACGATGTTGTGATCGGCGAGTTCGTCGATCTGCTCTTCCACCGCCGAACGATGCGCGCGTCCGGTCACGATCATGATGCGCTGGCGGCCGGCGAGTGGTTCGAGCCGCTCGACCGTCGCCTGCAGCAGCGTGTTACCGCTGCCGGTGAGGTCGTGGAGGAACTTCGGGGCCTCCGCTCGCGACATCGGCCAGAGCCGGGACCCGACTCCTCCCGCCGGGATGATCGCGTAGAAGTCGTCGAGCGGCTGTTGACGATTGAGCATGGTTTCGAGCGTAGCCGTTCGGCCCTCGGCCGGACATTGCACAGCCGGTTCCGTGCGTATTCGCACTCGCAGGTGTAAGGGCTCCTTGGAGGGCTCTGTACGATTCGAAGATGGTAGATCTAGCGGGTAGCTCTTGGGTCGTCACTGGTGCAGCCGGGAACATCGGGGCTGCGCTCCGGCTGGCGTTGCATGAGCGCGGCGTCAGGTTGATCTCGACAGATCTTCGATACGCGCAACCCGTTGGCTCGAATGATGAAGTCATCATCGCCGACATCGCCAACCTTGAACCCCTTGTTGGGCTGTTCGATGGCGCGGATGGTGTCATCCATCTGGGTGGACTGTCGGATGAAGCCGATTTCCGGGACCTCGCAGAGGTCAACATCGTGGGCACCTATCACGTGCTCGAAGCGGCTAGACGCGCTGCGGTGCCGCGAGTGATTTACGCCAGTAGCAACCGTTCGACGGGCATGTACCCGGTAACCGAAACTGTCACGACAGATATGCCGCCTCGCCCAGATGGCTTCTACGGAGTTTCGAAGGTCGCCGGTGAAGCGCTCTGTCAGCTATACACGGACAAGTTCGGTCTCTCCACAATCGCTATACGTATAGGCAGCTACGAGCAGCGTCCGAACTCCGCTCGTGAGCAACGCACTTGGCTGAGCCCTAGCGATGCGGTGCGCGCTTTCATTGCGGCTATGACCACCGATCACGACAGTGCGGTCTTTTACGCTGTCTCCGCGAACGAAAACCTCTGGTGGGACCTCGGCTCGGGCGAAGCAATCGGTTACTACCCCGAAGACGACTCGGCATCTCTAGGGCCCACCGAGCCCATAGACGCTGACGCTCCACAGGGCGGCCCCTACGCATCGGCGAAGTACTCGCTCGAGCGAATGCGAGACTAACCGAGCACCTGTTGCGTCACCTCCACGAGTGGCAGACGGTCTCACGTTTGTATCGGGGGACGATCCGAGGATTCACCGCCAGTTCACCCCGATGGCACCGAACTGGAACACTGAATTCCTACGCTGGCGGCGTGGACATCGAGCGGGTAGCCATCGTGACCGAATCGTTTCTTCCGACTATCAACGGCGTGACCACGAGCGTCTGCCGTGTTCTCGACCATCTGCACCGCACGGGGCGCGAGGCGATCGTCATAACGCCTCGCAGCGGCGCGCCGACGCAGTATCGCGGCACCCCCGTGTTCGAGGTGCCGTCCGTGGCGTACCGCCAGTTCCCCGTCGGGCTGCCGAGCCCGCAGGTAGCCGCGTTGCTCGAACGCTTCAAGCCGGATGTGCTGCATGCAGCGAGCCCGTTCATGCTCGGAGGGCAGGCGATCGGGGAGGCTTCGCGGATGGGCATCCCCTCCGTCGCCATCTACCAAACGGACGTCGCGGGCTACGCGAAACGCAACCGTCTCGGAGCGGGCGCGAAGCTCGCCTGGCGCGTCATTCGGCAGATCCACAACGGCGCCGACAGAACGCTCGCACCGTCCTCGGCGTCGATATACGACCTGAAAGCGGCCGGTGTGAAGCGGGTAAAGCGCTGGGTGCGCGGCGTCGATCTCGAGAGCTTCCACCCCGACAACCGTCGCGGTGCAGCGGCGAGGGTCTTGCGCGAACGCATCGCTCCGAACGGCGAGACCGTCGTCGGCTACGTCGGACGCGTCGCTCCTGAGAAGGGCCTCCACCGCCTCGCCGCCCTGGAGGGCATCGACAACATCCGCATTGCCATCGTGGGCGACGGGCCGGGCATGCCGGACGTGCGCAGACAGCTCGGGCACCTGGACCCGGTCTTCCTCGGGGCTCTCAGCGGGCAGGCACTGTTCTCCGCCTACGGAGCCTTCGACGTGTTCTGCCACACGGGCGCTGAGGAGACCTTCGGCCAGACACTGCAGGAGGCCGCTGCATCCGGGCTCCCCGTCATCGCACCCAGGGCCGGTGGCCCGATCGACCTCGTGGAAGAGGGTGAGACGGGCATCCTGTTCGAACCGGACGACGCCGACGAACTGCAGGCCGCAGTGCAGTCACTCACCGAGGATGCCGCGACGCGAGCGCGGATGGGCGAAGCCGGGCGTCGGCGCGTGCTCGGCAGGTCATGGCCGGCGGTCTGCGACCAGCTGATACGCCACTACGAGAAGGCGGCGGCACGAGCGCTTCGCGGTACGGACGACGCGGAAGAGCTGCTGGGCGTCTGATCCTGCACAAGGATCGCAGCGGGTTCGCCGAGCCGCAGCAACCGGTCACTGTCTGCGATAGCAACGGGGTCGTGCGTGACGCACACCACCAGTCGATCCTCTAATCCCTTGCGTAAGTCCGCCATGAGTGTGCGCGACGTGGGCTCGTCGAGGTGTGCCGTCGGCTCATCGAGCAGCAGGATGGGCGCTCCCGTCAGCAGCGTCCTGGCGAGGCTGACCCGCCTCCTCTCGCCTCCCGAGAGCTGCGTGCCGCCCGCACCGACACGAGTGTCGAGCCCCTCTTCCAACCGCTCGTAGAATCCGCCTAGGCCGACCCGCTGCAGTGCGGCCACGAGCTCTGCGTCGTCGACGCCACCGTGCGGCAAACCCAGGGCGAGGTTCGCCCGGAGCGTGGAGTCGAACAGGTGCGCATCCTGCGGGCACCAGGCGACCGATCCGTGCAGTGCCCGGCCCTCCGCATCGACCACCTCGACCTGCCCGCGCGTTGGGGCCAAGTGGCCCATGATGACCGCCAGCATCGTCGACTTTCCTGCTCCGGACGGGCCGGTGACGGTGAGCCACTCGCCCGACTCGACGCGGACATCCAAGCCGCTGAAGACGGGTTCGGACGCACCTGGCCACTGTGCGGTGACGTCGTCGAGCACGAGGCTGACGGGGCGGTTCGACGGCCGAAGAACAGACGCTTCCTGCTCGTCATCGACGGATGCGCCCGCGTGGGCGAGCGTCGTGTCGATGCGTGCGAGTGCGTCGGCGAGACTCGGCCATCGCTGCGCAGCCGCGGCGCTGTCGAGCAGCGGCTCGATGAGCGCGAGCAGCGCGAAGACCACGAGTGCGATGAGTTTCGCGTCGACGGCGCCCGCAGTCGCAGCATGCAACGCGAGAGCGGCGATCGCCACCGCGCCACCGGCGCCGGCAAGAATCACGATGGCGGCTCCGAGCCCCTGCGCGAGTGCTGCGCGACGTTCGCGCCCCGCCGCATGCTGTTCCGCAGCATCGAGGGAGGCCAGCACGGGAGCCTGGGCACCGTGCACCGCCAGATCGTCCGCCGCATGCAGTAGCGCGCCGAATCGGTGCCCGATCCTCGCCCTGCCGGCAGCGGCTGCGGGAGTCGCGGCACGATCCGCGACGACGGCCGCGAGAGGAGCGGCGAGACCGGCTATCAGCGCGACAGACGCCAGAACGATGCCACCGAGCCCGAGCAGCATCGGCCCGGTCACCGCGCTCTCTGCGGCCCGCAGGCTCATGAGCCCCACGACGACCACGACCAGTGTTGCGGCAGCGCCGATGATAGGGGGCGAGATCACGCGCGGCAGCAGGTCGCGCACACGATCGACGTCGTCGACGAGCCGCTGCAGTGTCGTACCGGTGCGGCGCATCCGCGGGAATCGCAACCCGGCCCTCGAAAGCGCCCGCCAGAGCCGCGAGCGCAGCCCACCCGCGACGCGGAAGACCGCGTCGTGCATGCGCAATCGTTCGTAGTAGCGCAGGGTTGAGCGGGCAAGACCGAAAAAGCGTACGCCGACGATTGCCGTCATGAGGAACAGAATCGGGGGCTGCTCTGCCGAACGGACGATCAACCATCCCGACAGCGCGGGTTGCGCGAGCGCGAACAAGACGGCGCCTATCCCGATGCCGACGGCGCCTGCCATCGGCAGTGTTGCTCCGGCAGCGGATGCCCGCAGCAGTCGCAGCGCTCGTGTCAGCGGCAGCCGCCCCGGCTGCTCCCCTGGGTCCTGCTCCCCTGGGTCCTGCTCCGGCTCGGTCGAAGTCGCTCGGGCGGTGCCGGGAACCTCATCGCCGTAGTCCCGGAATTCGGCATGCTCCTTCGTCGCGACCGCATCGCTGCCCGTCACCGCAGCCGAACGCGGTTCATTGTCTCCTCCGACTTCGACGTGCGTCTCGCACAGCGCCGCCATTCGTGCGTCGTGCGAGGCGATCACGGTGGCTACGCGTGCTATTCGAGCTTCGACCGCCGCACACACCAGCTCAGCAGCGCGATCGTCGAGGTGCGCGGTGGGTTCGTCGAGCAGCAGCAGCGTTGCGCCCGTGTCGACTCTCGCGAGCGCTCGTGCGAGCGCAACCCGTCGCAGTTCGCCGGGGCTCATCGTCTCGCAGGCGGCATCCGGGCGGATACCGACCTCCCACAGCGCACGCTGCGCAGCATCCTCGTCCCGGACGTGCAGCACAACCTCCTCCACCGCTGTCGCCTCGAACGTTTCCGGATGCTGCGGCAACCAGGCAAACCGCGTCGGATCCACACCATCGATGCGGCCGCCCGCAGATTGCCCGTCCTCCCCCGCGACACCGATTCTGCCGGCGAGGGCGCGGAGAATGCTCGACTTCCCCGCGCCGCTGGCTCCCGAGAGCAGAGTCGCCGTGCCGGGAGCCGTCTCGAACGTGACGGGGCCGACCGCTCGACCGCCGGAGTAGCGAACCGATACGTCGTGGGCGCAAACGCGATGGGTTGCGCTCGCCGGCTGTCTGGACCAGATCGGCCTGGGCACGGGGGCGTCACTGACTTCACGCACCCGGTCGAGCGCGGCGACGCCGTCTTCCGCAGCGTGGTAGGCGGCTCCGGCCTCCCGGATGGGCGTGAAACAGTCGGGAGCCAGCACCAGCACGAGCAGCCCGAGCTGCAGATCCATGCCGCCGTAGACGAGGCGGATGCCGACGACAACGGCGACGATCGCGACCGAGATCGTCGCGATCAGTTCGAGCGCGAACGACGACACGAATACCGTGCGCAACGTTCGCATCGTGCGTCGTCGATACTCCTCCGACAGCGTGTCGAGGGTTCTGGCAGGTTCGCGCACTCTGCCGACACCGATCAGCGCCGGCAGGCCCCGCGCGAGTTCGACCAGGTGGTGCGAGAGCCGTAAGATCGCGTCGGTCGCCTCCTCGACTCGATCTCGCGTCTGCTTGCCGATCAGGATCATGAAGAACGGCACGAGCGGAATGACGAGCACGATGATGACAGCGCTGATCCAGTCGGCGAACAGAATTCTCGCACCGATCACGAGCGGAACGACGAGCCCGTTCGCCATCGCCGGCAGGTAGGTCACGAAGTACGCTTCCAGGTCGTCGAGTCCGCGCGTGCCGAGCGTCGTCATGGGCCCCACGTCGCGATCCGATCGCCGCAGAACACGCTGCGCGAGCTCGCGCCGCAACGCGGCCCTCGTCTCGATATCGGCGCGCTGGGCGACCGCACGAGCAGCCCACGCGGTGAGCGCCCGCAACGTCACGCCTGCGATACCGACCCAGAGTGCGCCTTGCCACTCCTCCTGCGTCCGCTGCTCGAACAGTGCGGCGAGCATCCGCGCTATCGCCTCCGCGATCAGGATGAGCGAGACGGCCTTGGCAGCTGCCAGCCCGAGCAGTACCGCGAGCGCGCGACGACCCGGCCTGCCCAGCAGCGCTGCAGGCGATGCGGAGACGCGGGCTCTCGCGGTCACCGCTGCTCCGTCTTGCTCGAAGGAGCCTCGGTGCGGATGGCGGGGAGGATCTCGTGGAGTTCGGGCATGTGCCGCTCGGAGAGTCGTCTGCTGAATACCCAGTAGCTCCACGCCTGCGTTGCGATGACGGCCGGCACGGCAAGCAGTGCAACAACCGACATGACCGTGAGCGTGTAGTCGCTGCTGGAGGCGTTCTCGACCGTAAGCGTGAACGCAGGGTCGATCATCGATGGCAGCACCGCGGGGTACGCGGCGGAGAAGATCGCAGCCACGCCCGCGGCCAGGAACACGCCCATCCCGACGAAGGATGCGCGCATCCTGTTCCGGATCGCCAGCGTCCATGCGATGAGAGCGGCGACCGCCGCGAGCCCCGTGAGCGCCCACGACGCCGACGTTCCGCTCCTGAACTGCACGATGAGCACCCAGAGCACGAGCGGCAGAATCCCGAGCGGCAGCCATCGAACATAGAACGCGCGGGCACGACGCTGCACTTCGCCGCCGGTCTTGAGCGTCAGGAAGAGCGCACCGTGCACAAGACTGAAGAACACGAGACCCAGCCCGCCGATCACGGCCTCCGCCGAGAGCCAGGCGAACGGCCCGCCGACGCGGTCGCCGTACTCATCGATGGGCATTCCCGTGGTGGTGATGGCGAGCATGGCGCCGACACCGAATGATGCTACGAGCGCTGCGACCGCGTGCCCCGTGTCCCACAGGCGCACCCAGCGGGCCGTGTGGTGCTTGCTGCGGTACTCGATCGAGATTGCGCGCACGATGAGCGCCAGCAGCACGATCACGAGCGGCAGGTATAGCCCGGAGAAGAGGGATGCGTACCAGTTCGGGAACGCGGCGAAGATCGCCGCGCCGGCCGTGATCAGCCATACTTCGTTGCCGTCCCAGACCGGCCCGATCGAGTTGAGGATGAGGCGTCGCTGCTGTTGATTCCGCGCCGTGAGCGCGATGTGCATCCCGACGCCCATATCGAAGCACTCGAGGAACAGGTAACCGAACCAGAGCACCGCGATGATAGCGAACCAGAGCGTTGGCAAATCCATCACTTCACGCTCCCTTCGATTGCAACGGCGCGGATGCCGGGGTCAGAATGCGAAATCGAGAACATCGTCATCGGTCTTCGACCTCCTCGTTCGTACCGAATCGTCGTCGCTCAGATGGTCGTCGGCGTCGTCTTCGTGCTGACCGAACGCCTCCGGCATCGCGGAAGCGACGCCTCCACGCACGTACTTCGCCATCAGAAACAGCTCGACCAGCAGCAGGACGCCGTACGTGAGCGTGAAGGCGGTCAGCGAGAAGAGCAGCTCGCCGGCGCTCACACCCGGCGAGACCGCCGCCGCCGTGAACAGAAAGATGTTCTGTTCGATCTCGGGGTTCGGCGCGACGACGAACGGCTGCCTGCCCATCTCGGTGAACACCCAGCCAGCGGTGTTCGCGAGGAAGGATGCAGCGATGCTGAGGACTGCAGCGCGCATGAGCAGTGTGGATGCCGGCACCGTGCCCTTCCTCGTCAGCCACAGGGAAAGCAGACACGTACCCGCGGCAAGCGCTCCGAAACCGATCATGAGCCTGAACCCCCAGTACGTCACCTCCATCTGCGGCAGGTAGTCGATCTCCGCTCCCGAATAGTCGCCGTAGCGGTCGTCGACGGGCAGGTGCGTTCCGTATCTCGCTTCGTAGACGGGCAGCAGGTCGTTGATACCGGGTACCTCGGTCGTGAAGTCCCCCTTGGCCAGGAACGAGAGCACCCCGGGCACTTCCAGGACGGGCACGACATCGTCGCAGGACTGCGAGCCCAGGTCTCCGACCGTGAGGATCGAGAATGCCGTGCCCGTGTGGCACGCGCCCTCAGCACTCGCCATCTTGAGCGGCTGCTGCTCGTACATCAGCTTGCCGAGCCAGTCGCCCGTGAGCGCAACACCGCTGAAGGCGATGAGGCCGACGACGGCTCCGAGCCGGAGCGACTTGATCCAGACGCTGCGATCGCGTCGGTCGCGCCCCACGATCTCCTGCGCTTCCCCGACGATCACGCGGCCGTCCTCGTCGACCGTGTCGATGCCGTCGCGGCGCCGTCGCCACAGGTGATACCAGGAGACGCCCAGCAGGATTCCCCCTCCCACGGCGAGTGCCCCGCAGATCGCGTGGGAGAACGCGGCAAGCGCCGTGTTGTTCGTGAGCACCGCCCAGATGTCGTTCAGCACCGGGCGGCCATCCACCAGTTCGACGCCGACGGGGTGCTGCATCCACGAGTTCGCGACGATGATGAAGAACGCCGACATGATGGATGCCCAGACCGCGCCCGCGAGCGCCAACAGGTGCACTCGCTTCGGCAGTCGCTTCCAGCCGAAGATCCAGGCGCCCAGGAAGATCGATTCGAAGAAGAACGCGAGCAGGCCCTCCATCGCGAGCGGTGCTCCGAACACGTCGCCGACGAATCGGGAGTATTCGCTCCATGCGAGCCCGAACTGGAACTCCTGCACGATGCCGGTTGCGACGCCCATGATGAAGTTGATCAGGTAGATCTTGCCCCAGAACTTGGTCATTCTGAGCCAGAGCTCGTTACCGGTGCGCATCCAGCGCCACTGCATGAACACCAGGATCGGGCCGAGGCCGATCGTGAGCGGCACCATCCAGTAGTGGTAGACGGTCGTGATACCGAACTGCCATCTGGCGATCATCACCGGATCGAGTTCCATGTGGGTCTCCCTCGCGATGAGTTCTACCGTGCGTAGAAGTCGTGATTCCACACTAGATCATTTCTACGCCACGTAGAAGTCCTCGGCGTTTCCCGCTACGCTGTTGCTCATGGGGGAACTCGAACGTCGCATCATGGATCTGCTGTGGGATGCCGGCAGGCCGCTCACCGCCGCGGAACTCCGCGACTCCCTCGATACCGACGGCACGGAGACGCCCGCCATCACGACCGTGCTGACCGTGCTGAGCCGACTCGAGCGCAAGGACTTCGTGCGCCGCGACCGGAAGCGTCGCCCGCACCTGTACGAACCCGCTCGCTCGCGAGCGGAGCACATGGCGGAACTCATGCACGACGTGCTGCGACACAGCCCCGAGCAGGAAGCCGTGCTCGCCCGCTTCGTGCGCAGTGCCGGCCCGAAAGAGGCCGAGCTGCTGCGTAACCTGCTGAACGACGAGCCGGCGCCCTGACCGAGCAAGTGTGACGCTCACGGCCCTTTCGTTCGCGCTCGCCGCGCTCGCGGTAGCGCTTGCCTGGCCGGTGCCGATTCTGCTGGATCGCGCGCGCTGGCCCAGCAGGGCTCCCGCGCTGACGCTGCTGCTGTGGCAGGCGATCGCGCTCGCCGGCGGGTTGTCGATGATCGGTTCGCTCGTCGTCTTCGGCCTGGCCCCGTTCGGTGACTCGCTTCCCTCAGCGATCGCCACGGCGGTAACGGGCGCATTCACCTGGACCTGGCAGGACGGCTTCACGGTGTTCCATGCCGCTGCGCTCGTGTTCGGCGCGTTGCTGTTCGCGCACCTCACGCTCAGCCTCATCGTCACCACGACCCGTACCGTCCGCGGCGTGCGCCGCCATCGCGAGCTGCTGGAGCTGCTGAGCAACCCTGCGCCGGGCGACGAAACAACGCGCATCGTCGACGACGAATCGCCGTTCGCCTACTGCCTGCCGGGCATGACCGACAGCGTCACCGTGCTCTCCGACGGCCTCATCCGACAACTCACACCGACGCAGTTGCGGGCTGTCGTCGAGCACGAGCGCGCGCACCTGCAGCAGCGGCACAACATCGTGCTCACGCTCTTCGCTGCGTGGGCGATCGCGCTCCCCTGGTTCCCGGTTGCGACACGCGCTCGCCGATCGGTCGAACTGCTCATCGAGATGCTGGCCGACGACATGGCGCGCCGGACGGTGCCCGCACGGGATGTCGCGGAGGCGATCAAGCACATCGCCGTCGGTTCCAGCACGGGCGGCAGCCACGCGGCAGCGATCGGCGCGCCGGCCGCCGACGATGACGCAGATGAGAGCGATACGGGCCGACCGCTCCCGGCAGAGCTGCGGATCCGCCGCCTGCTCGCACCCCCTGAGCCTCTGCCGATCGCGGGAAGGTTCGGCCTCGTCGCAGTATCCGTCCTGCTCGTCGGTGTGCCGACCGTCGCCATGCTGTGAGGCGTCGGCGACGAGCGACACAGCGCCGACTGGGTAAGGCCTACCTAACTTCGCTTCGGGCGTAGACTGGATACGTCTCTTGATCAAGAAGTAAGGGGAATGCGCGTGTCCACAAGCACCAGCAACCTCGCAGACGAGACTCCAAAGCCTTCGAAGAACCGCATCGTAGGAACGCTCTACCGCGGAAACGAAGGCATGTGGTCGTGGGTACTGCACCGAATCACCGGTATTGCAATCTATTTCTTCCTCCTGGTGCACGTGCTCGACACGGCGACTGTGCGCATCAGCCCCGAGGTCTACAACGCCATCATCGGCGCATACAAGAACCCGATCATGGGTCTCGGTGAGATCGCACTCGTCGGCGCCGTCGTACTGCACGCGCTGAACGGCATCCGCATCATCCTGGTCGACATGTTCCCGGCCGTCACTCGCGTTCAGCGTCAACTGTTCTGGGGCGTCGTCGGCATCTCCCTGGTGTTGATCATCGCATTCTCGATCCGCCACATCCCCAACGTGTTCGGAGCGCACTGATGACGATCGATAACCCGAACTACGCCTACCCCGCGCGCTCCACCAAGCGTCGCGGCATCAACCTCGAAAAGGCCGGCTGGATCTTCATGCGCGTCTCCGGCGTCGTGCTGATCGTGCTGATCTTCGGACACCTCTTCTACAACCTGATGTGGACCCCCGGTGGCATTCAGGCCATCGACTTCGGCTTCGTCGGTGGCAAGTTCGCGAACCCGTTCTGGCAGTGGTACGACGTCATCATGCTATGGCTGGCGATCATCCACGGCTCCAACGGCGTCCGCACGATCGTCAACGACTACGTACACAACAAGACGGTGCGCGGAGTCCTCCTCTGGGCCATCCTGCTCGCAGGCGCCGTGCTCATCGTGCTCGGCACCCTCATCACGTTCACATTCGACCCGTGCCCGACCGGCGCATCCGCTGAGCTGCTGCCGTCGTTCTGCGCGGACCTGTAGCGAGAAGCTCGTAAAGGACTATGGCAACTTTGAAGAAGAACTCGACCGCTGGCGAGATTCGCGACGGCATCCACTATCACCAGCACGACGTCGTCATCGTCGGCGCGGGAGGAGCGGGGATGCGCGCCGCTATCGAGGCGGCCCCGCACGCATCCACCGCGGTGATCACCAAGCTGTATCCCACCCGTTCGCACACGGGCGCAGCGCAGGGCGGCATGGCCGCAGCGCTTGCCAACGTTGAAGAAGACAACAACGAATGGCACACCTACGACACCGTCAAGGGTGGCGACTACCTCGTCGACCAGGACTCCGCCGAGATCCTGACCCGCGAGGCCATCGACGCCGTGCTCGACCTCGAGAACATGGGTCTGCCTTTCAACCGCACACCGGAGGGCAAGATCGACCAGCGTCGATTCGGCGGCCATACGCGCGAACACGGTAAAGCTCCCGTTCGCCGCGCCTGCTACGCAGCCGACCGCACCGGTCACATGATCCTGCAGACGCTCTACCAGAACTGCGTCAAGCACGGCGTGAACTTCTTCAACGAGTTCTACGCGCTCGATCTCGTCATGGCGGAGGTCGACGGCAAGCAGCGCGTCGCAGGCGTCGTCGCCTACGACCTGGCAACCGGTGACATCCACGTTTTCCAGGGCAAGTCGGTCGTCTTCGCAACCGGCGGCTTCGGCAAGATCTTCAAGACCACCTCGAACGCCCACACGCTCACGGGCGACGGTGTCGGCATCATCTGGCGCAAGGGTCTGCCGCTCGAGGACATGGAGTTCTATCAGTTCCACCCGACCGGCCTGGCCGGGCTCGGCATCCTGCTGACAGAGGGCGCCCGCGGAGAGGGCGCGATCCTCCGCAACGCCTCCGGTGAACGATTCATGGAGCGCTACGCACCCACGATCAAGGACCTCGCACCGCGCGACATCGTCGCACGCTCGATGGTGCAGGAAGTGCTCGACGGTCGCGGAGCCGGCCCGAACAAGGACTACGTGTACCTCGACTGCACCCACCTCGGAGCCGAAGTACTCGAGGAGAAGCTGCCGGACATCACGGAGTTCGCGCGCACCTACCTGGGCGTCGACCCGGTCGTCGAGCGCGTACCCGTCTACCCGACAGCGCACTACGCGATGGGCGGCATCCCGACCAACAACGACGCCGAGGTGCTCGCCGACAACGAGACCGTCGTGCCCGGCCTCTACGCGGCCGGTGAGTGCGCCTGCGTTTCCGTGCACGGCGCGAACCGTCTCGGCACGAACTCACTGCTCGACATCAACGTGTTCGGCAAGCGCGCCGGCGTGAACGCCGTCGAATACTCGAAGACCGCCGATTTCGTCGACCTGCCCAGTGACTCGGCAGGGGAAGTCGTCGGGATGCTGCAGCAGCTCCGCGATGGCACCGGCGAGGAGTCCGTGGCGCAGATCCGCAAGGAGCTGCAGGAGGCCATGGACATGAACGCCCAGGTCTTCCGCACGGAAGAGACGCTGACCCGGGCCACTGAGATCGTGGCCGGGCTCCGTGATCGCTACAGGAATGTCAAGATCCACGATCGCGGCAAGCGCTTCAACACGGACCTGCTGGAGGCCGTCGAGCTCGGCTTTCTGCTCGATCTCGCCGAGGTGCTCGTGCTGTGCGCGCTCAACCGCAAGGAGTCTCGCGGAGCGCACATGCGCGACGACTACCCGAAGCGCGACGACGAGAACTTCATGCAGCACACTATGGCCTATCTTTCCGGCGACCCGCACTCGTCGACGGCAGTGGACCACATCCGCCTGGATTGGAAACCCGTCCGTGGTGGCAAATACGAACCGCAGGAACGAAAGTACTAGGGGGGACGATGACTGAGGCAACGAAGGAGACTCCCGCACCGAATGCGGAGATCGAGGAAGAGATCGAGACGGTCGTCGAGATCGACGAGGCCGAGGAGGCTCCGCAGTCGTTCACAGTGACGCTGAACATTCGCCGCTACGACCCTGAGGTCGACGACGAGCCGCGCTGGGTGGACTACGACGTCGAAATGTATCCGACGGAGCGCATCCTGGACGCCCTGCACCGCATCAAGTGGGAGCAGGACCCGACGCTCGCGTTCCGCCGCTCGTGCGCCCACGGCATCTGCGGTTCGGATGCGATGCGCATCAACGGCCGCAACCGTCTCGCGTGCAAGGCGCTCGTGAAGGACTTCGACATCTCTCGCCCCGTCTACGTCGAGGCGATCAAGGGCCTGCCGCTCGAAAAGGACCTCATCGTCGACATGGAGCCGTTCTTCGACTCCTACCGTGAGATCCAGCCCTTCCTGCAGGCGTCGAGCAAGCCGGAGCGCGAGCGTCATCAGACGATCGAACAGCGCGCTCGCTTCGACGACACCACGAAGTGCATCCTCTGCGCCGCGTGCACGACATCCTGCCCCGTGTTCTGGACCGACGGTCAGTACTTCGGGCCGGCCGCGATCGTGAACGCGCACCGGTTCATCTTCGACTCTCGTGACGAGGCGTCGCAGGTTCGCCTCGACATCCTCAACGACCGCGAGGGCGTGTGGCGCTGCCGCACCACCTTCAACTGCACCGACGCGTGCCCGCGCGGTATCGAGGTCACGAAGGCCATCGCCGAGGTGAAGCAGGCGATGATGCGAGGCGTGAAGCTGTAACGCCACCCCGAACGCCAAGCACCCGAACTCCGCGCTCCCGCACAGCGGGGCAGTAGTCCCACCTGGGATGCGCGGCGTTCGGGTTGCGGCGTCTACGAGACTCGCTGGGTCAGTTCCCGGTACAGGTCTTCTGTGTAACCTGCGAGTTCTTGGGTCGTAATACCCGAGGTCGAATACGCGGTCACGGCGATGTACCCGTCATCACCGACCATGAAGCAGGTGTACCAGGCAATCTCCGTGCTCGACTGGGAGTTGTCGGTTCCGCAGACCGCGGGGCCGACGTAACGCAGATTGTCGTAGCTTGCGAGTCGGTTGTTGTATCCGACGTAGTCCTGCGCGACGGTCACCGAGAGAATCTGGTAGTCGGGGCTCGTGTAGATCGTCGTGACGAAGTTGCTGTAGTGCGTGATCTGCGACGAATGCGTGAAATCGCCGAGTGCATCCGGGAACTCGATCATGAGCGAATCCGGCCAGATGCGATCCGGCTCGTACCTCGGCGGCGTGGCATCGTGACGCGGCGTGCTGTTGTCAGCTCGCGACAGCCCATCGGAATCCTCCTCGTCGGGGAGGTATTCGCTTTCGGGCGGCAGGCCGGAGTCCTTCGTCACCTCCGGCTGCGAGTTCGGCACGTCTTCCGCTGTCGGTGCGGGGTCCTGATTGACGAATGTGGGTGCCGACGAGCATGCGGAGAGAACGAATCCGGCAAGCAGCATCGTGGCGAGCGCCCATGCGCGCCGCCTCGAACGCCGATTCGGCATGCTCACCCCCACAACTTCGGCAAAGACCGTCCTATGGCCGTGCTTCGCCATGCTACTCACCGTTCGGGGGAACTGGCTGGGAAGGCGCTTGACGCTCGCTATCGGGGTGCTACTACAGGACGGCTTCTCTCGCACCTCTCGCGCTCGTGGCGTGGAGCGCTTTGATCGCGCGTTCCTTCGCCTCTTCCATCGTCACCGTCAGCAGTTCGGCCCGCACATCCGCGAGCGCCGCTGGCGACATCGACAGGCTGGTGACGCCGAGCCCGACGAGCACAACCGCGAGGGCCGGATCCGCGGCAGCTTCGCCGCACACACCGACGGGGGTGTCCAGCGCAGCTCCCGCATCCCCGAGTCGTTCGATGAGCCGCAGAACGGCTGGGTGCCACGGGTCCTGGAACTGCGCGACGGTGCCGAGCATGCGGTCGGCAGCGAAGGTGTACTGCGTCAGATCGTTCGTGCCGATCGAGACGAAGTCGGCGTGCTTCATGACCTGATCGGCGAGCACCGCGATCGACGGCACCTCCGCCATCGCGCCAACGGTCTTCAACCCGTACTCGCGTCCGATGGCGACGAAGTACTCGGTCTCTTCCGCGTTGGCGATCATGGGTGCCATAACCCACAGGTCCGCGTTCGTGGCGGCGTCGGCATCCGCGAGGGCCTTGAGCTGATCGCGCAGGATGTTCTCGTTCTTCTCCAGCGCACGAATACCGCGAAGACCCAGTGCGGGGTTCTCCTCATCGGCGTCGTTCAGGAACGACAGCGGCTTGTCGGCACCCGCGTCGAGCACGCGCACGACCACCTTCTTGCCTTCGAATGCGCTCAGCATAGCTGCGTACTGCTCGGTCTGCCATTCGACGCTCGGCGGCTCTTTCGCGTCGAGGAAGAGGAACTCGGTACGGAAGAGCCCAACACCCTCTGCGCCGAGCTTCACCGCCTCCGCAGCCTCCTCGGGGCGGCCGAGGTTCGCGAGCAGCTGCACCTGCGTTCCGTCTGCGAGTGCTCCGGGCGTGATAGGGGCGGATGCCGCCTCACTGCGCCGGGAACGCTCGGCGAGCGCCGCCGCGATCTCGCGGTCGCTGGGATCGAGCGTCACCTCGCCCGTGCGGGCATCCGCAATGATGCCCTGTTCGTCGCTCACGGCATCCAGCAGGCCCGAGACTCCGACGATCGCCGTGATCGATTTCGCACGAGCCAGGATGGCGGTGTGCGACGTGGGTCCGCCGTCCTGCGTCACGAGCGCCTGCACCTTGTCGAGATCGAGCGTCGCGGTGTCAGCGGGCGCGAGGTCTCGCGCGACAAGCACGAACGGTTCGTCGCTCTCCGGGACACCGGGCGCGGGAACACCGCGCAGCCTCGCGATGACGCGCTGCGCAACATCGTCGAGGTCTGTCGCACGCTCGGCCATGTAGCCGCCGAGTGCGACGAGCATCTGCTTGAACTGCCCGAAAGCCTCCTGCACCGCGTATTCGGCGTTGACGCCCGCGCGGATGCGCGACGCGACGTCGTCCGCGAGAGCAGGATCCTGCGCCATGAGCGAGGCGGCCTGCAGAACATCCTGGGCCTCACCGCCGACGACCTCACCGCGCTCGTGCAGTTCTTGCGCGACGGCCGCGAGCGCTTCGCTCGCTCTGCTCGCTTCCGCGTCGCCGTCACCTCCGTGCTGGGCATCGGTCGGCGGTGTGAGCTTTTCTGGCATTCTCAGCGCCTTGCCTGCGGCAATACCGCGGCCGACGCCGACTCCGTGCATCGTGGACATGGACTCAGACTACGCTGTTTACGAGACCCAACGCGAGGCAGCCGGAGGTGGACCGTGCAGATTATCGACCGCGTGAAGCAACTTCGCCCCGTGCGAGCGTGGAATCATTACTCAGAACGCGACGGAGTCGTCTATGCGCAAAGCATGACGCTCTCGGGCTTCTTCTCGATCTTCGCGGGGCTGTTCATCGCCTTCGCGGTCTTCATGCAGATCCTGGGCGGCAATCGCGAACTGCTCGACACGGTCATCGAATCGATCTCCGGGCAGATTCCCGGCCTCATCCGCGACGGCGACGGCAACGGCGTCATCGACCCGGACGCGCTCATCGACTCACGGATCACCGAAGTCGCCGGAATCATCGCCGCTGTCGGTATCGTCATGACTGCTACGCGCTGGATCGCGAACAGCCGTTTGGGTTTCAGAGCGATGCTCGACCTGCCGACGCCGAGCCCGAATTTCGTCGTACTGAAACTCGGCGATCTGGGCGTCGCCATCGGCATCGGCCTGCTGATCCTGATCTCGAGCGGTACGCTCATCGCCTCGCAGACCTTCGCGGCGGCGCTGGGGCTGGGTGGCTTCAGCTGGCTGCTCGGTATCCTCGTGCAGCTCGCACTCGACACCGCGATCGTGCTGCTGATGTTCCGCTTCGCCGGGCACATCAAGTTGCCGCTCAAATATCTTGTCGGAACCGCCTTCGTGGTCGCGATCGCGTTCCTGATTCTGAAGACCTTCGCCTCGCTGCTGTTCGGCTCCGTGAGCAACAACCCGCTCCTGACCTCCATCGCCTCGGTCTTCGTCATCCTGATCTGGCTCGGATTCATCCACCAGATCTACCTCATCGCGCTGTCGTTCATCGCCGTCGGGAATGCGGGTGAACGCTATTCGGAGCTCGAGCACCATCTGACACAGGAACGGAAAGAAGCCGTGGCACGAAAGAAAGAGGAAGAAGCACTGCGAGAGCGCGAACTCGAACGAGTGCGCGAAGAGCTCGCCGCCATCAGGGGGAGAGAAAGCGACCCGAAGAAGCTCGCGAAGAACCTCAAGAAGCAGCAGAAGAAACTGCGCGGCTAACGGCAAAGTCGTTCAGCTAGGGCAGTTCGGGATGGTTTTTACGGGTGCAGACGGCGTCTAGACCGATAAAAACCGTCTGAACCTCCAAAAGCCCAGTGCCTGCCCAGCGTGCTGATCGATAGGCGTTTTCCGAGTAGCGGATGGAGAAGCACAAGCGACGTGGAGCCGCGATGACACGGCTCGTTCGCGTCGCGGGTCTCGACTACGCTGGAGGCATGGTTCGTATTGCCACGGTCAACGTCAACGGTATCCGCGCAGCTATGCGAAAGGGCATGTCCGACTGGCTCGAAGCATCGGGCGCCGACATCGTCGCACTGCAGGAGGTCAGAGCCACTGACGAGATCGTCACGCCGCTCGTACCCGGCTGGCACGTCCTGCACGATGAAGCGACCGCGAAGGGGCGCGCAGGCGTTGCCGTGCTGTCGCGTGAGCCGGCCATCCAGCACCGTACCGTCTTCGGTGCTGACGACTTCGACTCCGCCGGCAGATGGCTGGAGGCCGACTTCGATTTCGGCGGCACGCCCGTCACAGTCGTGTCGACCTACGTGCACTCGGGTGAGGTCGACACCCCGAAACAGGTGCAGAAGTTCATGTTCCTCGACACGATGGATGAGCGACTCCCGCAGCTGCGCGAGCACAGCGACCACGTGCTGGTAACGGGCGACTTCAACGTCGGGCACCGCGAGTTCGACATCAAGAACTGGCGCGGCAACCGCAAGAAGAGCGGCTTCCTGCCCGAAGAGCGCAGCTACCTCGACGGCTTCTTCGGCAATGGCGAAGTGGAGGCCGTGGACGGCCGCGCTCGGACCGGCCACGGCTGGGTCGATGTCGGGCGCACCTTCGCCGGCGAGGTCGACGGCCCCTACACCTGGTGGTCGAACCGAGGGCAGGCCTTCGACAACGACACCGGTTGGCGCATCGACTACCACATGGCATCCCCCGCACTCGCGGCGTCAGTGGGCAATTACCGCGTCGACCGCTACCCCAGCTACGACACCCGGTGGAGCGATCACGCTCCCGTCGTCGTCGATTACGAACTCTAGAAGGACCGATCATGAACAAGCCCCGAATCTATTCGGGCATGCAGCCCTCGTCGGGCTCGCTGCACCTCGGCAACTACGTCGGCGCGCTCACGCACTGGCGACAGCTGCAGGCAGAAGGCGATGCGTTCTTCTCCATCGTCGATCTGCACGCGCTGACGAGCATCCAGGATCCGAAGGTGCTGCGCCAGCAGGTGCGAACGCTCGCCGCCCAGTACATTGCGGGGGGCATCGATCCGGAATCCTCGTGCCTGTACGTGCAATCGCACGTGTCCGCGCACGCCGAAATGGCGTGGCTGCTCTCGATCATCACCGGTTTCGGTGAGGCTAGCCGCATGACGCAGTTCAAGGACAAAACTGCGAAGAAGGGCATGGAGGCCGCGAACGTCGGCCTCTTCACCTACCCGATTCTCATGGCCGGCGACATCCTGCTCTACGACACGAACCTCGTGCCGGTCGGCGCCGACCAGAAGCAGCACGTCGAGCTCACGCGCGACCTGGGCGATCGGTTCAACAAGCGATACGGGGAGACCTTCACGATCCCGCAGCCGCGAATCGCGACGGAAACCGCGCGCATCATGGATCTGCAGGATCCGACGCGCAAGATGTCGAAGTCGGCCGAGACCGACAAGGGCATCGTGTGGTTGCTGGACGAACCTGCGAAGACGGTCAAGAAGATCAAGAGTGCCGTCACCGATACCGACGGCTCCATCCGCATCGACGCTGAGAAAAAGCCGGGCGTGACGAATCTGCTGGGCATCCTGTCGGCGTTCACGGGGCGCACGACCGCTGAGCTCGCGGACGAGTACGACGGGCAGGGCTACGGCGTCTTCAAGGTCGCGGTCGCGGATGCCGTCATCGGCGAACTCGCGCCCATCCGTGAGCGCACGCTCGAGCTGCTCGATGACCCCGCTGAGCTCGACCGCATCCTCGAGGCCAATGCCGCATGCGCACGCGAAGTTGCCGACGCAACGCTCCACCGGGCGATGCGTGCCATGGGCCTCCGCTGAACCCCTTCTTCAACCTCAGCTCACGGGTACACTTCTCGGTCTATGGATGGAATGAACGCGCTATACGGGCGTGTCGCCATGTATAGACCGAGAAGTGTGCTGGACGCATGAGTGGAGAACTGGAGGGAGGTCGGATGAGCGAGCAACTGGCCGGAGGGCGGATGAGCGAGCAACTGGCCGGGCCGACGCTGCCGGTGTTGGGGAAGCGAGTTGTTCTCACGGCGTTGCGTGAGAGCGACATCGAGCGCACGGCCGAGGCGTGCACGACACCGGACGCCGAACGGTTCCTCGATACGCCGTGGCCGTACAAGCGGTCCGATGCGGAGTTCTTCATTCGAGAGTTCGCACCCAGCGGGTGGCGCGGCGAGCACGACGAGCGAGTCTGGGCGATTCGCGAATCCGTAAGCGGCCCGCTGTGCGGTGTGATCGGGCTCCGAGAGGGGCTGCGCGAAGTCGGTTTCTGGCTGCACCCGGATGCACAGGGGAAGGGACTCATGTCGGATGCGCTTCGCACACTGGTAGGGCACGCAGAGGGCTGCCTCGTCTGGCCGGAGGTGCGCTGGCGGTGCCGCGTCGGCAATACGGCGTCAATGCGGGTCGCGAAGGCGACCGGATTCTCCTACCTCGGCATCCGCGAGGGCGAGTGGCGAAATGTCGAGCGCGGCCCAGAGCACTATGCGGTCAAGACGAACCGCGAGGTGCCCGAGGCACTCCCCTGGCCTCCGCTCGAGTAAATTTTGGCATCGACAGGACCTCGCTTCTTACACTCGGTGTGACAACAAGAGTATCCCTCGAAGACACGGCGTTCGCTGCTAGCCTGACTCCTATGGGCTGGGATATGGCAGCGGATTCGCCTGTCAAAACGCGACACGACGCGGCCCGACGCACCCTTGATTCCGCCTACGGTCAAGAAGGAATGGTGCTCGTTGCGCAGGGGCTTGCCGGCATGGGCAAGACCCACTTCCTGCGCGAACTGATGGAGTTGGCGCAGGCGGACAATCGCTGGGCCGTCACCCATGTGACCGCCGACATCTTCGAGCGCGACGAACCGTACGGTTTCCTCGAACGTCTCCTCAGCGGCCCCGCATTGCGGATACCTGACCGCGATCCCGTTGACGGCACGCAGAAACAGCCCATTTCCGTCGCGCGCGAACTGCTTCGACACGCGAACTTCGCGACGGCCGTGCAACAGGTAATCATCGTAGATGACGCGCAGTGGGTCGATACCGAATCGGCGCTCGTGCTTCGGTATCTGCTTCCGAGGCTGACGCAGCGAAGCATGCTCGCTGCGTTCGGTGTCCGCACTCCGCACGCTCCCGGCGGGCTCGGCGAGCACCTTGAACAGCTCGTCTCCGGCGATCCGCGCAACCGCCTGTTGACGTTCGATCCGCTGACGGCCGAGGAGATCCGACTCCTGTCGCAGGCGCGGCTGGGGAGGAGCATTTCGCCCCGCACAGCGGATCGTTTGTTGAACTCTACCGGCGGGTCCTTCCTGCACATCGCCAGCATCTTCGACCACCTCACCGAAGATGAGATCTCTCGACTGCATCTGACCTGGGACATTCCACTGCGAATGATTCACCCGAAGAAGAACCCCTTACTGATCGGTTATGAGAATCTCGGTGCGCCGACGAAAGCCACCACCGAGATCGTCTGCATGAGCGGCGGGATGACGCAATTCGAGCTCGCGCAAGCGGCCTCGGAACTGCACGAGCCCGTCGCGCTGGAGGAGGCGCTGGAGGAGGGCGTGCTGAAGGAGTCGGGGTTCGGAGCAACCGTCATGCCGACGCACGCGCTTGTTGCGCATGCTGTGCAGGATGCCCTCCCCGCAGCTCGCTCACGCGCCATTTCGCGCGTTCTCGCGAAACTCTCCGACGGGTTCCGTTCGATTCACTACGCGCTCAACGCTGCTGACCGTCTCGATGAAGAGCTCCTCCAACAGGTGCGGGAGTACGTGGAGCAGGCGACGGTGACGAGCGCGTTCACGAATATCAACACGGTGTTGGAGGCTGCGCTCGAGCTCGTAGGAGCAGATCAACCGGAAGCGCGTGGAGAGCTGCTGGTTTCGCTCGGACTTGTGAATCTGCGTAACAAGACGCTCTTCCTGCTTCTGCATCGCTATGACGAGTACCAGCGACTCGACGACGATTTCGTGCATGAGCTGCTCGCGATAGCGCTCAGCGCGTACCACCCCGAGGTGCCATTCGCGCAAGAGCGTGCCATGCAGCTGCTGCAGCGGCAGGCCGCGAACTCAGACGAGATCACGGTGCAGGCGTACCTGTCGCTGCTCATGGTGATCATGAATATGCGCACGTTGCACTACACGCATGTGCCGGCGCTGCTCGCCCACGCCAAGAGCTTGCAGCAGAATATGCCGGCGGACCCGACAGCCCTGGGGGATGCCCGCCTTACGTGGATGGCCGATCCTGCCGGGCATTTGGCGCTCCTGCAGGGATTCGAGACAGTGCTGCTGCACAGAAATTACGACACCGAGGGCACACGCGCTTCGATCCCCGAGCTTCGACGCAGCATCGATGCCCTCTCTGATGGCCCCAACAAGGCGGACGCCACCACCGTGCTGGCAGGTGCGGCTGCCCAGATCGGCGAGATGGCGTTGGCTAAGCAGCTCGCGGCCGGAGCCAACGATCTACTCGATCGAGTCCATAAGCCGTGGATGGCGGGGACGACCAGGCTCGTCCTCGCGGACAGTCAGGTACTCCTGGGCGAGTACGAGTCTGCTCGCGAATTCATTACGGCCATCGAAGAGATCAGTTACGACGCGATCGATCTCGAGACCCGGCCCATGTTCACCGCGCTGCAGGCCATAATCGCCGCGGTGACCGGCCGCAGCGGAGCCGGGAAGCTGACACGAGAATCCCTCGTACTGCACGAATTCGAATGGGAAGGCTACGGCCCCGACCTCGCACTGATGGCTCAGTGCGAGTACGCGCGGGTCCAGGCCGATCCTGCAGCCCTGATCGCAGCTATCGATGCAGCGCCGGTGGACTCCATGGTGAACACCAAACGGGGATTCCTGACGTTCCGCGCGCATGCGCTCATCGACCTCGGCAGATTCGACGAAGCCGCCGCGCTGGTGGACACCCTTCGGCAGTGGCGCGGGACCCGCTGGCACGAATGCTGGGGAACACTGCCGTGGCTGGAGGCGCGGCTGTCCCAGCATCGTGGAGAATCGGCCTCCGCGGAGGCACAATATCGCACCGCTCTCGCCACGAAGGACTTCCCGCTTCCTCTTGCTCTGACCCATGCCGACTTCGGGGAATTTCTGGCGGGAACGCACCGGATAGCAGAAGCCCGCACCCAGCTGTTGCACGCACGGGCGGTGCTGCAGAAGGTGAACGCCCGCGCCTACCTCCCTCGGATCGAACGTGCCCTCGCCGACCTGGATACAGCTGACCGAGATTCCCGGAGCGCGCTGCTCGCCGAGCTCACCGCCCGAGAGCGTGAGATAGCCGAGCATCTGGCGAACCGGCTGACCAATCAGCAGATCGCGCAAACCCTTGTGATATCGAACGCCACCGTTCGCTTCCATGTCTCCAACGTGCTGCGCAAGCTCCAACTGACATCCCGAAAGGATGTCGCCGGCGTCCTGCGGGGCTAGCCTCGCGCACGGCTACGGGGCCCGCCGTCCGCCGATGACAGTGTTGGGGAATTTGTCATTGGCGAGCCTGCTGGTAGGCGGGCCCCGTAGGTCGAGGTGTGCCGGGTCAGGACATCTTACGGCGACCGAACGCCCAGGCAAGGCCCGCTCCTACGAGCATCAGGAGTGCCGCTAGCGGCCAGGCCGCCGACGATCCTGTGAATCCTGTTCTCGGTATCTCCGGAGACGAAGCGTCCGGCGACGATTCCGTCGGCGTAGGATCTGGCAGCGGGGCCTCCGGCGGTGTATCGACCTGCACGGTCTGGCTGGCGGCATTCAGATCGGTGTGCGTTGCCAGGAGCAATTCACCCGACTGTTCCTGCTGCGGCAACAGCATCTGCAGCAGGCTGATGGCAGCGGCCGGAACGTCACCGGTGTTCTGGCCGGCGTCGGTCTCTTCCGCGTCCTCCGGCGTCACGAGGTACAGCCATTCGAAGACGACCAGCGTTTCCCCCGCATAGCCGGAGGGCACCTCGAAGTCGACATGCACTATGCCGTCGGGAGCGGTCGGTACGAACACCGTCTCGCCGGTGATGCCTGTGGACTCGCCGGTTTCGTGCAGCATGACTTCTCCGCGTGCAACGTATGTCAATCCCGGCTCAAGGCCCCGGTACGAGAGGTCGTCTCGCAGTGTTGCACCCTCGGGGTCCAGCAGCTGTTCCCCGGTGCGCAGGTTGTAGGCGTAGGTGTCGATCTCCGGACGGTAGACCGTTTGGGCTTCGTCCTCGATATCGGCATGCGCCGCAACTTGAACACCCCCGATGGACAGGTACTCGAAGACCACGATCACCTCACCGAGCAGTTCGCCCTCGGGAATCGTGAAGGTCAGGTCTATCTCGCCGTTCGACTCCTCGGGCACGAAGGTGATCGAGTTCGTGATCCCGGTGGGCTGCCCGCCGTCATCCGTGCGGAGCATCAGCTCGCCGTCGATCGTGTAGGTCTGGCCGACGTGCAGCCCCGAGTAGCGCACGGTGTCGACCACAGTTGCCTCACCGAACTCCGGCAGGAACTGATCTCCGTCTTCACCGTCCACGGCGGTCGTCCCGAGATCCGGCCGGTACACCGTCTGGTGGCGGTCCGTGATGTCCGCGTGAGCGGCGATCAGTACGTCATCACGGTAGAGCTCTTCGAACACCACGATGACCTCGCCGACGAGTTCGGAGGCGGGGATGCTGAACTGCAGTTCCACGGATCCGCTCGGGTGTTCGGGCGTGAAGGTCTCGGACGCGGTGATCCCGGTCGGAACCGCTTCATCGTCGGTGGTCCGGATCATCAGCTCACCTTCGACGGTGTACTCGTGTCCCGGCTCGAGCCCGGAGTAACTGACGATGTCGACGACCGTGACATCTCCTTCTGGATCGAGGTAGTCGCTGCCGTTGCCGTCGTCGGCCGAAGTGCCGATACGGGGGCGGTACACCGTCTGGAATTCGTCTTCGATGTCCGTGTGCTCTGCGATCAGGGTTTCGCCGTGGAAGAGACGCTCGAACACCACGATGGTTTCACCGTCCAGCTGACCGTCGGCGACCGTGAAGGTCAGGTCGACCGTGCCGCTCGAAGTGGTCGGCGTGAATTCGTCCTCCGCGGTGATGCCGGTGGCCTGAGCGCTGCCGTCCTCGTCGCGGGTCATCAGTTCACCCTCGAGCCGGTAGGTTTCGCCCACGTGGAGACCGGCGAAGTTGACCGTGTCTACAATGACCGTTTCTCCCGATTCCGGCAGGAGCTTACTGCCGTCGTCGCCGACTGCAGTCGTGCCGATGAAGGGCCGGTAGACCGTTTGGCCGCGATCCTTGATGTCCGCGTGGGCCGCGACGCTGATGCCACCGTGGAAGAGCTCCTCGAACACCACGATGACTTCACCAACGAGGTCACCGGCATCAATCGTGAAGCTCAGCGTTTCCTCGCCCTCGGGAGAGGAAGGGACGAAAGTCTTGGATGCGGTGATTCCGGTCGGGATCTCTACGTCTCCGTCGCCGCGAATCATCAATTCACCCTGGAGCTCGTACTCCTCGCCGGGAATCAGACCGGCATACGCGACAGTGTCGATAACCGTGACCTCTCCCGTCGGGTCAAGGTACTTGTCGCCGTCCTCGGCATCCAAGGCGGTTGTGCTTATGCGGGGTTTGGCAGCCCACGACACCGCAGCTGTCGCCTCCCTCGTAGTTTGGTCCGAGCGCGCGATCATGAACGTCTGGTTGCGAGGTGACGTGTTGCTCACGAGGAGTCCCGTGGTTTCCGGGCCGGTCACCGTGCCGCTCAGCGTGACGCTGCCGGCGGGCGTATCGATCGGAACATCGAGGAAGAGCTCCACTCCGGTTGGCGCTGCTGCCAGATCCACCGGCGAGCCCTGGGAGTCTACGAGCGCAATGGGCGCATCCACGTCGGTTTCGAGGTCGACGGCAACGGTTGCCTCGCTTGCTTCGATGACGATTGGGCCGACGAGCTGACCGGCCGTGCCCTCTCCGCTCGGTGCCGTCATCTCGATCATGGGTCCGGAGGTTTCGGGCCGACCGGTGTTGACGTCGCTCAGCATGAAGTCATACACGGCCTGTACGCGTGCGACGGATTCGGAGCTGTGGTCACCCGCCAGCCCTGCAAATTCGAAGTCGTCTGTGAGGTTCCAAATGGCGCTCTGGGTTCCGGAGATCGCTTCCTGTTCCGTTACATCCGGTATCCCCGTGATGGCGCTGAACTCGTCGAGCGACACCAGCGGGTAGCTGTTGTACACCATCCAGGCGACACGCTCGCGCACCTCCTGTGACTCGGCGAAGTTGTTCGTGCCCGGGAAGGAGTCCCAGCCTCCCACGTGACCGGGAGTCTCGAAATGCGCCGACACCCGAAGCTCCACGCAGTAGGCGAGTTGCAGGGCGTCCGGGCCGGTCCAGACGGGGAACAGCCGCGTAGCGATCGACCCTTCGCCGGCGCCGACGACGGTGTGGCCGCTCGCCGCGTCTCCGGATTGTCCGATCACCGGATATCCGGGGGGAAATTCGGGAGTTGCGTTGGCATTCGGAGCACCCAGCATGCCGACGCTCAGCACGACGGCGAGCAGTGCCGCAACGAGCGATCCCAACAGTGTCTTCGGTTTTCTCAGTCTTGTATCCAGCATGGTCACCACGCTAGAAACGCGCAGAACATCTGCCACTAGCCTTCGACGTTAGGATCTGAGCGCGACCGGCTAGGTATGACTGCAAAACGGCTAGGTTGCCGTCGAGGAGAAGCTAGGGATTCACCGTAATGCCCTACTCCTCGCGCTTCGCGTTGACCCTTCCCGTGTACCGTCCGAAAGGCAGCTTCGAGACTCGGTCTGCCTCCTGATGTCGCGCGATATCGCGTTGCACGAGCACGTCGAGTGCACGAGCGCGGTCAGTCAGGATTGCGCGTTGCTGCTCTTGGGGGAGGCGGGCGAACAAGGACTCTACCGCGCGGATACGGCCGCGACGATAGCCGGTGAAGGAGAGGATCGACATGATGAGCCCTCCGACGACAAGCGCGAGGTACGCC
Organism: uncultured Agrococcus sp.; assembly: GCF_945915485.1. Classification (GTDB taxonomy): domain Bacteria; phylum Actinomycetota; class Actinomycetes; order Actinomycetales; family Microbacteriaceae; genus Agrococcus. Next base: position 59,435 of record NZ_CAMEFJ010000006.1, read on the forward strand.
CACATCGGGATCATGAGTTCGCCGAATCCGTCATAGATGTTGATTGCGAGGAACATCGCATTGATGATCGCGCCTATCGTCACCATAACCGCCATCGCCTGTGATGCGAGGCGCCAATGCCGCTGGACGCTGCGGACGACGATGTTCGTGACGACGAGAATGATGCCGATGACCGCGCAGAGCAGCGCGATCGTGAGCCGCGATCCCACGTTGGTGAAGTTGACCGTTTCGAAGTCGTAGTCGGCGCCGCTGTCGTACACGTACGTGATGGTGCGGCCGAACCAGCTAGCCGGTGCCACCATCAAGGCGCTGAAGACGAGTGCGGCAAGGCCGACGCAGGGAAACAGCCACTCTTCGAGGAAGTGCGCGAAACCGCCCTTTCGAAACGTACCGTCTCCAGAACCCTTCGGCAGGTTCTCGACAGCGAGCGCACTGGCTACCTCGGGGATGCCCTTCGCGGCCTCGCGCTCGACATCCCCCAGCTGCGGGCTGGGGTGGTTCATCGCCCATTGCGCTGCCGGCGAGTGTTGCGTTGGGGCTTGCTGTTGCATCGATGTCCATGGTGGAGCGTCTTGCTGTGGGCAACCCTAACACGCTCTGTGCACGTCATCCGCGTAAGAACGTCAACGCGAGGCGCTCAATGGGCTAAGGCACGCGCAGGATCGCCACGGGGTCCAGCCGTGAAGCACGAATCGCGGGCAATGCAGCACCTACCAGTGCCGTTAGGAGCAACAGCACCGGGACGCTCAGTATGAACTCCAGCCGTGGTACCGCCTGGGCGACGGTGTACGTTATGGCGACACCGGCCGCAGTGCCGACCACGGCTCCCAGCGCGGCAGCGAATCCGCTTCCCAATAGCACGCTGCCGACGATCATCGATCGAGTGGCGCCCAGCGCCCTTCTGCGTCCTATCTCGCGCGCCATGGATGTCACGCGCCCGAACTGCACAGCGGCAACGAGAAGCGCAACGAGCGCGAGCAAGGCCGACACCGTCTGTCTCGACGATGCCGCCAAGTCATCGATGACGTCCTGCGACAATTGAGCGAGCCCATCATCGATCTCGAACGCGAGATCGTTCGGATTTTCGGCGATGATGGATGCTCTGAGTGCCAGTTGCACGGGCTGCAGCTGATGGATGTCGGTAACGCTGACAAGCAGGGTGACGGGGCTGGTTTGGCCGCTGCTCACAACGATGATTTCGTCATTCCACGATGAGAGCGGTGGAGCGACATCGGCTTCCCGCACGACATCGGCTGCGAACACACCGTCCGTGACGTGGCCCGTGCTGTCCTCGAAACCGAGCTGCTGAGCCACTCCCGGTCCGGAAATCGCTTGGCCAGGCAGCAGGCTACGACGCTCCAGGTTCTCCACAACCGGCGGGAGATCACCGAAGATCTCGCGAGCGGTCACGGACGGGCCTCCCTGGAATGCACCAGCTGCAACCGTTCGAGAGGGCCCTACACCGACGGCCCACTCGACTCCGCTTAAAGTTTCTATAACGGCAACGCTGGCGGGGTCGATCCTTGCGTTGCCATTCGAGTCCGACACGACGATCATGCGGCCCTCGGGTGAATTCAATCGCTCGAGCGCTCGCTGTTGGCTCGCGAGCGCCAACCCGCTTGTCGCGAAAACTGCGACGGCCGCTGCCGCGACAATGAGAGCAAGCACAAGCGATGGCACAAGGGGATACCGCAGCTTGCGCCAGGCGTCCAGCACCAGCGCTCCTGCAAGCTCAAGTTTTGAGTTCAAACCGCAGCCTCTTGGCGATTGCCGAGGTCGAGCAGGTCGCCGAACGAGCGAGCTCGTTCCTGGTCGTGGGTGGCGATGATGACCGTGGTTCCCGCTTCAGCGCTCTCCTGTAGCGCACTCCAGACGATGTCGGCGGTAGCGGGGTCGAGGTTGCCCGTTGGTTCGTCGGCGAACAGCACGGTTGGATGCCGTATGAGAGCACGACACAGGGCGATGCGCTGAGCCTGTCCTCCTGAAACCTGCCCTGGCCTACGATACGTCTGGTCGCCGACTCCGAATTGTTCCAGGAGATGCTTCGCTCGGCTCATAGCGGCAGCTCGTGGCATACGTCCGATCCAGGCGGCTTCGAGCACATTCTCCAATGCTGTTTGCGCAAGGTCGAGTACTGCGTCTTGAAACACGAACCCGCTGTGCCGTGCTCTCAGCACCGATCGCTCCGCGTCTGGCAATGAGTCCACTCGGTCATCTCCCCAGGCGACTGCGCCCCGCACAGGCGTCAGCATGAGAGCGAGTGTATAGAGCAGCGTCGATTTTCCTGAGCCAGAGGATCCGATGAGCGCAGTGATGCTGCCTTCTCGGAACTCGTGCCGCAAGCCTTCAACGACCGAGATTCCACCGTAGCCGACCGTGAGCCCATCCGCGGAGATTCTCATGAGCTATTCCTCCGGCTGTTCTCGCACGAGAATTCGCTCGCCGACATCGATTCCCTCGACGATGCTCTGGCCGTTCGAGGAAGCGAGCACCGTCACTGGCACCTCGTTTCCGTTTTCGAGTATCACGAAGGTCTCGCCCGACGCGTCGATGCGGACGGCCGCGGTCGGCACCGCGGGCCCCGTCGTCTCCGGAACCAGGATGAGCGTACCCTGCAGCTGCGTTGCGTCGCCCTGGTCAACCACTTCGCCGCAGCTTTCACCGCAGATGGATCCCTCGCCATTCGGAGGGCCAAGAACAGCCTCGAGAGTGCCGTCCTCAGCCGAGGCGATTTCTTCGACTTCAGCGTGCCAGACCTCATCGCCGACGGCGATCTCGACGCCCATGCCGGGCTGGATCCTGGACGCCGCATCCTCGAGCACGGGAAGCGCGAATCTCGGTTCGGAAGAAACCACATTGATGAGTACCTGGCCGGGAGCGACTTCGTTGCCGACCGTGACCTCGGAGTCGAGTCCAATTGCGGCGGGAAGTTCCGGCAGAAACACCACACGCCCTCTCGGCACGGTGTCGGTATTCCCGAGCCCCATATTCGCAGACCAGGAGCGCACAGCCTGCGCTGTCACCCCGTCGTAGACTCCGGTCGGCTCGCCTCCCAGGTAGTTCTCGTCGATCAAGAAGCGCTGCAACTGCTCGACGTCGTCGCCTCGGGTATCGCGGGTGAGTGCGCGAAACGCCGGCACCTCACCCTGCATGGCGAACACCGGCTCAAGATCAACGGAGTAGATCTCATCGCCTGCTTCGACGCTGGTGCCGGTCACATTCACGCTCGTCAGGGTTCCGGAGTAGCCGTTGACACCGCCCGGTGTCCCGGGCCACGACGCTTGGACCACGTAGGTGTGCTCCTGCCGGACCGTGTCTTCGACGACCTCCACGGTCACGGCCTCCTCATCCGAAGTTTGTATGCGTTCGGGAGTTACCGCTTGGTCGGCAGCGAACCAGCCGATCGCCAACGCTATGACAACGCTCGCAATCCACGCGGTGGGAACAACCCATCGACGTCGTTTGCTCTCAGACCGCCGACTCATTCAACAGAACCGTCTTCCCCGAGATTCTCGAGCATCCGTTCTTCTATTTCAATACCGGTTGGATCGGGACAGTGCTCTGTCAGTTCGAAAATGTCATAGCCGTTCTCACCGGCTTCCCCGACCGGGTCCCAGCGAGCACCATCCCATTGCTCGATCCACTCATCCACGGACGGTGCATCACCGACCACATACCCGTTCTCGCGCAAACATTCTGCCTGCTCCGAGATGAGTTCATAGGCGGCAATCTTGAAGTCTTCTGTCGCCGCCGGTAGCTCCGGAGGTTCACCGGCGGCTTCGATGCAGTCTGGATCCAGCAAGCCGTTCCACAATTCATCGAAATCGGTACCCGGCGCATAAGCGGGATCGACGGATACCGATCCATCCTCTTGCGTCACGACCCGGGCATCTACGCCCTTGTCGCGAAGGCACTGCACAAAGTCCTCGGCCCATTCGTTGGTTAGCTCGCGATACTCGGTGTGCGAAGTGGGCTGCGGCGCCGCTTGTTCTTCCTGCGCACACGCGTTGCTTACCGCCGCGAGGCCTGCAACCGCAATAATCGCCAACACCCGTGTGACCAGGCTCTGATTCTTTCCAGTTCTGATTCTCATCAAATTCACTACATTCTCTAGGCAGGAAGCGGCTGGTGAGCCCGTGTGCACGGATCAACTATCGTCAATGCCGCTGGGCCCACCAACGTCGGGTATCAAGTAGCCCTAGAGTCCAGCAGGGCTACAGCTCGGGTTCACGCTCGTAGCATTGCCCCCGCTGACAAGACGCCAGTATCCCCCGCCATACCCGTTGTTTTGCATGTCGACGATGTTTCTCGATGAACTAGCGGGCGCGTGATACATAGGAGAGCCGCCGTTTTCATTCCAGTCACCCGGTGCCCAAGAATTCGCTGCTTCGGGGCTGATTCTGGCGGTGAGGCGACCGTAGTCAGACCCACACCCGTGCGTCTGCGCGCCCGAATCATACGCGGCTTGCGCTGGAATTACGCCGACGAAGAGGGCCAACGCTGCTGATGCGCCTGCAGCAAACAGCATCTTGCTTTTTTTACTCATGTGAAACTCCCTTGTTCCGTTCGAGACTGCTCTCAGCGGTCACGATAGCAACGATTTCTTTAGATTGCATCAAAGAATTGTGCACGGATCGCTTCGTGCCCGTATGAGAACGTAGACACCCAGCTTTAGCCTCTGCAGTCAGGGGTTCGGGGTCGCGCCGAACAAGCACGAGTTCTCCACAAGTAGACGAAACGGAAGCGGCATCGACTTCATCAGGCGAGTAGCCTTGAACGTCACCGTCGATGCTTGCGGGCCTTGACGGACAGGGGGAAGAATGGAGGAATGTACATGAGCCCGGAGACGATTACCATCGTGGTTTCCACGGTGGGAGCGGTACTCACGCTCTTCGCCGGGCTCGGCGCCATGCTCGCTTGGCTGCACAAGAACCTCAAAGCCGATATAGCGACAGCCTCAGCATCCGTCAGAAGCGAGATGCTCGTACGCTTCGACAGAATCGACGAGCGCTTCGCCGCTGTCGACGCACGGTTCGACAGAATCGACGACCGCTTCGAGAAAGTAGACGAACGTTTCGAGAAAATGGACGAACGTTTCGACAAAGTGGACGAGCGCTTCGAGAAAGTCGGCGCTGAGTTCAAAGAAGTCCGGTCCGAACTCGAATCCGTCAAGATTTCTGTAGCGAGGATCGAAGGGCCGCTGCCACGATTCTTGCCCACGACCCGTTGGTAAATGCATTGCATTGCTTGCGAACGATCGCAGCGTAACTCTCAAAAAGATTGCACGAGTCCAGACGGCTTCTGCACTCGTGCAACTCTCCTTGCCGAAATCTAACCTCTGTAGTTAGGAGCCTCCGCACCCGCGCTGACGCGCTGGAGCTCCTAGACGAGGGCCATTTCTGGCCCTCGTGCGACGCCAGCGCCGTATCCGTCTCGGATACGGCCACTCAAACCGGCCGCTAACCTCTGTAATTAGGAGCCTCCGCAACCATCTGCACATCGTGCGGATGCGATTCTTTCAGCCCAGCGGCGGTGATCCGTACGAAGCGGCCCTTGTCCTTGAGCTCCTGCACTGAGCGGGCACCCGTGTAGAACATCGACTGCCGCAGTCCGCCGGTCAGCTGGTAGAGCACGGTCGCGACGTTGCCCTTGTAGGCCACCTTGCCCTCGATGCCCTCTGCGATGAGCTGGTCGTCGGTCGCGACATCTGCCTGGAAGTAGCGGTCACGCGAGTAGGAGGTCTTCTTTCCTCGTGTCTGCATCGCTCCGAGCGACCCCATGCCGCGGTAGGTCTTGAACTGCTTGCCGTTCACGAAGATCAGCTCGCCGGGCGACTCGTCGGTGCCCGCGAGCAGCGACCCGAGCATGACCGATGATGCGCCGGCGACCAGGGCTTTCGCGATGTCTCCCGAGTACTGGAGGCCGCCATCCGCGATAACGGGCACTCCCGAGTCGTACGCCGCCTTGGCGGCTTCGTGCACAGCAGTCACCTGCGGCACGCCGACACCCGAAACAACGCGTGTCGTGCAGATCGAACCTGGCCCGACGCCCGCCTTCACGGCGTCGACACCTGCGTCGATAAGAGCGGAAGCGCCCTCGTAGGTAGCGATATTGCCGCCGATGACGTCGATACCGGCGAATCCGGAATCCGATTTGATGCGCTGCACGATGTCGATAACGCCCTGACTTTCACCGTTCGCAGTGTCGACGACGATGATGTCGGAACCCGCCTCCGCTAGCGCTTCGGCACGCTCGAACGCGTCGCCGAAGAACCCGATGGCGGCACCGACTCGGAGACGCCCCTGGGCATCCTTCGTCGCGTTCGGGTGCTGCTCGACCTTGTCGAAGTCACGCAGGGTGATGAGACCGGTGAGCCTCCCCGTGTCGTCGACGAGCGGGAGCTTCTCGAGCTTCGAGCGGCGGAAGATCTCGAACGCCGTTTCGCGGCTCGACCCCTTCGGCGCCGTCGTGAGGTTCTCACTGGTCATAACGTCGCGCACAAGCGTCGACTCGTAGTCCTCGCGCTCGACGAACCGCATGTCTCGGTTCGTGATGATGCCGACCAGCACGCCTCCCTCATCCACGACGGGGAGGCCGGAGACACGGTATTCACCGCAGATGCGGTCGACGTCGGCGACCGTGGCATCCGGGCGGGCAGTGACGGGGTCGGTGATCATCCCCGACTCCGTGCGCTTGACTCGATCGACCATGGAGGCCTGATCGGCGATGGACATATTGCGGTGCAGGATGCCGATGCCTCCTGCGCGAGCCATCGCGATAGCCATGCGGTGCTCGGTCACGGTGTCCATGGCGCTGGACAGGATCGGCATCTGGAGATCGATATTCCGAGTCAGACGCGTAGCCGTGTCGGCTTCGGACGGGATAACGTCCGTGCGACCCGGCAGCAGCATGACATCGTCGTACGTCAAACCGGTGAACTCAAACGGGTCGCGCATCGTCATTGCTCAATGGTATCGACTTGTAACCATTTCTGGCTTCGCCCGCAGCGAAGGGCGGGTATATTCATTGACCAAGTGAGACACGATTCACTTGCATCCACAGCGCGACGAGACCATCGGTCGTTCTTGTCGGGCCCTGCATAGCCTACGGAGGACACGTGAAACTAGCAGGCCCTAGGACCCTTTTGCGTCCTATTACCGCTTGGCTAGGTGCTGCACTCGTTGCAGTCCTACTGCTATTCGGAGTCGGAATCGCTACTGCTCAGGCCGGCCCCCCGCCGGATGCCGGGCCAGCGCAG
>NZ_CAMEFJ010000007.1 GCF_945915485.1 uncultured Agrococcus sp.
TACTGTTGACGGACGGACGATTCTCAGGCGGCACAACCGGCCTGTGCATCGGCCATATTGCACCGGAAGCGGTCGACGCAGGCCCGATCGCATTCCTGCGCGATGGAGACATTATTCGTGTCGACATCGCCGCTCGCACACTCGACCTACTCGTCGACGACGCAGAGCTCGCCTCCCGGCGTGATGGCTGGGAGCCGCTGCCGCCGCGCTACTCGCGCGGAGTCCTCGCCAAGTATTCAAAGCTGGTGAAGAGCGCCGCTCAGGGCGCTATCACCGGATAAACGCGAACGAACGATATCGACATGACTCATCCACGCCCCGCGCCGCCCAAGTCGGCGCCGAAAGTGCTGACCGGTTCCGGCGCGATCCTGAAATCACTCGAACTCCTCGGGGTGAAAGACGTCTTCGGCCTGCCCGGCGGCGCGATCATTCCGTTCTACGACGAACTCATGCAGCAGGATGAGATTCGACACATCCTCGTTCGGCACGAACAGGGCGCCGGCCACGCTGCGGAAGGCTACGCATCATCGACCGGGAAGGTCGGCGTTGCGCTTGCGACGAGCGGCCCCGGCGCGACGAACCTCGTCACCGCAATCGCCGATGCCTTCATGGACTCCGTGCCGATGGTCGCGATCACGGGTCAGGTGTTCAGCCACCTCATGGGGACCGATGCGTTTCAGGAAGCGGACATCTCGGGCATCACGATGCCGATCACGAAGCACTCCTTCCTCGTTACGCGTCCGGAGGACGTACCGCGAGTGCTGCAGGAGGCCTTCCACATCGCCTCCACGGGACGCCCGGGGCCCGTGCTCGTCGACGTCACGAAGGATGCCCAGCAGAACTCGGCGCCGTTCATCTGGCCCGAGCGCATCGAACTCCCCGGCTACCGTCCGGTGACGAAAGCGCACGGCAAGCAGATCGTCGCGGCCGCCGAGCTGCTGATCGCCGCCGAGCGACCGATTCTGTACGTGGGCGGCGGCACGATCCGATCGCGCGCATCCGAAGAGGTACTTCGGCTCGCGGAACTCAGCGGAGCGCCCGTCGTGACGACGCTCATGGCACGCGGAGCCTTCCCCGACTCCCACAAGCAGCATCTCGGCATGCCCGGAATGCACGGCACGGTTCCTGCCGTCCTCGGCTTGCAGGAGAGCGACCTCATCATCTCGCTCGGTGCTCGGTTCGACGACCGCGTGACCGGCAAAGTCAGTGAGTTTGCACCTGCTGCGAAGATCGTGCACATCGACATCGACCCCGCCGAGATCTCGAAGATCCGTACGGCGGATGTGCCCATCGTCGGCGACGTGGGGGCGGTCGTCAACGACCTGATCGAGGCGTACGCGGAGCGGTCGGAGGCCGGAACAGCGAGCCAGGAGGCATGGTGGCAGCGCCTCGACGAGCTGCGCGAACGCTTCCCGCTCGGGTTCACGCCTCCCAGCGACGGGCTGCTCTCGCCTGAACACGTGATCGAACGCATCGGCGCTCTGACGGGACCGGAAGCGATCTACGCGGCCGGCGTCGGTCAGCACCAGATGTGGGCGGCGCAGTTCATCAAGTACGAGCGACCGAACTCGTTCCTGAACTCCGGCGGTGCCGGAACGATGGGATACGCGGTTCCCGCCGCGATGGGTGCGAAAGTCGCCGAGCCCGAGCGCACCGTGTGGGCGATCGACGGCGACGGCTGCTTCCAGATGACGAATCAGGAACTCGCGACCGCGACACTCAACAACATCCCGATCAAGGTCGCGATCATCAACAACTCGTCGCTCGGCATGGTGCGGCAGTGGCAGAACCTGTTCTACGACGGACGCTACTCGTTCACCGACCTCGAGACCGGCCACGGCCAGAAGATGGTCCCGGATTTCGTGAAGCTGGGCGAAGCCTACGGAGCGCTTTCGATTCGCGTCACGAAGGAAGAGGAGGTCGATGACGCGATCGAACTCGCGCTGAAGACGAACGACCGGCCGGTTGTCATCGACTTCATCGTCTCCGCTGATTCGATGGTGTGGCCGATGGTGCCGCAGGGCGTCTCGAACTCCTTCGTGCAGTACGCCAAAGATCACAGCCCCGAGTGGGAGGAGGAGTAATGTCCCACGTTCTCTCGCTTCTCGTCGAAGACAAGCCGGGTCTGCTGACTCGTGTCGCAGGGCTCTTCGCCCGCAGAGGCTTCAACATCGAATCACTTGCGGTCGGAAAGACCGAAGTTCCCGGCCTCAGCCGCATTACCGTTGTCGTCGATGTGGAAGATCTACCGCTCGAACAGGTGACGAAGCAGCTGAACAAGCTCGTCAACGTCGTCAAGATCGTCGAGCTCGACCCGGGCGCATCCGTGCAACGGGAGCACCTGCTCATCAAGGTGCGAGTGGATGCCGGCACCCGTGCGCAGGTGCTGGAGATCATCAACCTGTTCCGTGCGCGTGCCGTTGACGTCACGACGGACGCGCTCGTGATCGAGGTGACCGGCGACACTGCGAAGTGCCAGGCGCTCGTCAAGCTGCTCGAGCCGTTCGGGATCAAGGAAATCGCACAGTCCGGCCTGCTCGCGATCGGTCGGGGGTCCAAGTCGATCTCCGAGCGCGCGCTCAGGCACTAACTACGTACAAATTACGAGAGAGGAATCACCATGACAGACGTCGTGTACGACGCGGATGCAGATCTCAGCATCATCCAGCAGAAGAAGGTAGCGGTCATCGGCTACGGCTCGCAGGGGCACGCGCAGGCGCTGAACCTGCGCGACTCGGGAGTCGACGTTCGCATCGGTCTGCAGCCGAACTCGAAGTCTCGCCAGAAAGCCGAGGAGGCCGGATTCACGGTCGGCACGCCGCGCGAGGTCTCCGACTGGGCGGATGTCATCGTCATCCTGGCGCCGGATCAGCACCAGCGCGGTCTGTACGCAGACGAAGTCGCCCCCGCGCTCAACGAGGGCAAAACCATCCTGTTCAGCCACGGTTTCAACATCCGCTTCGGTTATATCGAGGCACCGGAAGGCGTCGACGTCGTACTTGTCGCCCCGAAGGGCCCCGGCCACACCGTTCGTCGCGAGTACGAAGCCGGCCGCGGTGTTCCCGTCATCGCTGCGGTCGAGGTCGATGCGACCGGTAGGGCCTGGGATCTCGCATGGTCGTACGCCAGCGCGATCGGCGGCCTGCGCTCCGGTGGTATCAAGACAACCTTCACGGAAGAGACCGAGAGCGACCTGTTCGGTGAGCAGGCCGTGCTCTGCGGTGGCGTATCCGCGCTCGTGCAGAACGGTTTCGAGGTACTGACCGAGGCCGGTTACCAGCCCGAGATCGCCTACTTCGAGGTGCTGCACGAGCTCAAGCTCATCGTCGACCTCATGTGGGAGGGCGGCATCGCCAAGCAGCGCTGGTCGGTCTCCGACACGGCAGAATACGGTGACTATGTCTCGGGCCCGCGCGTTGTCGACGAGCGCGTCAAGGAGAACATGCAGGCCGTTCTCGCCGACATCCAGTCGGGCGCCTTCGCGAAGCGCTTCATCGAGGACCAGGATGCAGGTGCACCCGAGTTCAAGGCGCTGCGAGAGAAGGCCGAGGGTCACTCGATCGAGGCGACGGGGCGCAAGCTCCGCGGCATGTTCGCATGGACCCAGCCCGACGAGGACTACACGGACGGAAGCGCTGCTCGCTGACGCTCGGAGCGCATCCGTCGGTGAGAGCTGTGCGTGTTGGTTGCGACGCCGAGCGCGCCGCAACGTGACGGCTCGGCAGCACGCTAGAGCTCTGTAATCGGCGCCGAGGGTGCGAAAAACTTCGAAACGTGACCGTCACGTTTCGAAGTTTTTCGCACCCTCGCGGTAGCTAGCGCGGTGCGGCTCCGGCGCACGGGTCGCGTTACCTCCTGTTAACTTCCAAGAGGCACTATGTGCATATGCATTCCACCCTTGTGCGTCGTTTGCTCCCCGCATGAGCGAAGTCGACACCGTCAAGAGCGCGTCACAGCCAACTGAGACGCCAGCCGTAACAGCTGAGAAGACGCTGCGCAGCCCCCTCGCCGGGTTGCCCGTCAGTGCTCGCACGAGGAGCATCGTCGAATGGTTCGTCGTTGTCGCGGCCGTCTACGTGCTCATCACGGCCGTCTCCGGCATCGGTTCCGGATTCAAGATGGCGGTGGGCGATCAGGCCGGTGAACTGTTCCAGTTCGCGGCCAATCCGTTCGTCGGGCTCGTCATCGGCATCCTGGCAACCGTCCTGACGCAGTCGTCCTCGACGACGACCGCCATAACGGTAGGGATGGTCGCCGGCGGTCTGCCTATCGAGATCGCGATCCCGATCCTGCTGGGCGCAAATATCGGAACCACCGTCACATCGACGCTCGTCAGCTTGGGTATGGCCCGGGACAAAGACGTGTTCCGCAGAGCGTTCGGCGCAGCCAGTGTGCACGATATGTACAACCTGCTGTCGGTGCTGATCTTCCTCCCGCTGGAGTTGATGTTCGGCATTCTCCAGCACGCCTCCGACTGGCTTGCAGCCCAGACGGGCGGGTCCGACGGCGGCCCCGTCGCTGCCGTCTTCGGCGCTATCGGTGCCGGTGTTAAAGCCTTCACCGAACCCGGCGTGAACGTGCTGCAGTGGGCAGTGAGTCCGCTCCCGGGCGTCTGGGCAGGAATCGTGCTGATCCTGCTCGGCGTCGTGCTCATCCTGGCGGTCATCAACCTCATCGGCAAGCTGCTCAAGGTGCTGCTGGTCGGGCGCGCCGAACGGGTATTCCACACGGCGATCGGCCGCGGCCCCATGAGCGGGATCCTCTCCGGCACGCTCATCACGGTCATGGTGCAGTCGTCCTCGACGACGACGAGCCTAGCGGTGCCGCTCGTGGGTTCCGGCAAGTTCTCCGTGAAGCAGATCTTCCCCTTCACCGTCGGCGCAAACATCGGTACGACGCTGACCGCGCTCATCGCTGCATTCGCGTTCACGGGCGTCGAGGGCCAGGCCGCACTGCAGGCGGCATTCGTGCACGTTCTGTACAACCTGTTCTGCGCGGTCGTGATCTTCGGCGTCCCGTTCCTGCGCCCCATCCCGGTTGCAGCGGCGCAGTGGCTCGCGCGTATCGGCGCCGAGAACAAGCTCTACGTCGTTGCCTGGGTGCTCGGCATCTTCCTCGTCATCCCCGGGCTCCTGCTGCTCGCTACGGTGCTGCTGTGACGAACGACGAGGATGCCCTGAACGGCCGGGAAGAGAACACCGAGTCGCTCGAACAGCAGTTGGAACGGCTGCTCGAAGACGCCGAATTCACAGTAGCCTCCCTGCGCCGCGAGCTTGACGGGGCACGGAGCCGCCGCGAGCAGGAGGCCATGCTGCGAGCGCAGCACGCTGAGATCGACCGCTTGCGGGAGCACCTTGCGGAAGCGCAGGTGCACTGGGGCGCAGTGCGCGAGTTCTTCGAGGCAGCGTTACGTGAATTGAGCAGCGACCAGCAGGACGACGATTCCTCCGGCGAGGGACAGGGCTGACAATGCGCGCACACCCTGTCCGGCGTGCGGCCCAGACGTATGGATTTTCGTGCATCGGTGCCGAATGTATGGAAATCGGCCCGACATTCGGGAAAACCCATACATTCGGCACATTTGGTGGCGTGTGGTGGCGCTCGGTACGATTCCCGGAACCGTTGGAGTGGGCAATCACTGGAGCGGGTGACGGGCGTGAGTGTCCGGTGGACGGTCACGAAGGAATGCGCTGGCGGCGCATGTCGCCGCTCGGCACGATTCTCGGAACGAATGCTCTGTCGAAGACTGTGGAGCGGGTGACGGGAATCGAACCCGCGCCGGCTGCTTGGGAAGCAGCAGTTCTACCATTGAACTACACCCGCGAATGTTCGATGCCGGAGCATCGGACAGCATCCAGCATAGTGCAGATACGAGGCGAGCAAGGCGGTTAGCAAGCGGCGTGGTCGCGGCCTAGGCTTGAAGAACAACTTCGAGCGCGGGAGAGCACATGAGCAATGAAGGCACTGTCGGCATGACCGGCCCTGTCGATCCGGCGAGTACGGATGCGTGGGCAGCGCTTACGTCGCACGCGAGCGCCTTCGAGCCCGATCTGCGAGCATGGTTCGAACGTGATCCGGATCGTGCCGACCGTCTCACGAAGTCCGCTGCGGGTCTCCGTGTCGATGTGTCGAAGAATCTCGTGGCCGATGAGACGCTCGGCCTGCTGCAGCAACTTGCGGCTGAGACCGATGTCCTCGGCAAGCGCGACGCGATGCTGAGGGGTGAGCGCATCAATACGACCGAGGACCGTGCGGTGCTGCACACAGCGCTGCGTCGTCCCGAGGGTTCCGATCCGGCGCTGATCGTGGACGGTCAGGATGTGGATGCCGACGTCCGTGAGGTGCTGGGTCGCGTGTATGCGTTTGCCGAGCGGGTGCGATCCGGTGCGTGGACGGGCGCCACGGGCAAGCGCGTCGCGACGGTCGTGAATATCGGCATCGGCGGTTCTGATCTCGGCCCGGTCATGGCCTACGAAGCGCTGCGCCCCTACGTTGCCGAGGGGCTCGAATGCCGTTTCATCTCGAACATCGACCCGACCGATCTCGCCGAGAAGACCCGCGATCTCGACCCTGAGACGACCCTGTTCATCATCGCGTCGAAGACGTTCGGCACGCTCGAGACGTTGACGAACGCGCGCCTAGCGCGTGAGTGGCTCTGGCGGCAGCTGATCGCCCTCGGTGCCATCGAAGACGATGACGAAGGTCGGTCCGAAGCGGTGGCGAAGCACTTCGTCGCCGTGTCGACGGCGCTCGATCGAGTGGCCGAATTCGGCATCGACACCGAGAATGCGTTCGGATTCTGGGATTGGGTCGGTGGCCGCTACTCGCTCGATTCTGCGATCGGCACGTCGCTCGCCATCGCTATCGGACCGGAGAGCTTCGAGGATTTCCTGGCCGGCTTCCACGCGATGGACGAGCATTTCGCGACGGCGCCTCCTGAGGACAACGTCCCGCTCCTGATGGGGCTGCTGAACGTCTGGTACGCGAACTTCCTGGGCGCGCACACGCACGCTGTACTGCCGTATTCGCAGTACCTCCACCGATTCCCGGCGTATCTGCAGCAGCTGACGATGGAGTCGAACGGCAAGTCGGTGCGCAGCGACGGCGTGCCCGTCACCGTCGATACCGGTGAGGTGTTCTGGGGCGAGCCCGGCACGAACGGACAGCACGCGTTCTACCAGCTCATCCACCAGGGCACCCGACTCGTGCCGGCAGACTTCATCGCGTTCGCGAATCCGGCGCATCCGCTCGACGACGGTGGGCAGGACGTGCACGATCTGTTCATGGCGAACTTCTTCGCGCAGACGAAAGCGCTCGCATTCGGCAAGACTGCCGAGGAGGTGCGCGAGGAGGGCACGCAGGAGCACATCGTCAGCGCTCGGGTTTTCTCGGGCAATCGTCCGACCACCTCGATTCTCGCGTCGCGGCTGACCCCGTCGGTGCTCGGGCAGCTGATCGCACTGTACGAGCACATCACGTTCGTACAGGGCGCCATATGGGGTATCGACTCGTTCGACCAGTGGGGCGTTGAGCTCGGCAAGCAGCTCGCGTTGCAGATCGCACCAGCGCTGAACGGCGATCGGGATGCGCTCGCGAAGCAGGACGCATCCACCCGCGCAGCCATCGAGCACTATCTGGCCGAGCGCAGTCGTTAGCGTGCACGGCACGCCGGCAGGTCCGCGGCGCGGCCGTCGACGGTCAGACGCGCTGCGTTCACTATCGCGGCTCGCTCAATGCCGTCGCGATCAAGTTCCGGTGCCGAACTGCTTGGAAATTGGCGGAACGCACTGAGCTGCTTCCTTTTCGGGTGTTCTCACCAAAAAGGAAGCAGTTCAGTGCGCGAAAGGCTCGTTTTCTCGCTGCCCTACCGCACCGGCGTACGGGGGAAGCGCCACGCGGCGAGCACGAGTGCGACCAGGATGATGCCGAGGCACCAGAGGATGGACACGAGCGGCTGTCCTTCTCCTCCGACCAGGGCCGACCTGATCGTCTCGATGATGGGAGTCACCGGTTGGTACTCGGCAACGGGAGCGATCCAGTCGGGCATCGTCTCGATCGGTACGAATGCGCTCGAGAGATAGGGCAGGAACAGGATGATGAATCCGTAACCGTTCGCAGCCTCAGGGCTGCCTGCGATCAGCCCGATAACAGCGAACACGCTGGTGACCGCGAGGATCCAGAGCGTGACGATGCCGAGTGCCGCGATCCAGCCCCCGAGGTCGGCGTCCGGCCGGAAGCCGATCGCGAAGGCGACGCCGATCACGACCGCCGTCGCAACCAGATTGCGCACGACACTTGCGATCACGTGTCCGACGATCGATGTTGATGCGACGAACGGCATGGTTCGATAGCGAAGCATGGCGCCCGCCGTCATGTCGCGACTGACGGAGACTGCGGTCGAGGATGCGCCGAAGCCTGCGCAGGTCAGGATGATGCCGGGCACGACGTAGTCGATGTAGCGGCCGTCGCCCTGAATCGCACCTCCGAACACGACGGTGAACATGAGCATCAGCATCACGGGTAGCGCAATGGCCATGAGCAGGCCCTCGCCGTCCCGAATGCTGTGCAGGAGGCTGCGCCGGATGAATACGCCGCTTGAGCTCAGTGTCGATACACCAGTCGCTGGCGTCGTTGTCGTGGTCATGCCGCTACCTCCTCGATCTGTGTGAGTTTCGCGAATGCGTCTTCAAGGCTGGGGGAGCGCAGCTCTACACGAGCGCCGTTGTCTCTCTGCATGCGTTCGAGGGCCGCTGCGACGGATGCCCGGGTGCCGTCGGTTTCGACGCGCTCCAGCACGCTGCCCGCTGTGTCGACGAGTACGACCGATTGGCCGCCCACGAGCGCGGTGAGTTCGCCGACCGTTCCGTCGGCCACGATTCCACCGCGATGCAGCACCGTGACGCGGTCGGCGAGCGCTTCGGCTTCGTCGAGCGTCTGCGTCGTCAGAAGAACTGTCGTTCCGTCGATCGCGAGCTGCCGGATGTCGTCCCAGACTCGCGCGCGGCTCACAGGGTCCAGGCCGGTCGTCGGTTCGTCGAGAATCAGCACTTTTGCGGGCGCGATCAGGCTCGCTGCAAGGTCGAGGCGGCGGCGCATCCCGCCCGAATATGTTCGAACGGCTTTACGCCCCGCTGCGGCGAGATCCAGTCGTTCGAGCAGTTCGTCCGCTCGGTTCGTCGCGGTGCGCCCGAGCCCGAGGAGCTTGCCGAGCATGGCGAGATTCTCGCGCCCGGTCAGCAGCTCGTCGAGCGAGGTTGCCTGGCCGGTGACTCTGACCAAGGAGCGCACGGTGCTCGCGTCCCGAACCACGTCGTGGCCCAGTACGCGAGCCGTCCCGGCGTCCGGGCGGATGAGCGTCGTCAGGATCGAGACCAGCGTCGTCTTACCGGCACCGTTCGGGCCCAGCAGCGCAACGACTCCGCCGTCGATCGTCATGTTCAGATTGTTCAGTACGCGCTGGTGCCGGAAGGACTTCTGCAGCGCTCGAACTTCGATCACCGGTGTCACGGCGACCACCTCCAAATTCTGTGTATAAAGCAGACAGTGTGTGTAACAGACAGTATGCATGACATACAGTGTGCGTGCAACACAGTATGTTTGATATACCGTTGAGAGTGAGGGAAGGGACGGTATGACGGACGACGTTTCGCGGGTCATCGCACTCGCCTGGGGCGCCGAGGTTGCTCCCCAACGGGGGCCGAAGCGGGAGCTCAGCCTCGAGCGGATCGTGGAGGCGGCAATCGAACTGGCCGACGCCGAAGGCCTGCAGGCCGTGACGATGCAGCGCGTCGCCCAGACGTTCGGCTACACGACGATGGCCATGTATCGATATGTGGCCAACAAGGACGACCTCTATCGGCTGATGGCCGACGCTGCCGTGCGAGGGACGATGGCCATTGACGACGGCGATTGGCGCCTCGGTCTCGAGCAGTGGGCGACGTGGATGCTCGAAATGTACACGGCTCACCCCTGGCTGCTCGACATCCCACTCTCCACGGAGTCGCTGTTCATGCCGGAGCAGACCAGGGTGGTCGACAGTGCACTGCGCGCGATGCGAACATTGCCGGCGGAGAACGACGACAAGCTCTTTCTGCTCATGTTCTTATCCACGTTCGTACGCGGGCACTCTGCGCTGATGCGCGAGATCAGCAGACCGGATGCCGTCGCGTCCGAAGCGACGAAGGCGCTGGTTCGCGACGCCGTGCTGACGGGGAGATACCCGGATCTCGCCCCGCTCGTAGAGTCGGGGACGTACCTCATCGCGCCCGCGGAAGCGCCCGACCCCCGATCCGTCGCCGAGCAAGACCTCACGATGAGCCTGCGTGTCTGGTTCGAAGGAGTCGCAGCCGTCTACGCGGAAGACGCGGAAGAAGAGGAGCCGCGCGAAAGCGATGACGTCGAGCAGACACCGGAGCAGGCATTCGAGACGGCCGAACACGAACTGAATGCCGTGACGGAACTCCGCAAGGCTACGCAGAAGCGCGTGCGAGAGCTGGAGAAACGGGAGGCCGCCGTTAGAAAGACGCGCGACGCCGCGAAGGAAGCGGCCAAGGCGGCCGCGAAGCTTCGTCGCTGAGGGGTGTCGCTCGGCGGCGCTCCTGTCTTGTCGCCGCGCGAGCACAGCGCGGCATCGAACGCTGCCGGTCTTCGCGACGGGACAGGTCGATATCCCGTTCGTCGTGGCCGGGATGGAAGAAATCGTCTCCGAGAACACGACACGGGAGCCGCACTCGCATCCGACGCACGAACTGGTCAACCCGGATGCTTGTTCTCAATGTATGGATTTTCCCCAATGTATGGAAACCCTCTCGACGCTCGGTCGCGCGGCACGATTTCCCCGACACTCGGCACTGCGGCCCGGGTCTTTCGTCACGTAGGGTGCAGGAATGGAACCGATCACGGCGGCAGCGTACGCGGACCTTCGACGACGGTATCGACGGTGGGCCGAGATCGAAGCAGACCCCGTTTCGCCGCTTTACGCGGAGTGGGCAAGGGGCATCGCAGACGATGAGGAACTGCTCTCGCGCGTAGCGGAGTTGGAGGGTGGCAAGCGTCAGCCCAATCTCGTGTTCGCGTCAGCCAGGATGGCCGGTGTCCCGCTCGCCCCGTGGGCGTCCGCGCGGGATGCTTTCGAAGCGAACTGGTTGGCCATTCGTGCAGCCGCGCTCAGCCGCGGGACGCAGACGAACGAACCGTTGAGGATGGCGACACTGCTCCCCGCGCTAGGCGACATCGCCGGGACCGTCGCGCTTGTCGAAGTGGGGGCCAGCGCGGGCCTGTGCCTGTACCCGGATCGCTGGCGGTACCGGTTCGGCCCGGGACGGTATCTGGGTGCGTCCGACCGCCCGCTGCTGGAGACGAAGGCGTCAGCATCGGTTCCGGTTCCCGGTGCGCTGCCTCGAATCACGTGGCGCGGGGGCGTCGACCTGCGGCCACTATCACCGGATGATGCCGAAACGAAAGACTGGCTGGAAGCACTGATCTGGCCGGACGCACACGGACGTGTCGACGGAGAGCGCGTCGACCGCGTGCGAACCGGTATTGCGATTGCCAGGCGCGAGCCCGCCCACCTGGTCGCTGGCGATCTCAGGACCGAGTCTCGGGCCGTCATCGAGGAGGCTGCACGCCACGCAGATCGGGTCGTCGTATGGCACAGCGCTGTGCTCGCCTACCTGGGCGCCTCGGATAGAGCAGCGTTCGTCAACCTGATGGGGGAGCTTGACGTCACATGGGTCTCGAACGAGGGTGGCAGCGTCGTGCCGGGCGAGGACGCCCCGTGGGCATCCCCGAGCGACTTCGTACTTCGTCGCAACGGCATCCCGCTCGCAGCAACGCACCCGCACGGTCGCAGCATCACGTGGCGAGACGACCTCGTGTGAGCGCTACCCTTGAGGGTGATGAACGATAGGGAAGACGAACCCGACCTCGATGAACTCGACGACGAAGCGCTCAGCTGGGATGGCGACGACGATGTGGTTCGCGGTGACGAACCTCAGGAAGAAGAAGTCGAAAAGCAGCCGCAGCGCGGGATCTTCGATGTTGTTCACGAGATGAGCCTTCGTGAGCGAGTGATTACGGCGGGCTTCCTGCTCCTATCACTGGCGTGGGCCGCCGGTTGGGGTGTGGTTGTGGCTCAGAACCCGATCTGGATACCCGACTTGGTCGTCTCGGTGATGTATGAGTTCGGCGAGTTCCTGGCAATCGCCGGGGCTCCGGTGGCGATGATCGTCGCTATTCAACTTACTCGCGGTCGGACAAGGATGATGTGGCTCATCGGTGTTGCCATCATCACGTTCCCGTGGCCCTTGGTCCTGGGGGGAATCTCATGAATGAGGTGACACAGCCTCGCCGGGGAGACGTCTTCATTGTGAGTCTCCTGTTTGCCGTCCTGTTCGGTTACTCGCTGTTTATGGCCTGGGGCAACCTGCTGGGACTGCAGGCGCAGTACGAGTACTTCGGGATCTCGGATTCGCTACCCTGGGCGCTCCTCATCGCGGGAATGATCGTTCCGCCAGTGCTCTTTGCAGGGGCGATGGCGTTAGGAAGAGGGCGACAGCTCGTTGCGCGCGCAGGAATTCTGCTCGCCGCCCTGGCGATAAACGCACAGATCGCCCTGCTGCTGGAAGCCGGACACCGTCAGTGGGAAGCGGCCCTGTTCGGCGGCTGACCCTACTTCTGGTAGTTTCCGTCCGGCCGGTCCTGGTACGTGTCCTTCTCCGCTGCGAGACGTTGCACCACGTTCTCGCGTTCTGATTCGTCAAGGTCGGCGCGGTGCGGATCGATTGTCCCGATCGAGCCGGTGGTTGCTTCTTCGTACCACTCGACGTGTGCAGGGTCCTCGGAATCGAACCAGGCGCCGGCTCCCTGGTCGGGGTCGGCGACCTCCTCGCTCGCGAACGTGAAGTCGTCACCGTGCTCCTCGATACCGCGCTTGACGCCTTCCTCGATCGCGACCTGAGCGTATTTCTGGCGCCAGAGAACAGGATCGTTGTTGAGATCCTTTGCCCACGCGTACATCAGGAATAGCACCAGTATGGAGAACGGCAGACCGGCGATCGTCACGAAGGCCTCTACCGTGCTGAGCAGAGTCTCACCGCCGGCGAGCAGCATGACGAGCGAAAACAGGGACACGGCGAGGCCGAAGGTGATCGTCACCCATTTCGTGGGCGCGGTTCTGCCTCCCTGAGCGATGCTACCCATCACCAGTGTTGAAGAATCGGCGGATGTCACGAAGAAGATCACGATCGAGATCATGGCGACAACGCTCGTGATCGTGCCGAGTGGAAGGGTGTCCAGCATGTTGAAGAGGATGTCCTGCACCTCTTCCGACCCGTAAAGATCATGCCCCTGAGACTGCTGATACATCGAGGTGCCGCCCATGATTGCGAACCACAGGAACGAGACGATCGTCGGGCCGCCGACAACGCCGATGAAGAATTCGCGGAGGGTGCGGCCCCGGGAGATCTTCGCTATGAACATTCCTACGTAGGGGATGATGGCGATCCACCAGGCCCAGTAGAAGACCGTCCACGTCTGCATGAATTCGGCATGCGCCTCACCCTGGATGGACGAACGCATGAGCATGGTCGGCAATTCCTGGAAGAACGCCATGACGGAACTCGGCATGAAATTCAGCAGAAAGAAGGTCGGTCCCGCGATGAGCACGAAGAGCGCGAGAGATCCGGCGATCAGCATGTTGAGGTTCGACAGGAAACGGATACCGCGCTTGACACCCGAAACGGCCGAAGTCAGGAAGATCGCGGTCAGCACTGCCACGATGCCGATCAGGAGGGCGTTGCCCATGGGTGGGAGCCCTGACACGAGCTGCACTCCTCGCATGATCTGCAGCGCTCCGACTCCGAGCGATGTCGCCGTGCCGAAGATGGTCACGATAATGGAGAATATGTCGACGACCGGTCCCAGGATGCCCTTCGTGCGCTGGTTGAAGATCGGATCGAAGATCGCGGAGATGAGGCCGGGACGACCGCGACGATACGTGGAGTATGCCATCGCACCGCCGATCAGACCGTAGATCGCCCACGGGATCGCGCCCCAGTGGAACGTGATCTGCGCCATGGACGACAGCGCGGCATCCGTGGTGTTCGGCTCGGCGTCGAAGCCCGGAGGCACGTTCATGAAGTACTCGAGCGGTTCGTAAGCCCCGTAGAAGATGAGCGTGGCGCCCATCCCTGCGCCGAATAGCATCGCTATCCAGCTGACGGTTGAGAATTCCGGCTTTTCGCCATCCTGGCCGAGACGGATCCTGCCGCGCTTCGAGAAGGCGACCCATGCCATGAACAGGAAGACGATGACGGCCACCGTCGACAGCAGCCATCCGAGGTTCTGCGTGATCCAGCCGCGCATCCCCGAGCCCGTCGAGGCGAAGTGCTCCGGAGCCGAGAAGCCCCAGGCCAGGAATCCGATGATGAAGACGAGGCAGAAGGCGAAGATCCACCAGTTCGTGCGGAATCTGTAGCCGGTGTTGTCGACACCGATTCCCGGGATAAGGGCTGGGTGCATCCCGGGATGGGGGTCGGAGATTTCTTTCAGCACCCTGCGGGTGCCGGAGCGTTCACTTTGGGATGAGACGTTGGATTCTGGTTTCGACGGCTCAGTATTCATCTTTTCGGTTCCGTTGACGAGCAATGGCTGACGCGAGTCTATACAGGTTCATCGAAGAACCCCAGTTGAGGCAGACGAGTCAGCTCGCAAGTGCCCTAAGCTGGAAGCTGGACGCTTACGAAGGAGAGATGGGTTCATGACCGAAGAGATCGCCAAGGGCCTCGTGGGCATCGTGGTCGACAAGACCGCGATCTCCAAAGTGAATCCAGAGTCGAATTCCCTGCTGTACCGCGGATATCCGGTTCAGGAACTCGCAGCAGAATGTTCGTTCGAACAAGTCGCCTTACTCCTCTGGACCGGCGATCTGCCGTCTGCCGAAGAGCTTGAGCGATTCCAGGAATTCGAACGATCCCACCGCGCGCTTGCACCCGAGCTGCGGCGGATTTCGGAGGCGCTGCCGCTGAACGCGCATCCCATGGACGTCGTTCGCACGGCCGTCAGCTTCATAGGAGCAGCAGCGCTCGCGGACAACCCCGACGAGAGCGAACTCGACCAATCGAAGCGACTCTTCGCAGCCATCCCTGCGGTCGTCGCACTGTCGCAGCGTCGGCATCACGGGCTCGAACTCGTCGAGCCCCGCGAGGACCTCGACTACTGCGAGAACTTCCTCTGGATGACGTTCGGTGAAGAAGCCGACCCCGCGGTTGTCGATGCCTTCCGCGTATCGATGATTCTGTACGCCGAGCACAGCTTCAACGCCTCGACCTTCACCGGCAGGGTCGTCACGTCGACGCTCGCGGATCTGTATTCAGGAGTCGTCGGCGCGATCGGCGCGCTCAAGGGGCACCTGCACGGCGGTGCCAACGAAGCCGTGATGGAGATATTCCGCGAACTTGAGAACGGCGTCGATGCCGGCGAATGGCTGGATGCTGCATTCGCTGAGAAGCGCAAGATCATGGGCTTCGGACATCGCGTCTACAAGAACGGCGACTCGCGAGTGCCGACGATGCAAGAAGCGCTCGTGCGTCTCACCGAGCATTACGAGCGGCCGGACGTGCTGGAGCGCTACAACGCGCTCGAGACGGCGATGGCCGACCGGAAGCCTATAAAGCCGAACCTCGACTACCCGTCGGGCCCCGCCTATGACCTCATGGGGTTCGACACGGAGGTCTTTACTCCGTTGTTCGTCGCCTCGCGTGTCGTAGGTTGGACGGCGCACATTCTTGAACAGCGTGAAGACAACGCTCTGATTCGACCACTCGCGGGTTACAACGGATCCGACGAGCGCCACCTCAGCTAAGGAGCCCAAATTGGCAGTACAGAACCTGGACCTCAATGATGGCAACACCATCCCGCAGCTGGGCTTCGGTGTCTTCAAGGTAAACCCGGCTGAGACTGAGCGCATTGTGACGGACGCCCTCCAGGCCGGCTACCGTCACATCGACACGGCAGCGATCTACGGTAACGAGGAGGGTGTCGGCCGGGCCATCGCGGCAAGCGGCATCGACAGGAGCGAACTCTTCATCACGACGAAGCTCTGGAACGACCGTCGCGGACGTACGGAAACGCGCAGGGCGATCGATGAGAGCCTGCAGAAGCTCGGTCTCGACTACGTCGATCTGTACCTGATCCACTGGCCCGCGCCGTCCGGCGACCCGATTCGCGAGACCTGGGAGACCTTCGCGGATCTGCGCAACGAAGGGCTGACCCGTTCGATCGGCGTCTCGAACTTCGATGAGCGCTTCCTTCCCTCGATTCTCGAGACCGGTGTCATCCCGGTTGTGAACCAGATCGAACTGCACCCGCAGTTCCAGCAGCGCGCGACACAGGAACTGTGCGCCGAGCACAACATCAAGATCGAAGCCTGGGGTCCGCTCGGTCAGGGGAAGGTCGACTTCACCTCCGGCCCGGTCGGTGCCGTCGCAGAGCGCCACGGCGTTACCTGGGCGCAGGCCATCATCGCGTGGCACCTCGCGCAGGGTCGCATCGTGTTCCCGAAGTCGAACTCCGCCGAGCGCATGGCAGAGAACTTCGCGGCGCACGAGGTGACGTTGACCGCCGAAGATGTGGCAGACATCGATTCACTCGACAAGGGAGCAGAGGGTCGCGTTTCGGCCGACCCCGCGACTGTCGACTGATCACCCGACCGCGCGGCCGCACCCCGTGACGGAACCGACGGCTCCTGATAGGTTAGGTAGACCTAACTTGTTGATTGGAGCTTCATGTCGCAGCCTCGTCCACCGCGCCCGACAACCGCCCTCGAGGTGAAAGGCAGCGAGTGGTTGACTCCGCACATGGTGCGCATCATCGCCGGGGGAGACGGCTTCCAGGGCTTCGTCTCGAACGGCTTCGCTGACGCGTACGTGAAGATATTGTTCGCTGCGGACGGGACGGCGTTCTCAGAACCCATCGACGTTGCTGCGATGCGCGAGACCCTCCCGAGCGACCAGTGGCCGAAGACGAGAACCTACTCGATTCGCAGTATCGACGAAGATGCGCGCGAGCTCGCAATCGACTTCGTGATTCACGGCGACGAAGGCATCGCTGCACCGTGGGCTGCGAACGCGAAGCCGGGTGACCTCCTCCAGTTCGTCGGGCCGGGAGGCGCATGGTCGCCTCCGGAGGCCGACTACCACCTGTTCGTGGGAGACGAGTCCTCACTTCCCGCCATTGCGGCTGGGCTGGAGCGGTTGCCTGCGGGCGCGCAAGGCACGGCCATCATCGAGGTGCACGAGCATCCTCTCGACGTCGCGCATCCAGAAGGCGTCGAACTGCACTGGGTCGTGCGGGGTTCGAACGTCTACGACCCTGGCGTTCTCGCCAGCAGGGTACGCGCATTGGAACTCCGCGAAGAGGGCCTGTCGGTATTCGCGCACGGTGAGCGAGAATCGATGAAGCAGTTGCGTCCCATCTTCAAGGAGCTGGGGCTGCCCCGCGAACGACTGTCGATTTCCGGCTATTGGGCCTATGGTCGCATCGAGGATGCGTTCCAGGCCGAGAAGCGCACAGAACTCGGTAAGGTCTAAGCACTCTCAGCGCCGGGGTCTATCACCGTTATCCCTGCAACGAGAGTTCGGTCGAATTCGGGAAGAAGCTCGGCCGCGGCATCAAGGCCTATCGTTCGCTGGATGAGCCGCTGCGGATGTAGCGCGCCGGCGCCGATGAGTTCGAGCAGCGTCGGATAATCGACTGCGGGCATGCCGTGGCTTCCGAAAAGATCCAGCTCCCAAGCGATGACGCGATCCATCGGCACTCGGGGATGCCCCTCGACAGGCGGCAGAAGGCCGATCTGCACGTGCCGACCGCGTCTCCTCAGGCTCAAGATCGCGTCGGTTGCCGTCTGCTCGGAGCCGACTGCGTCGATCGAGACGTGGCTCCCGCCGGAGGTGAGTTCGGCGACTACAGCAGGAATGTCGATGCCGTTCGATAAGAGCGTGCGCTCGGCTCCCGCCTCCACCGCTGCCGCAAGAGATTCGGGGTTTCTGTCCACCGCGATGACACGAGCGCCGAGAGCCGCACCGATCATGATGGCGCTGAGACCGGCGCCGCCGGATCCGATTACGACCATCCACTCGCCATCTTCGACGCGTGCCCGGTCGGCGACGGCCCGATAAGCGGTCGCGAAGCGGCACCCGAGCGCTGCGGCAGTAGCGAAATCAACACTGTCGGGCAGCGCTACCAGATTCGAGTCGGCCGCGTGCAGCGCCACGAACTCGGCGAACGACCCCCAGTGGGTGAAGCCGGGCTGCTCTTGGTCAGGGCACACCTGCGCGTTGCCGGAGCGGCACCAATCGCACGTGCCGCAGCCGCAGATGAACGGCGCGGTCACACGGTCACCGACGCTCCAATCGCGTACATTGCGCCCGACAGCGATGATCTCGCCCGCCAGCTCGTGCCCTGGCACGTGCGGGAAGCGGATGTCCTCGTGTCCGGCCCAGGCGTGCCAGTCGCTCCGGCACATGCCGGTCGCTTTCACACGCAGGACTACACCACCCTCCGGTGCTTCCGGGGCAGAAACCTCCCGGACTTCGGGGCGGCTCCGTGCCCCATCGATGACGATCGCGCGCATCCATGCAGCCTAGCTGCGAATCTCGTCAGAAACTGCGCACCGATGAGGCTGGGTCAATGCGCGAAGCGGGCTCACCCGCTAGCGCCAGCCGGGCAGCCAATAGCGCAGCCGCATCCACTGCTGATCTATCGGATAGCCGTAGGTCACCGGGCTCCAGAAGGCGTAGGCGATCGTCACGAGCAAGAGATAGCCGCCAACGAAAATGCTTCCTGCGAGTCTTCGATCCGGGCTTGCAGGGCTGCCCGGCAGCCCGCACACCAGCCACCGCAGCAGTATGACGATCAGAATGATCAGGAACGGCGTATAGACGATCGTGTAGAACGAGAAGATCGTCCGGTCCGGATACAGCAGCCACGGCACGTAGCCCGCTGCAATTGCCAACAGCGTTGCGCCGAGCGCCGTGTTCATCGTCCTTCCGAACATGAAGAGGCCGACGAAGATCGCAACTGTTCCCGCCCACCAGATGAACGGGTTAGGCATTGCCGAAACGTACTGTACAACGGCCCCGTCATCGTGCGATTCGGAGGCAAACCCTGTTGGCCGGAGCATGAGCAGCCACTCGATGGCCGGCGACTGGAACGCGTGGTCCTTCGTCAGCTCGACGTGGAACTCGTAGGTCGAGATCTGGTAGTGCACGAAGGAATGCACATCGAGCGGCAGCCAGTCCGGCAGCCACGAGATGCGGTTCGCAGCGTCCTCTTCCGCCCAGTTGCGGTAGTAACCGCCGCGGAGGAACCAGCCCGCGTACGACACCACATACGTCGCAGCCGCAGGCACGACCACGAGCAGGAAGCTCGCTGGGCCCTGCGTGAGGAACCCGAGCCACGAGATGCCGCGCTTCGTCGCCTTCCACTGGTCGAGCACATCCATGAGCACAGACCAGAGCCCGAAGGCTGCCAAGAAATACAGGCCTGACCACTTCGTGGCCGCCGCCGCCCCGAAGGCAACCCCTGCCACGATCAACCAGGGGCGCAACAGGAACGCCGGTCGCCATCGACCGTGTTCCTGCATCCAGCGGACGACTCGCGCGGGCGCATGACGCCGATCGAGGAAGAGCGCGCCGATACCCAGGGCGACGAAGAGTGCGAGCACGGTATCCAGCAGGACGGTGCGACTCATCACGATCGCCTGCGAATCGATCGCGAGCAGATAGCCCGCAACGCCGCCCCAGAACGTCGAGCGAGTGATGCCCTTCGCGATGAAGTAGGTAACCAGCACGAGAGCCGCGCCGACGAGGACAGCGGGCAGACGCCAGGCCCACGGGCTCTCGAACCCGAACAACGCCATACCGATGCCCAGAATCCACTTGCCGAGCGGCGGATGCACGACGAACGACGGCTCGTCACTCATGGCGCTGTCATCGCCCGCCTCGAACGCCGGGTTCGGTTCGTCGCCCCAACGGGTTTCGTATCCGTGCAGGTACAGTGTGTAGGCGTCTTTCACGTAGTAGGTCTCGTCGAAGACCAGAATCGGAAACTGATCGAGATTGACGAGCCTGACGGCGAGCGCGAGCGCCAGGAGCGCAATCGGCGTAACGATCGCCGCCACGCGCCGCGACTTTACCGTATTGAACCGCTGCAGACGCTGCGCAAACGAGGGAGCCGGGGCGGGAGGCGCTGGCTGCGGAGAGTCGACGGTCACAAAGACGATTCTTGCACCGGAACCTGCGAAGATGTCGATGTGATCATCCTCGGAGCCACGCCCATCGGCAACCTCGGCGACGCGAGCGAGCGGCTCCGCGAAGCTCTGTCGAGTACACCGGTTGTAGCGGCGGAGGACACCCGTGTGACGGTGAAGCTCATGCGCGCGCTCGGCGTCGATGCGCATCCCGAGCTCGTCGCGCTGCACGACCACAACGAACGCGAGCTGGCAGCTTCGCTCGTTGCGCGGGCTGCGGATGAGGACATCCTCGTGCTGACGGATGCGGGGATGCCGACGGTCTCCGACCCCGGCTTCGTCGTTGTCAGGGAGGCGATCGACGCGGGCGTCGACGTTACGTGCCTGCCGGGCCCGAGTGCCGTGCTGACGGCTCTCGCACTCAGCGGGCTGCCCACCGACAGGTTCGCGTTCGACGGTTTTGTTCCCAGGAAGCCGGGCAGCCGTACGAGCTACTTCGAATCGTTGCGCACCGAGCAGCGTACGGTTGTGCTGTTCGAGTCGCCCCATCGCATCGCGCAAACCCTGCGATCCATCGCCGACTCGCTGCCGGAGCGACGCATCGCGGTCTGCCGTGAACTCACGAAGCGATTCGAGGAGGTCCGGCGCGGGACCGCCATCGAACTCACGGCGTGGGCGGAGGCCGGCGTGAAGGGGGAGATCGTCGTCGTGATCGCTCCCGGTGACGTGCAGAACGTAACGTTCGAAGCCGCGTGCGAGATGGTGAGGGCCATGCAGCAGCAAGGAACCCGCCTGAAGGACGCTGCCGCGGAAGTCTCCGACGTAACAGGGCACAGCAAGCGCGACCTGTACACGGCTGCGCTCTCGTAGGATTGCATCTATGGGTTTTTACGTCACCACGCCGATCTTCTACGTCAACGACGTTCCGCACATCGGCCACGCATACAACATCGTCGCCGCCGACACCCTGGCACGGTGGCACCGAATGCGCGGAGACGACACCTGGATGCTCACCGGCACCGATGAACACGGTCAGAAGATCCTGCGCACCGCGATGGCCAACAGCGTTTCCCCGACGGAGTGGACCGACAAGCTGGTCGAGAACGCGTGGAAACCGAACCTCGAAGTGCTGAATGTCGCCAACGACGATTTCATCCGAACGACGGAGGACCGTCACCGCGTCGGCGTGCAGAAGTTCCTGCAGCGCCTGTATGACGCCGGCTTCATCTATCACGGCGAATTCGAAGCCGAGTACTGCGTCGGCTGTGAGGAGTACAAGACCCCCGGCGACCTCGTCGACGGCGTCGGCGAATACGAGGGCCAGAGTGTCTGCGCCATCCACTCGCGCCCTACCGAAACCGTCAAGGAAGCCAACTACTTCTTCAAGCTCAGCGAGTTCCAGGATCGCCTGCTGGAGCTATACGACACACGGCCCGACTACG
This sequence comes from uncultured Agrococcus sp., assembly GCF_945915485.1. Taxonomy (GTDB): domain Bacteria; phylum Actinomycetota; class Actinomycetes; order Actinomycetales; family Microbacteriaceae; genus Agrococcus. Next base: position 21,691 of record NZ_CAMEFJ010000007.1, read on the forward strand.
TCCAGCCTGCCAGTGTGCGCAACGAGCTGCGGTCGTTCGTCGCGCAGGGCCTCAACGACCTGTCGATCTCCCGGTCGACGTTCGACTGGGGCATCAAAGTGCCGTGGGACGACTCGCACGTCGTCTACGTGTGGTTCGAAGCGCTCATGAACTACATCACCGCGATCGGGTACGGCGTCGATGACGAGCAGTTCGAGCGTCGCTGGCCCGGTAACCACATCGTCGGGAAGGACATCGCCAGATTCCACGCGGTCATCTGGCCGGCGATGCAGATGGCGGCCGGCATCGAGATCTCGGAGCGCGTCTACGGGCACGGATGGCTGCTCGTCGGCGGTGAGAAGATGTCGAAGTCGAAGGCCACCGGGATTGAGCCGAAGCAGATCACCGAGGTGTTCGGCATCGATGCCTTCCGCTACTACTTCATGTCGGCGATTCACTTCGGATCGGACGGATCGTTCTCGTGGGAGGACCTCGACTCGCGATACCACGCGGAACTCGCCAACGGACTCGGCAACCTCGCCAGCCGCGTCATCGCGATGGTCAACAAGTACTTCGGTGGCGAAATCCCGCAGGTGCCCTCCGAGGATGCGCTCGCGGAGCTGTTCCGCAGTGAAACGGACCGCGCGAACTCGTCGATCGACGAGTTCCAGATCCACGACGCCGTTGACGCTGCGTTCTCGATCGTCGACCGCCTCAACGGATACATCACCGAGACGACACCCTGGCAACTCGCGAAGGACGAGTCGAAGCGCGACAGGCTCGCGGAAGTGCTCGCGACCAACGTTCGCGGTCTCGGAACGGCCGCGATCCTTCTGGCTCCCGTCATGCCGGAGAGCGCGCAGAAGCTGTGGCGGGGTATCGGCGGCGCTGACGAGGTCACCGACCAGCGCATCCAGAACGCGCACGAGTGGGAAGTCCCGGCTCGCGTCGACGAACTCTCGCCGCTCTTCCCGCGCATCGAGCAGAACTGATGGGCTGACACGGTGCCTTGCTCCGTGTAGTACCTGGTCAACGGGGTCGAGAGCGACCGGTCGCCATCCGCAACACCGAGCAGCTGAGTGCGAGCCCCACAGCGAACCCGCGCTCACACTGACGGTGGGGTCCCCTTTTTCGGGTAGCCGAGTTCTAGCTCACGCGCGTTGCTGACTGATGAACTCCGCACCCCACACATCCATTGCACTCACCAGCGCTTCGAGGGATCGGCCCCGTGCGGTGAGGTCGTACTCGACCCGCGGCGGCACTTCCGAATAGACCGTGCGTCGTACGATGCCGTCCTCCTCGAGCTCGCGCAACTGCCGCGTCAACGTCTTCGTGTTCGCCAAGGGGACGAGTCGGCCGAGTTCGTTGAAGCGCCGTGTGCCACCGAGGAGATGCTTGATCAGCGTGAGCTTCCACGTCCCGCCCAGCACCGACACCGCCACCTCGACAGGGCAGACTTCCATTGCTCGCGACACGGGCAGACGCATAACCCCTCCTAGGGACAAAAATGTCCGTACTAGCAAAATCTACCCTAAGTCGAGACCATCGAAGCATGCACAACATCGACACCCCCGCTTCGACGGTCCTCTGGATCAGTGCCCACCCCGAACCATCGTCCCTGAACGGCAGTCTGCGTCGCGACGCCATCGAACACCTCTGCCAGGCAGGGCACACCGTTATCGAATCGGACCTTTACGCGATGGGTTGGGATCCTGTGGTTCGGGCTCAAGACGGCGGACACCATGCCGACACCAGCCCGAACGTGTTCCGTGTCGGCGCCGACACCCGAGACAGCTACGTCTCTGGCACCCAACCAGCTGAGATTGCCAATGAGCAGGCGAAGCTCCGCCGTGCAGACGCGGTCGTCGTACAGTTTCCGCTGTGGTGGTATGGGATGCCGGCCATCCTCAAGGGATGGTTCGATCGCGTGCTCGTCAACGGCTTTGCGTTCGGCACCGACCCCGACACCGGTCGGCGACTTCGCTTCGAGCAAGGCCCGTTCGCCGGCAAACGGGCGCTCGTGGTCACCACGCTCGGCGACCGGCCGCACTCCATCGGTCCCCGAGGAAAATCCGGTGAATTGCACGAACTGCTCTTCGGCCTTCTCCATGGCACTTTCGCCTACACCGGGATGAGCGTGCTCCCACCCTGGGCGCTGCCCAGCGCCGACCGCATCACCGACTACTCGCAAGCACGAGATGACCTCCGTTGGCGCCTTGATGGACTCTTCACCGACGAACCGATTCCGTACCGACCGCAATTTACCGGCGACTACACCTCAGAGTGGGAGCTCGAACCGCATGTCCGCCCCGGCGAGCATGGTGTGCGCGTGCACATACAGAACCCGGCATCTCCCATATCTTGCTGAGCGTCGGAGACAAACGCTAGACGGTCTGACGCAGGTTCGGGGCCGAAGAATCGATCGGGCCCTGGAGCGTATCCCGCGTGCTGACCAAGTCAGCGATCTGGGAGTCATAGTCGTGCAAGTGCTCCACTGTGCTCATCAAGATCACCGAACCCGCAGCGGGCCCGCTCGCCCTCGATGTCGTGCGGCACGAGCGGCACCTGCCGCGGGTGAAGCATGTCGGCGAAGTCAGCAAGACGCTTCTCCTGCGTCAGGCCGTAGAGCGGGGATTCGACGACGCAGCCTTCGAGGACTCATCTGGCAGGTTGACTGAGGCCACGATCTGGAATCTAGCGTTCTGGGACGGCGAATCCGTGATCTGGCCAGAAGCCGAATATCTGCCCGGCGTGACCAGGCAGATCCTCGTCCGTCGTCTGCGGGATAGGGGAGTACCGCAGACGACCCGAGCTGTCCGCCCTGCCGACATGAGTGATCGTCTGTCGGCCGTGGTGATGAACTCCTGGACACCCGCAATTCCCGTCTCAGAGATTGGAGGACAGCCGACGGTCATAGACTCGACGTTCGCGAAGCTCCTGTGCGAAGCGTATGCGGAGGAGAGCCGAGCGCGACTGACTTGATTATGCGGGCGCAAGTACGACTACTTGTGCGCACCCGTGGCGCTCTTAACTCGGTGTAGTGCGGTCTCAGGCGTCGATGATGATCGTGACCGTGGCCCGGATCTGTCGAAGCACGGCGGGGCCGACGTTGCCGATTCTTGCGCTCACCCGCGTAGTAGCGACGGACCGAATGTGCTGACACTGCGCAGTCGAAACACCGCTGAGCCCGTTGTGACCATCGGGCTCGACAAGGATCTCGGAGCCGCTGTCGCGAATCGTGCGCGAGAGGGGAACCACCTGGACGACGTTCGGGCCACCAAGGAGGATCCGCTCAGCGGTGATGACGACAGCAGGCCTACGCAGACCCGCCTCTGCACCCGCGGGTGCGCCGAGGTCGAGGGCGACGACGTCACCCGGCGTCAGCATCGAGCCAGGCAAGCTCGTCGTCCCGCAGGGGTGCGGAAAGGTCGTGCCCGATGGTTTCCTGCTCCAGCAGCCGTGCACCGCGGGATACGGTGTCGGTCAAGGATTCACCACGCCGGGTCGCCAGATCATTGAGGATGTCGCGCGTGGCGCGGCTGACCCGGATTGTAGTTGTATCACTCATGTTTCCAGGCTAGCGGATGTAGACTATCTAGTCTACACGGCTGTCTCACCGTCACAGACGTGGGCTGAGAACTGTAGCGGCAAGCCGATCAGGACCGCACTGCTTTACGGGCGAACGCGGAACTACTCGACGGGCTCGGCGGGTAGTTCGGTCTCGTACTGCTCGCCGTCTTCCTCGACATTGGTGAGGAAGAGCTGCAGCGCTCCTTCGACCTCGAGCGGCTCATCCCAGGTCACGGTCCAGACGTGCGGGCGCAGGTCCATCGTGCACGTGGCTTCTTCATCCGCCGCTTCGAACTCGATCTCAACCTGCTCGCCATCGGTCCAGGCGTCGATCGCGGTAGGCACGCAATCCGTTGACCCAGAGCCCACGACGACGATCTGCAACGTCTCGCCGACTTCGAGCCAGCGGACGTCCGCGGGTTCTTCCGTCTCGAGCGCGTCTTCGCCGACGAGATCGTCTGCTTCAACGGGGGTAGCCCACTGACCTTCTGGCTCGGTCGGTTCCTCAGTAGCGGTGGGTTCGGGGCTAACCGTTTCCGTCTCCGTTTCGGTTGGAGCGTCTTCCCCTCCGCCGTTAGCGCCGCAACCGGCCAGGACGATTGCGGCGATGGCTGCAATCGGAATCGCTGCTCTACGCATGGTGTGCTCCTTTCGTCGGTGCTGCCCAGTCGAACATTTCGCGAGCGGTGGGTCAACGCCCTTGACGCGTCTTTGATGGGATGCACAGGCCATGCTTCGCCGATGCCATGGTTCACGCCGCACGCGGTCAGCGACGTACACTTGAGTCCATGCTCGATCGTCCCTTGCCGCTCCCCATCGGCCCCGAATCGACCCAAATGCCGGGAGGGGAATACGTGCGTGAGCGAGAAGACGAGGGCGCTCGAAACCGGAAGCGACCGGAGATCCCCGAGCCTCTCGGCGTCCCCATCTACGACAACCACGCGCACATGGAGATTCAGGACGGCGAGCCCTTCGGCTACGATGTCGCGCTCGAATGGGCAGCGCGCGCCGGTGTTGTAGGTGTTGTGCAGGTCGGGGGCGACGTTGAATCCAGCCGCTGGTCAGCGCAACTCGCGGAACAGGAACCCGCCGTGCTCGCAGCAGTTGCGATCCACCCCAACGAAGCACCCGGATACTCCGCCGCCGGAACGCTTGACGACGCGGTCGCCGTCATCGACGAGTTGGCAGAACAGGAGCGCGTACGTGCCGTAGGGGAAACCGGTCTCGACTTCTTCCGCACGGAGGGCGAGCCCGGTATCCGGGCCCAGTACGAGTCGTTCGAGGCGCACATCGACATTGCGAAACGACACGGCATCGCCATGCAGATCCACGACCGGGACGCCCACGATGCCGTCGTGGAGACGCTCTTGCGCGTCGGAGCCCCCGAGCGCACCGTCTTCCACTGCTTTTCCGGCGATGAGGAGCTCGCAGCGCTGGCGAACGAGCACGGCTGGTACCTCTCGTTCGCGGGCACGGTTACGTTCAAGAATGCGAAGAACGTGCAGAGGGCGCTGCAGATTGTCGACGACCGTCTGATACTCGTGGAGACGGATGCGCCGTTTCTGACTCCCGTGCCGTACCGTGGTCGCCCCAACAGTCCGTATCTGACGCCCTACACGGTCAGGAACATGGCGGAGCAGCTGGGTCGTGCGGCGGACGAACTCGCACAGCTCACCGCGCAGAACACGTTGCGGGTCTACGGCGACTGGAACAGCAATGGCTGATTCGCTCCTGGGGCCTGCCGAGATCCGACGGCTCGCGGACGAACTCGAGGTGAGCCCGACGAAGAAGTGGGGTCAGAACTTCCTGCTCGATGCCAACACGGTACGTCGTATCGTCCGAGTCGCCGATGTCGCGGGACAGCGAGTCGTAGAAGTGGGGCCGGGACTGGGCTCTTTGACACTGGGGCTGACCGAAGCGGGATGCGATGTCGTAGCAGTGGAGATCGATCCGCGACTCGCCGCGCGCCTCCAGCAGACCGTCGCCGAACGCCAGCAAGATGCACGACTCGAGGTGCTGCACGCCGACGCCATGACGGTGCGCGAGCTGCCGTTCGAGCCGCAGGCGCTCGTAGCGAACCTGCCGTACAACGTCTCCGTCCCCGTGCTGATCCATCTGTTCGAGACATTCCCCACGATCACGAGGGCACTCGTCATGGTCCAGGCGGAGGTTGGGCACCGTATAGCCGCGAAGCCGGGCAGCAAAATCTACGGGTCCCCGAGTGTGAAAGCCGCGTGGTGGGGCACGTGGGCGGTCGAAGCAGAGGTTTCGCGGCAGGTGTTCTGGCCTGTGCCCAACGTCGACAGCGTGCTCGTGGGATTCAGGCCGGGAGAACTCCCGGGCGACGATGCACTGAGGCGGCAGACGTTCGCGGTCGTCGACGCAGCGTTCGGGCAGCGCAGGAAGATGCTGCGCGGTGCCCTGAGCGGGATCTTCGGGTCGAGCGAGGCAGCATCCGCCGCCATCGCAGCAGCAGAAGTCGACCCCACAATGCGAGGCGAATCGCTTACGCTGGAACCGTTCATTCGAATCGCAGAGCAGATCGGCGAGCAGAAGGAGTAGATCGTGGCGAAGTCGGCACGAGAGCAAGTCGGCGGCGATGCCGTCAAAGCCGCCACCGGAAAGACCCATGACGAGTGGAACAGCGTCCTGATCGACGCCGGGGCCAAAGCATGGAAACATAAGCAGATCGCAGACCACCTCATAGAAGAGCACGGTGTCGACGGCTGGTGGGCCCAGGGCATCACGGTGGATTTCGAGCAGAACGTGCAGGGCCGGCTACCGGGCCAGCGCCCCGACGGGACGTTCGAATGCTCGGTTCGTCGCACACTGCCGGGTGACCAACGAGCAGCACTCGAGCGCGCGGCATCGGCGGTCGCAGAGCGCTACGGGGAGCCGCGCGCGAAGAGCATGACGCTCAAGACGCCGAACGTACGGTTCGTGAGCGAGGACGGCATCCGTGTCGTCGTCGACGCGCAACCGTCGCGACCAACTGGAACTCCAGTCGGCATAACCGTTATGAAACTGCCCGATCAAGGAGCCTACGCGGCAGCGAAGGAGTGGGCAGCAGCCACGCTCGACGCACTCAAGTGAGTCCGTCGTTCTCAGCGCGCGTTCATCCGAGCCCTCAACGCCCACTAAGTTGGAGTGTGTGACTAGGCGCAGCGTTCGGGCCAAAGCACCAGGCAAAATCAACGTGTACCTGGGCGTCGGTGCGCTGCGCTCTGACGGCTTCCACGACCTGGCCACGGCGTTCTTCTCTGTCAACCTGTTCGAGTTCGTCGAGGTCATGCCGACCGACGATTTCTCCGTCTCGTTTCACGGGCCGGTTTCCACAGACGACCTCACGACCGACGACGACAACTTGGCGATTCGAGCCGCCAAAGCGCTCGCGAAAGCCGGCGGAATTGAAACCGGTGTCAGCATCCGAGTTGAGAAGCACCTCCCCGTTGCCGGAGGCATGGCCGGTGGCAGCGCCGACGCGGCGGCAACGCTCGTCGCCTGCAACGAACTGTGGGGGCTCGACCTCGGGCGCGAGGGCCTCCTGGAGCTCGGAGCAGAGCTGGGCGCCGATGTGCCGTTCTCGCTCATGGGCGGTATCGCGATCGGCACCGGTCGTGGCGACGTGCTCTCACCCGCACTGAACCGCGGCTCTTTCGAGTGGGTACTGGTCACGCCGGGAGGGGAGCTCTCGACCCCGGTTGTGTTCAATGAGCTCGACGCGCACAGGTGGCGAACCTCGCGCGATACCGGCATCACGGTCATCGAACCGATCGTGCCGGCGCAGGTACTGCAGGCGCTGCGTCTCGGTGACGCGCAAATGCTCGCAGAAGCCATGCACAACGACTTGCAGGCACCGGCCCTGAAACTGCACCCACGGTTGGTCGGCGTTCTCGAGCTAGGTGAACGACTAGGGGCACTATCGGGCCTTGTCTCTGGGTCCGGCCCCACGTGCGCGCTCCTCTGCGAAGACGCGGATGCGGCGAAACAGCTCGTGAAAGCCCTCGCCTCGCACGGCATCCAGGGCCAGCGTGTAACGGGGCCCGTATCGGGCGCGAAAGTGGTGGAGTAATTGTGGTGATGGGACGACCCGATAAGAATTACGCGACGGATGCCGTGACGCGACAGTTGCAGACTGCCGTGGTGTTGCTGACGGCCGTGACGACGGCGATCCTGGTCTGGCAGGCGCTCACGCGTGATGAGCCCGTGCCGATCACGTATCTGCTCGGCGACGAGATCGACTACGAGCTGCAGACGGGCGCGCTGCTGCCACTGATCTTCATCGCCCTGGCATTCACTGGTGGCACGATGCTGATGTCGTTCGCGCCGGCCTTCGGCAGATTCCCCGTCACGGTGACGAAGGAGAACGTCGATCGCCTGTACAAAGCGTCGGAGCGCCTCCACGCATGGATCGGTCTCGGCGTGCAGCTGACGGTCTCCGTCGGGCTCATCATGTTGCTGCTGCAGGACCGAGTCGTGCTGATCGTCATGCTGATTCCGGCGCTGCTCACCGCAGTCGTCTGGTTCAGAGGATACGCCGCGATGGCGCGCGAAGAGTTCACGCGTCGGGAGATCCGCGGAGACGGATAGCGCGTGTTCACGGCAGGTAAGCGCCCAGAGCCGAACTTCCAGACGAACGCTACGACGCGCAGGCTGCGCCTCGTGACATGGATGCTCGTGCCGTTGCATATCGCGATAATGCTGCCTGGCGTTCTGACCGCGACGGAGGATGTTCCCGTGCACTGGGACATCGACGGAACCGTCACGAGATACGGGGCACCGTGGGAGCTGTTGATCGTCTCCGGTGTATTCGGGGCGCTCGTTGTGGGGCTCCTGCTCGTGTCGCACAGGCCCCAGTGGTTCAACTACATCACGGTCGTCACAAAGACGAATGCCCAGGAGATCTATCGGGAAGGTGAACGCTTGATGGTCTGGATGGCGCTCGTGGTCGCGGGAATGCAGGGCGTCGTGGCTTGGGTGTTCGCACTGGGGCTGCACGAGGGAATCGCATTTACCGTGACGATGACCTTGGTGCTCACTCTGCTGGTTGTTGTGGGCATCGGGATCGTGCGTCAGGTACGGTTGTGACTCTCCTTTGCCGGTGCAGGATGCCCTCGGCAGGGCTTTGCTTTCGGGGCAATGGGAACATGGACGGGTGCCTGAAGCGATGAGCGCTGGGCCCTCCGACGACAACCCTCAGCGCTCGCGGTCGCTTCCGTGGGCAGTTCTCGCACTCGTGGTCGTCGCGTGGTTCGGTCTCTGGTATCTCACGCCCAATATGCTCAGCGACGGATTCGGCGCGATGTTCTCCGACGATCGCGACACTGCTGTGACGATCGAGTCGGTGACGGCCTTCGTTCTGGTCTTGGCCCTCGCGATGCTCCACCGGCGGTACAGCGGAGAGCTCTTCGCACTGTCATGGACCGTCTGCCTGTATGCGATCCCGATCGTCGCAGGGGCCATCCTGCCGTTCCACTACAGCCGTGACTACTCCGTCGCGCTCTATCTGTTCGCAATGGCAGCGTCGGTGCTCTGGCAGAACTTTCTGACCTTCGGTCTGCTGCAGAAGTACCTCGCTGAGCGGCTGCCGACCTGGGCTGTCCTGGTCACGACCGCCATCGTCTTCTGGGCTGGGCACGCTCTCTACCTGCCGGCGAGTTTCGCCCCGGACAATCTCGCGCCCAGCATCGCGATCTTGGCTCTCGGTTTCGTGCTGGGAGGATTCCGGCTCTGGCTGCGGACGCTCCACCTGCCACTCGCACTGCACCTGGGGTTCTACTACATCGTCGGATAGCCGTCCGCAGCATCCGGCAGCACGCACGAACGGGCCGAGCTTGGTGTCACACGTTGGGACGATACTGGTACGCACGGCGTGAGACTGCTTGGTCGGTTTTGTGAGCAGTGACCGCATCGGGAATCGAGAGGACGAGAGAACATGCTGACCTACCACACTGCCACTACACTCGACGGCTTCATCGCCGACCCCGACGACTCGCTCGAGTGGCTGCTACGGCAGCCGATCGATGAGTCGGGGCCGTTCTCGTTCGGGCACTTCTTCGAAGGCATCGGCGCGATCGTGATGGGCTCGACCACCTACCGTTGGGTTCGCGAGCATCTCGTGGGTTCCGGTGAACCGTGGCCGTACACCGTGCCCTGCTGGGTGATGACGAGCGGCGAGCAGGAGCCCATCGAAGGAGCCGACATTCGTTTCGCGAGCGGGGATGTTCGGCCCGTATACGAGCAGATGGTGCAAGCCGCCGGTGACAAAGGGCTATGGGTCGTCGGCGGTGGTGATCTCGCTGGCCAGTTCGCCGACGCGGGTCTGCTCGAAGAGATCGTCGTTTCTATCGCTCCCGTGACGTTGGGCGCTGGGCGTCCGGTATTCCCGCGGCGGCTGGACCTCGAATTGCTTGAACTCGCGCAGAACCAGGCGTTCGCATGCGCCAGGTATCGAGTCGTCGGGCCACTCGTCGAGAGCACGGAAGCTTCGGAGAAAGGACCCGCTTGACCTTGCCGTAACGTCAACTTCTAGCGTTGAATCATCGACGCGAAAGGAGGACGTCATGGAGAGATCGATTCAAGAGGTTGCACGCCTGGCAGGAACAACGAGCCGCACGTTGCGTCACTACGACGACATCGGGCTGCTGCCGCCATCGCGCATCGCTGCCAACGGCTACCGGCACTACGACGAGCAGGCGCTTGTGAGGCTGCAGCGCATCCTGTTGCTCCGTGATCTGGGGCTCGGACTGCCGCAGGTCAAAGAGGTGATCGATCGTGAGTCCTCCGAATCGTCTGCTCTGCAGACGCACCTGGCGTGGCTTCGCCAGGAGGAAGATCGTCTCGCACGTCAGATCGCGTCGGTGGAATCAACGATCAAGGCACTGGAAGAAGGGAAGACTCTCATGGCAGAGACAATGTTCGACGGATTCGATCATGCGCAATACCGCGAGGAGGTCGAGGAGCGCTGGGGTGAGGCCGCATACGCGGAAGGCGACCGCTGGTGGCGCGGCATGTCTGACAGCGAGCGAGCCGATTGGCAGCGTAGGGTTGCCGATCTCTCCGGGGACTGGGCGGCTGCGGCAGAACGCGGCGTCGATCCGGCCTCCGAGGAGGGGCAGCGGCTCGCCCATCGGCACGTGGAGTGGCTGCGCAGCGTTCCAGGGACGCCGGCGAACACCCAGGGTTGCGACCTGAAGGGCTACGTTACGGGGCTCGGCGAGATGTATGTCGCCGACCCTCGCTTCGGCGCCAACTACGCGACGAGCGAAGGCGGCACGGCAGGAGCGGAGTTCGTTCGCGACGCGCTGCGCATCTACGCCGACACGCACCTGTAGACGCTTAGTGAGGGTAGCTGCCCGCGTGATTACGACCGCCGGACTGTGCGCTCACACAGACGAAAACTCTTGTGCGCGCACAGTTCGCGGCACATCGCTCAGCGCGCGCGGATCGTCGACGCCGCCACGAATGACTTCGTCGCCTAGATTGGCAGGGTGACGATTCGAAATATCGACGGTTCAGCAGGTGACGCGGACTACGGGCGCATCGGTAGCGGCTACAAGACCTATCGGCAGCCCGAGCCGGAGTTTGCGAAGGCGATTTCGGCAGCGCTGGGTGATGCTCGCAGCGTCATCAACGTCGGCGCGGGAGCGGGTTCGTATGAGCCGCACGACCGCGACGTCACAGCCGTAGAACCCTCAGAATCGATGCGAGCACAAAGGCCGGCGCACTTGAGCACCGCGATCGATGCCGTGGCGGAGTCGTTGCCGTTCACCGACGACAGCTTCGATGCCGCTCTGACGACGTTCTCGGTGCATCAGTGGCAGAACCTCGGCGCCGGGCTGCGTGAGATCCGCAGGGTGACGCGAGGGCCGGTCGTGATCATGAGCTGTGATCCGACGAGGCTCGACGGGTTCTGGCTGAACGACTACGCACCCGAGGTGATCGCGACCGAGGCGAGGCGGTATCCCACCATCGAACAACTGGCCGACGGGCTGGGCGGCAATGTCACTGTTCAGTACCTGCGCATCCCGCTGCTCTGCGCCGACGGATTCTCGGAGGCCTACTACGGTCGTCCGGAGATGTTCCTCGACCCCGGCGCCCGCACGGCGAATTCGGCGTGGAGTTTCGTTGCCGAAGAAGCCGCCGAACGCGCCGTCGCTGCTTTAGAAGCGGACCTGGCAAGCGGTGCCTGGGACGCCCGCCACAGCGTGCTGCGGACGACACCCCATTTCGAGGGATCCCTGGCGCTCATTACGGCAGAGAGCTGAAGATCCGTGACGCGATTACGTTTGACCGGAACGCTGGTCTGTGCAAGCGAAGAGGAAGCTGCGATTGTGCGACGGCTCCTGCCAGAACACGTTCGACTCACTCGGGCGGAGGCGGGGTGCAGGGCGTTCGATGTGCGTGAAACACGAAACCCCTTTGTCTGGGACGTGAGTGAGGAATTCACCGACGAGTCGGCGTTCGAAGCGCACCAGCAGCGCGTGTCTAACAGCCCGTGGGGTCGGGCGACGGCCGGAATCGTGCGCCGGTACAGTGTCGAGCATTTGCCTGATTGACTTGGTCGACCTTCGAGCGTCGGAGCACGGCTACCCGGTCGTAGAAGTCAAGAAGGACGATCAGGATTCAGTCAGGGTCCTTCGAGTTCTCGATCTGCACTAGCACTCGGAAATCATGCTGCGGTAGGCCAGTTCGAGCCGATCGAACACGGACGGCGTGCCGGGCGGTCGGACGATGCCCAGGTGCTGTTCGCGGAGCTCGTCCATGAACGCCTCCCAGAGCTCCGGCCCACCCTCGGCAAGTATTTTGGCGCGGATGCTGAGCTCCGGCGTGACGGGGAGATGCTCGGAGCCCCACGCGCCCATGGTCGCGAGTACGGGAACGAGCTGGATTGCGCGTTCGGTGAGGCTGAAGATGCGGCGCTGCTTGTGGTGCTTGTCGGGGGCTCTTGTAAGCAATCCGTTCGCGACAAGTCGGCGAAGCCGCGCTGTCAAGATGTTCGACGCGATACCTTCTTCGGACTTCCCGAGCAGTTCGTTGAAGTGGCGGCGATTGCCGAACATGACATCCCGGATGACCAGGAGTGACCAGGAATCGCCGAGGATCTCGAGCGTGAGGTTGATCGGGCAACCGGATCGATGCTGGCTTGCCATGCGGGTACCTCCTCACGTTCGCAGAAAACCACTTGCAGTCTACCCGTGGATTGGTTAGCGTGATGGATACCAGTTGTAAAGTGCAACTGGTATCCACAAGGAAGTAGGTGGCAACGTGGCTCAGCACAAAGGTCGCGGATCGGTTATCTGGCAGGCCACGATGTCGCTCGACGGATACATCGCCGCCGCAGGGGACGACATGAGCTGGGTGTTCCAGCACATCGATCCGGCCGACCCCGGTGCCGCTGCGGTCCCCGAGCGTCTCGGTGCTGTGATCGCCGGGCGACGAAGCTTCGAGGTCGGTCGTCGTGACGGCATGGAGGTGTTCGACGGTGCGTGGGAAGGCAGCCAGTTTCTGCTGACGAATCGCCCGGCCGACGGGCTGCCGGGTGCTCTCGGTGTTCGGGCCGGCAACATCGAGCTGATCATTCAAGAGGCGATCACCGCAGCACGGGGCCGTGATGTCGGCATTATCGGAGCGAATGTTGCACAACAGTGCCTCGAGGCCGGTTTGATCGATGAGATCGTTGTTCACGTAGCTCCCGTGCTGCTCGGTAACGGTGTGCGCTTCCGCGGCGCGGAAGGCATGCGCGAGTTGCGACTGGAGAGCGCGCAAACGCACGAAAACGTCGTCACGTTGCACTACACGCTCGAAAAGGAGACATCATGACCGCTACACATCTGCTGATCCACCGATACGTCCCCGGAGCCGGCCCGCAGCCAGGCACGCCCGAACACGACGACGAGATGCGTCGCTGGGGTGAGTTGGATGCGCGACTGCGCAACGAGGGTGTCATCGCCGGATCGTTCGCGCTGCAGAGCCGGGGCGAAGTGATCACGGAGAGCGCCGCATCCCCTTGGCGGGAGGATGGCGAGGTCGTGTTCGCAGCCCATGCCATCACAGCAGCCGACGATGCGGCAGCGACAGCCATCGCGCGTGACATGCCGACCGCAGAGTACGGAACCGTGGAGGTCCGCCCGCTCATGGACGTCGGCTAAGCTCTCGACGGCGCTACGCGATCAGGTCGGCGATATCGCTCGCGATTCGCTCCGGCTCCTCACCGTTCACCGCGTGCGAAGCGCCGTCATAGACGAGCACAGTGGCTCGCGGCAGTGCGCTCTCAGCCGTGGTTCTCGCAGTCTCGGCGTCCAGCATCACGGACTCACCCGCCAGAATCACCAACACGGGCACGTCGATGGCGGTGAGGTCCTCCTCGAGGATCCTCGTCGTTTGCGGAAGCTTCAGCGAGTAGTGCTGCATGCCCGCCTCGATCATGCGCGCAACGGGAACATCCTCGACCGGCGCACCTCCCGCCGTGTACGAACTGAAGTTGTCACGCCAGGATTTCGGCAGCCACGGCACGGCCGCGGGCACCGAACGCAGCACGGTCTCGAACGGGAGGTCGTCGAAGGTGAGCGCCGGATCGATCAGTGTGAGCGTGGCGATGCTGTTCTGATCGTGTAGTGCCAGATTGGTTGCAGTCCAACCGCCGATGGAGAGACCGACGACATGAAAGGCATCCGACGGCAGTTCGTGAAGCGTCTGGCTGAGCCACTCCGCTTGATCTTCATCGGAAGTGATGGGTCGCTCCTGCACACTCATGCCGGGCTCTCCCAATAGATCGACCGTGTAGACATCGCCGAGCATGAGAAGCGAAGGCATATTGTCAGCCCACACCGGTGTCGCGGATGATCTGCCGGGGAGCAGGAGGATCGGGTGCTCGGCATCCCCCGTGCCCGAGAACCGGTACACCCTGACGAAACCGAATTCCGTTCGTACGTCGAATGTCTCGGCGGGATCCGGGAGTTCGTCGAACGCGGCTGCGTAGGCGCTCGCGAAACGATCCTGCCCCTCCTGGCTATCCCAGTGCCCGACGCTGGCAGGACTACGAATCGCCAGCGCTGTCGCCATGACTAGCACGAGAGCGGATCCAAGTATCGCGAACAGCATTTTCCTGCGGCGCCGGGGCCCTTTGGTCCTTGTATCGAGATGTTCTCGCTCGACCTTTGTCTCGTTCTCCATCGGTTCTCTGCTCCTTCGATTTTTCAGCCGTTACGCGCGTCGGGCGGTTGCGTCGATCAACTCGGTGATGTCGTGCGCGATCCGCTCGGGCTCCTCACCATTGACGGCGTGCGATGCGCCTACGTAGACGTTGACCGTGCCGTTGGGGAAGGACCGAGCAAGCTCTGCTGCGGCGCTCGGCTTGTGTATTGGAGAGTTCCCGCCGATGATGATCAACGCGGGCAGATCGATTGTGGCCAACTGCTCCTCGGTGAAGCGACTCGGTTGCGGAAGCCTGATCTTGAAGTGATGCATGCCGGCCTCGATCATCCTCGCGACCGGAACGTCTTCGGCCGGAAAACCGCCCGCAAGATACGAATTGAAGCTGTCTCGCCAGCGTTTCGGCAACCACGGAACGGTTGCCGGGATGGAGCGGAGGTAGAACTCCAGGGGGAAGCGCGAGGTCAGGCTCGAGTCGAGCAGCGTGATGCTCGCGATTCCGGCAGGGTTGTGCAAGACGAGGTTGACGGCATTCCAGCCGCCGAACGACAATCCGACGAGGTGAAACGCATCCGGTGGCAGCTGCTGCACGGTCTGATGCAGCCAGGCTGCTTGCTCTTCATCGGTGGTGATCGGACGCTGCTGCACGCTCAGCCCGGGCTCCCCGAGAAGGTCGAGAACGTACACGTCGCCGAGTTCAAGCAGATACGGCACGTTGTCTGCCCAGACCGGCGACCCCGAGGCTTTGCCCGGCAGGAGGAGGAGCGGATGCCCCTCCCGATCCTCGCCCTCGAAGCGGTATACGCGTACGTTGCCGAAGTCCGTGCCGACGCTGAAGGTGTCCGCGGGTTCGGGAAATTCCGCAAACGCAGCGTCGTACTCGGCGCGATAGCGGGCGTAGCCCTGTTCGCTATCCCAGTGGCCGACGCGCCGCTTGGCGCTTCGCCGCCGGTCGCGCTCGGGATGTCCGCGGCCGGTCCCCGTCGACAGGGGATGGTCCCTGTTGTCACTCGTGTTCGATGCCATAGTCCTGACCTAGTGGTTAGTAATTCTACCAAACGGTTAACACTTCTACCGTAGGGTAGAATTGTGGTTGTGGCAAGAAAGCGAGATGACGAGGGGCGCGAGCCGACCATTACCGAGCGGGCTCGACGATCTCAGATCATCGATGTGACGCGCGGCATCGTGGCTGATCACGGATACTCCGGCGCCTCTCTCGCCGGCATTGCCCGTGCGGCGGGGGTTACGAAGGCTGCGGTTCTCTATTACTTTCCTTCGAAGGCGGCGATCGTCGAGGCCGCCTACGCGGATACACTGCATGCTCTCGTCTCCGCCGTTGCTGCGGCGCTCGACAGCGCGGACCCGAAGGAGCGACCCGCCGCCTACATCCGGGCCATGGTCGGCCACCTGCGCGAGCATCCCGGCAGCGTACGCATGATCACGGAGGCGATGCGGAGCGGGGATGCGGATCATGCGCGGGAGGAACGGTGGGGTCCGCTCGCCGCAGTCATCGAAGAGGCAGCGGCAGCGCAAGGAGTAGGGACTGCTCACGCTCGTGATCTCGCCGTGATCGTGGGAGGTGGCATCGACGGGATCGTCATCGAACAGCTCGAGGACCCGGATTACGACTCGGCCGCGGCCGCGGAACGACTCGTCGCCATGCTGGAGTCGATGATCGCTCACTGAACCTGCGTTGCTCCATCCTTCCGTTAGCCTTGGATCGACATGGCTCATCTGCTCGGCGCCGAAAAGGTGCACCTCGAATATCCCAATCGCGTCGTTTTCGAAGCGATCTCGCTCGGCCTGGAGGACGGCGATCGCATCGGTATCGTCGGTCGCAATGGCGACGGCAAATCGACACTGCTGCGACTGCTATCCGGCAGCCTCGACCCGATGGGAGGACGAGTCACACGTCGCGGCGGTGTGACAGTCGGCGTCCTCGATCAGCAGGATCTGCTCGACCATGACAGCACGGTAGGGCACGCGATCGTCGGGGACCGCCCTGCGCACGAGTGGGCATCCGATCCGCGGGTGCGCGACATCATCGCGGGGCTCACCGGTGACCTCGACTGGGATGCTCGGATCGGCTCGCTCTCCGGCGGTCAGCGTCGCCGCGTGCAGTTGGCTGCACTGCTGGTCGGCGACTGGGATGTGCTCATGCTCGACGAGCCGACGAACCACCTCGACGTGCAAGGCATCGCGTGGCTCGCCGAGCACCTGAACCGGCGGTACGCGGGCGGTAGAGGTGCGCTCGTGACGGTGACGCACGACCGATGGTTCCTCGATGCCGTCTGCACTGGCACGTGGGAGGTGCACAGTGGCGCGGTCGAGCCGTTCGAAGGCGGATACGCGGCGTACGTTCTGCAGCGTGTCGAGCGTGACCGGCAGGCGGCGGCGATCGAGGCGAAGCGTCAGAACCTCATGCGCAAGGAACTGGCGTGGCTGCGTCGAGGGGCTCCCGCACGAACCTCGAAGCCCAAGTTCCGAGTTGAGGCGGCCACGCAGCTCATCGAGAACGAGCCACCGCCGCGCGACAACATCGCGCTCGCGCAGATCGCCGCCACCCGGCTCGGCAAAGACGTCGTCGATCTGCTCGACGCGGGAGTCTCGTTCGGCGATACCCGTGTGCTGCACGACGTGACGTGGCGCATCGCCCCCGGGGAACGCACGGGAATCCTCGGGCGAAACGGGGCGGGGAAGTCGACGCTGCTCGGGCTCATCGCCGGCACCGTGAAACCCACGGACGGTCGAGTGAAGCGCGGCTCCACGGTGCGCGTCGCCAGTCTGAGTCAGGAACTCGACGAGCTGCGCGAGCACGAGCACGAGCCGGTGCGAACCGTGATAGGGCGGTTGCGAACGAGCTACAAGGCCGACGGCAAGGAGTTCACGCCGGGGCAACTGCTCGAACGCCTCGGGTTCCGCACCGGCGAGCTTTCGACGCCTATTCGCGATCTCTCCGGAGGGCAGCGGCGACGGCTGCAGCTGCTCCTGATCCTGCTCGACGAACCCAATCTGTTGATTCTCGATGAGCCGACGAACGACCTCGATACCGACATGCTTGCCGCGATGGAGGATGTGCTCGACTCGTGGGGCGGCTGTCTCATCGTCGTCTCGCACGACCGCTATCTGGTTGAGCGCGTCACCGACCAACAGTACGCGGTGATCGACGGATCGCTGCGGCACCTGCCCGGCGGGATCGACGAGTATCTGCGGCTGGTCGGCGATGCGTCGACGGGGGACAAGCGTTCACAGGAGCAGGGAGCCGTGACCGCGCCGGATGCGGCACCTTCGCTGTCGGGACGCGAGCGCCGCGACGCGGAGAAGGAGCTCGTATCCCTCGAACGCCGTGTCGAACGGCTGCGGTCGCAGGCTGTTCAGGCACGCGATGGGCTCGCCGATCTCGACCAGTCCGACTACGAGGGCATCGCGCAGGAGATGACGCGGATCACCGGCCTCGAGGCGGAGGCCGAGCAGCTCGAAGAACGCTGGTTGGAGCTCTCGGAGCGTCTCGGCTGAGCGTCACCGACCACTCTTCGGTCGCTTCCCTCTCAGCGAGGCAGAACCAGACGCTGTACCAGCGGCCCCTCCAGGCGGGCAACCGCCACCTTTACTTCGCCGAGTTCGTGCTCGACCCGATCGAGTCGCTCTCCGAGACTCTCTTCGACGGCATCGATCTTCTCGCTGAGTCGTAGGTCTACGCTGTCGATTTTGCCGCTGAGTCGTTGGTCTACGCTGTCGATTTTCCCGTTGAGTCGTTGGTCGACGCTCTCGATTTTGTCGCTGAGCCTGACTTCGACGCTCTCGATTTTGTCGCTGAGCCTGACTTCGACGCTTTCGAGCTTGTCGCTGAGTCTGTTGCCCATCCGATCCATTCGGTGGATCATCCAGCCGAAGCCGCTGGCGAGCGCGAAAAGCAGGCCCGCCGCGCTTGCGACAATCGCGATCGTCTCGGCCGACATGTACATGCTCCCATCTTGCCCGGTTTTCCCGTCGAGCGCTATCGACTCTATGCTCAAGGGCGTTCGGGGTGTGCGCCCCAACAGCTGGGCTGTGGAGAATACTGCCGATCCGCTGACTGGTAGGCGCGGCTCAGTCTTTGGCTGCATATCCCGGCTGGAGTGCGATCCGCAGACTCGATCGAGACTGTCGTATTCCAGGACGGGCGCCTCTACCTGGACCCGGAGGGCCCCGTCCGCGCAGGGATCGTCCTGGATAACCTCGTGGCCGGAAACCTGATACCTCCAACGGTGGGAATATTCGTCGACCCGGGTGGCAATCCGTTCCCCGAGCTGATCTCCCGTCACCCCGCTAACGACGTGCGGGTGTTCATGCAAACCGCGCAGAGGGATCTGAACTGGGGTCAGCCGGCCGACAACTGGTTCGCGGAGAACCTGCGCGTAGCGGCGGCGCTGGACGAAGCGGGCCACGACCTGCGTCTTGTCGTCGGCAGCGGCGGGCACAGCCCGAACCACGGAGGCGTGCTGTTGCCCGATGCCCTGCGGTGGATGCTGAGCAGCGGAGCTCACGATGCGGGCAGTGTCGACTAAGCGCGCCCCGAGAACGCCTTCTCGACATCCCGTG
Organism: uncultured Agrococcus sp.; assembly: GCF_945915485.1. Taxonomy (GTDB): domain Bacteria; phylum Actinomycetota; class Actinomycetes; order Actinomycetales; family Microbacteriaceae; genus Agrococcus. The sequence continues at coordinate 40,975 of NZ_CAMEFJ010000007.1, forward strand.
CGAACGCGATCAGCGTCGGATACTCGGCATCGACTTCGACAGAAGCGCGAGGGTCGGGGGTTGCGCCCCACCCCGGACGGTCGTGTCGACGGTTGATCCACGCCCCCGGCAGCCCGAACTGTTGTGCAGGGACATGATCGTGGAAGAGCGACTGCGCCACGTGGAGCAGCCGCCCTGTCAATCCAAGCTCTGCGACTCGCGCATTGAGCGCTTCGAAGTTCGCGGGGTTCGGCTTGTAGGAACCCACATCCTGTGCCGTGATGACCTCATCGAACTCGACTTCCAGGTGCCTGTTCGACGCCGCGAATCCGTCACGGTTGACATTCGAAAGAATGATGAGCTTGTAGTGCCGCTGCAGAATATTGAGAGCTTCGACGGAGTCGTCGAAGGCAGGCCAGTCGGGCACGGACGTTCCGAGTGCGTCGGCTTCCGCATCCGTGACGGGGAACCCGAGCGTCACTCCCGTGCGACGGAACGCTGCGCGCAGGGCGTCGGGGTAGAGGATGCCCGGGTCTTCCCGAAGCACGGTTGCCTCGTTTTCGGAATAGGCAACGAGAACGTCCTCGTCAGTCAGCGATGCGTCGTGGCGCCTCGCCCACGGGCCGATGACCGCTGCGATCCCGGCCTCCCAATCGATCAGCGTGCCGTAGCAGTCGAAACTCAGCGCGTCGTATGCGGTCAGATCCAAAGTCATTGCGGTGCCTTTCGGAATCCGGTCTAGAGTCGTTCGATGACGGCGGCCGTGAACTCGTCGGTGGATGCGCTGCCGCCGAGGTCGCCCGTCGCGATGCCGTTCGCGAGGCAGTCGCGGAATGCGGCTTCGAGCTGCGCAGCCGCATCGGGTTGGCCGAGGTGGTCGAGCATCATGGCGGCGGCCCATATAGCGGCGACAGGATTCGCGATGCCCCGCCCGGCTATATCCGGAGCAGAACCGTGCACCGGCTCGAACAGCGAGGGGAATTCGCGTTCGGGGTTCAAGTTCGCGCTGGGCGCGACGCCGATGGAGCCTGCCACGGCGGCAGCGAGATCGGAAAGGATGTCGCCGAAGAGATTCGAGGCGACGCACACGTCTATCGAGTCGGGCGCGAGGACGAAGCGCGCCGCAAGAGCGTCGATGAGGACTTTATCGACCTCGATGCCCTCCTCGGCCGCAACTTCCGCGACGACTTCATCCCAGAACGGCATCGTGTGGATGATGCCGTTCGACTTCGTGGCCGACACCAGTTTTCGACCGCGATCCGCGGCGAGTGCGCAGGCGTAGCGAGTGATCCGCTCGATGCCGTGGCGCGTGAAGACGGCCTCCTGCACGGCAGCTTCGGCGGGTGTTCCTCGGCCGAAGCGTCCGCCGATCTCGGAGTATTCGCCCTCCGTGTTCTCCCGCACGATGAGCATGTCGAAGTCGGTGGCGGTGGCATGCGCTGCCAAACCGGGTAGCGTACGCGCCGGGCGGAGATTCACGTATTGCTGGAACTCGCGTCTGATCGGGATCAGCAGACCCCACAGGGTCTCCGTGTCGTCGATGTCGGGATGTCCGACCGCGCCAAGGTAGATCGCATCCCCCGTGGCGAGTTGCTCGAGTCCGTCCGAGGGCATCATCGTGCCGTGCTCGAGGAAGTGGTCGGAACCCCAGTATCGGTGCCGCCATTCGACGGTGAAACCGTGCCGATGGGCCAGCGCGTCGACGCAACGGATCGCTGCGGGCGTGACCTCCTTGCCGATGCCGTCGCCTGCAATGACGTCGATCGTGTACTGCTGGGTCACGCGGATGCCCCTTCCGATCCTGATTCGATGGCGTCCATAAGGAATGCGCGGGCATCTTCGATGTGCTCGCTCCAGACTTCGAGTGCGAATTTGAGATCGCCGGACTCGAGCGCTCCGAGCAGCGACGTGTGCTCCTCCAGCAGCTCCGACAGTGACGTGTAGCGGCCGCGCAGCAGTGCGACCATGAGTCGCATCTCAGCCGCAATCGCGGCGAACATACGAGAGAGCCGCGGCGAACCGGCAGCGTCGACGACCGCCCTGTGGAAGGCGACGTCGGCGTCAGGGCCGGCCTCCCACGTCTCGCCGGCCTCCCTGAAGTGCTGCAGCGCCTCCTGGACGGCACCGATTTCGCGCCCGTCGGTCATGATGCGGCGCACGGCCTCCGACTCGATGAAGCCTCGAATACTGTGCAGATCCTCGATGTCCTCCGCGGTGACCGTGCGCACGCGGGCGCTGTGTCCGGGTTCGCGCACCAGCAGCCCTTCCGATACGAGACGTTGCACTGCCGTTCGCGCTGTCGGGCGCGCGATGCCGAGTTCAGCCGCGATGACGGTATCGCGGAGTTCTTGGCCGGCAACGAGTTTGCCGGAGAACAGGAGCGCGCGGATGTGCCGCTCCGCTGCGTCGGCAATGCTGACGGGCGCCATTGCTCCGCCACTGAATGCCGACGGTGGTTGATCGGTGTTTGTGGTCACCGTGACCTCCATTTGTATAACTGTATAACAGTTAATCAGCGTGGAGGCGATGTGTCAACGAACGTGATGCGCCTCGCATCCCGTAGCGTGATCACTATGCGAACCATACTGACAAACGTACGCCCCTGGGGCGGAGAATCCGTTGACATTTCTCTCGAGAACGGTCTCATTGCCGAGATTTCGCCCGTCGGCGCTTCCTCAGCAGGCGACATTGTGGATGGTAAAGGTTTTCTCGCGCTGCCCGGATTCATCAACGCTCACTCGCACGTCGACAAGAGCTGGTGGGGGCAGACCTGGGTCTCCTATGGAGGGGAGCCGACGACGCAGGGGCGAATCGCACACGAACGGGCTGAACGGAGCAAGTACGGCATTCCCGGTGCGGACGCGACAGAACGTGTTCTGCGGGAGTTCCTGCGCCACGGCACAACCGCGACACGGTCGCACGTCGACGTGGATCTCGGTGTCGGGCTCGAGGGCATCGCAGCGGTGCGGGAGGCGGCATCCCGACTCGGCAATGCTGTCAGTGTCGAAATCGTCGCTTTCCCGCAAGACGGTGTCGTCAGGCGAGAGGGAGTGCTCTCGCTGCTTGATCGAGCGGCCCGTGAAGGTGCCGACAGCATCGGCGGTCTCGACCCCAGCGAAATCGATCGTGACCCCGTCGCGCAGCTCGACGGGCTCTTCGCGATCGCGGAGCAGCACGGGTGCGGTATCGATCTCCACTTGCACAGTGGCGGTGATCTCGGGGCATTCGAATACGAACTGATCATCGAGCGTACGGAACGCTCGGGGCTGCACGGCAAGGTGAACATCGCGCACGGCTTCGGCCTCGGCGATCTGCCAATCTCCCGGCAGGAGTCACTGCTCGATCGGCTGGCCGAACTCGATATCTCCTGGAGCACCGTCGCTCCCGTCGGCAAGCGGCCGCTGCCGTGGAAGGGGATGCTGGAGCGCGGAATGCGCTTGGGTCTCGGCACGGACGGCATTCGTGACCTCTGGTCACCCTACGGAGACGGTGATCTGCTACGTGTCGCGCTGGACTTCGCGAAGCAGCACCGTGTGCGTTACGACGAGGAATTCGTTGCCGTTGCTCACCTTGCGACCTCTGCAGCGAAATCGTTCGTGCACAGGAACCTGCACGACATCCAAGTGGAGGCACCCGCCGACATCGTGCTACTCGACGCCGAGAGCGTGCCCGACGCGATCGTGAGGGCGCCCCGACGAGAGCTCGTCGTGGCGGGTGGTTCCGTGGTGGCCCGCGCCGGGGAAGTGCTGATCTGATCTCTCCCTCCGCTCTCCCCTCCACAGCGCAAAGGGGGCAAAGAAGTGTGTCCGGCAAGCGTCTTGCTCCTTACGGGGCGGGAAGAGTCGCGTTTCGCATACTTCGTGAGAAAATAGAGGAGGAGGTGCGATGATGCTCACCAGTGAAGCGCTGTTCCTGTTACTGACCACGGATGCGGGGAAGCACGAGCCCTGGATCTCTTATCGCAAGGAAGCCCTGCGCGGTGGCCTCCTCGCCGATCTCGTCGTGGCGAACCTCGTCGAATTCGCGCACGAGAAAGACCCGCACGTGACTCTCCTCACGGGCGCCACGGAAGCCGAGCATCCCGTGCTCCGCTACGGCGTGCAGGCCCTGGGTGAGAACGAGCCGGATCGCGCGTCCAATCTCGTGCAGTCGGGCTGGTTCGACCCCGAGGAGACGATAGCGATGGTGCTCGCGGATCAGGGCATCATTACCGTCGAAACGAAGAAGTTCCTGTTCTTCAGTTCTGAACAGTACCCGATGTGCGATCCGGAGCCCGAACGGCGGTTGCGCTCCACGCTCGCGGAAGTGCTCGCCGACACGAGATCGCCTACCGCGCAGGACGTCATCATTCTCGCCATCCTGCAGGAGATGTCTGCGGTCAGGACGATTCTCAAGCGGGAGACCGAAGGGTTCGGTCCGTTCAAGCTGAATAAACGGCTCGATGAGATTCGGCAGCGGGAACTCGACGACGACACCGTGACCGACGCGGTTCGGGAGGCGATTCAGACGATGGCCGCCATCATGACCTCGGTCGTCATCACCCCTATGCACTGACCCTCAGGGGCGTGTCCGAGTTCACGATATGCATCCAGCCAGCAACGCCGCGAGATACGGCCAGTGGATGCCGGCAATCGCGGCGGCGAGGCTCAGCGCGTAAGCGGCGACGCCGGTCGCGAGGAGCGTGCTGTTCCTCGGCGGTGGACGCCCGACGAGCTGGCGAACACGTTCGGAACCGGATCCCGCGACCGACGCGTGAAGCACGGCGGAGTTCGAGCGCAGAGTGGGGGATGGGCTGCCCAGCTTGAGCAGCGCTCCGGCGAGTGCCGGAGATCCCGCGTCGCGTTTCGCCTCCTGATCGGCGGCGATCTCGAGGTAGAGCGGGATGGCATCGCGGATCGCGGCGATCAGCGGAACCCAGGTGAAGAATCGGGTTGCGCCGAACAGCAGCGTGAGAACAAGGTGGTGATGCTGTTGCACGTGCGCCCGCTCATGCCCCAGTACCGCTCGTAGCTCGTCACGACTCAGGCGATCGCACGCGCCGCTGGATACGACAACGCCTCCTCGGCGGCGTGGGAGCGCGTACGCGTAAGGGATTTCGTCGGGCACGACCCGTACGGAATGACCGAACAGGATCTTCTGTTCTGCCTGCTCCCCTAGCCCTGCAGCGGAACTGAGTCGAGATGTTCGCACTAGTGCGAACTCCATTGCCATACCCACGAGCACGGCCGCCGCACCCAGCGCTGGGAAAGCGAGTGGAAGAATGGCCGGGATCCCGAGCGACACTGCGCTGTCGCCGAACGGTGTCGCCGCACTCAAACATTGGCCGCAGACATCCGCAGCCGGTTGCGGAAGCCACGATGGGCCGGTACTGATCCACGCGATGACGGGCCCGAGGGTGAAGAGTGTTGTCATCCACGCAAGAGCGCCGGCTGCCAGGGCGAAGACGGCGGTTCTGGGAATCGTCGCTAGTGCCGGCGCGGCGCGCCGCAGCAGTCCTGGCCCCCAGGTCGCGGCGACGAAGAGGATGCTCGCGAGCAGCAGTGTCAGCCCGGCCGCAGACATCGTTACTTGCCTTCGTCGAGCAGGAAGCCTCGCAGCAACTGCTGATCGGCCTCGGACATGCCTTCCACGAAGTGCAGCATTGAGGTCTTTCGGTTGCCGCTGGCATCGAGTGCTTGTCTCATCGCACGTGCGGCGTGCTCCTCGCGGCTCACACAAGCGCCGTACAGGGTGGAGTGGCCGTCTTTTCCTGTGCACACGAGTTCCTTCTTGCGCAGATTGCCCAGGACAGTAGCGATGGTCGTGTAGGCCGGTTCTCCGGGGAGGCGGTTGATGATTTCCCGCACCGTCATGGGTTCACCGCTCCAGAGGAGATCCATGACCTGCAACTCGAGAGCGCCGAGGCGAACTGGTTTGCTCTCCGTTTCGTCATGCGAGTGCCTCACTACGGCTGTCATGATGTGGACTCTATCGCTGAAGCTCGCGCTTTACGACTCTGAGCGGGGACGGAACAGGCCACCTGCCCTTTGAGGCGCCACGCGAGTGCGACGTAGGTCAGGAGCAGAGCTGCTGCAGCCAGCCAGGGTTGCACGGGAGCGAACCAGGTGATCGCTCCCGAGTATCCCAGCGCGAGCAGGGCGATTTTGTTGCAGACGGGGCAGCCGACCGCGAACCAGGTGAGAAGACCTCCCGCGATTCCCATGCGCGCACTGCGTCGGGCAACGGGGCTCTCCGCATCCGCGGCTGCTCGACCTTCTTCGCTCTTCGCTGGACCACTGTCACGGGGGCGTACGTAGGTTGCTGTTAATAGCCCGGCGCCGACGGAAGTGAGAACCCACACGGGATAGTTCCACCAGACCGTCTCGATGTCTCGTGCGAACAGCGGATTCGGGATCAGTACGGTAGCGATACCGACGAGCAGGGCGAATCCCAGGGCTACGGCGGCGGTGATCCCGAATTGCCGCGGCCCCCACGCGCGAAGTGCACGCGCTGAAAGCAGCAGGTTCGAGCCGGTTCGTCGAAGGATGCGTCGCGGGTTCATCGGCCTCTCCATTGTGTACTATGTTGCATAGTTAACTATCCAGCATAGTCAATCGAAGCGCAAGGCCAGCCGAGAGGGGGAGCGCGTCCCACCGCGCGTGACCAGAATGCAGACGATCGAAGTCACCAACGAGAATCTCGAAACGACAATCAACGCAGGAGGCATCGTCCTGCTCGACTTCTGGGCGGCGTGGTGCGGACCGTGCCGCGCTTTCGCTCCCGTGTTCGAGCGAGCTGCCGAATCGCACACGGATATTGTGTTCGGCAAGATCGACACGGAAGCCCAGCAAGAACTCGCTGCCGGCTTCGGGATCACTTCGATCCCTACCCTCATGGCTTTCCGCGACGGTATCGGCGTCTTCTCTCAGCCGGGGGCGCTCCCTGAGACCGGGCTCGAACAGCTCATCGACGCGGTCCGGCAGCTCGACATGAACGAGGTCCGGAAGCAGATGGAATCGCAGAGTGCGGAGAGTTCAGGAGTATGACGAGACAGAATGCCAGGGCCTCCCGTACGCGGAGGAGCACGCGTCTTCCCGGCTGGTTGCTGCCTTCCGTAATAGGTGTGCTCGCGGCAACGCTGATCGTGGCTTCGTTCGTGCTGAGCGGGGACGGAACAGACAGTGCGCAGCCGGAGGAACATGCCCCCGATCAGCCGGGTCCGACCGAGGTGCAGCAACCCGAATCCGATTTGACGGTCTTCGAGACGCGTTCAGAAGCCGACATATTCGCAGTGGGCCCCGTGGACGCGGACGTTGCTATGGTCGTCTTCTCCGACTTCCAATGCCCGTATTGCGCACGGTGGCATCAGGACACACTGCCGACGATGATGCAGTACGTCGACGAAGGGAAGCTGCGTATAGAATTCCGTGACCTCGCCATATTCGGTGACGAATCGGAGTATGCGGTGCAGGCGATATTCGCGGCCGCGCAGCAAGACGCACTAATGGAGTACCAGCACGCACTGTTTCCGAACGGAGAAACGCGACAAGAGTCAGATCTGAGCTTTGAGGCACTTATCGCGCTTGCCGGTGAACTCGGCCTTGACGAGCAGCAATTCGCGAGCGATCTGGAATCGGAAACGGCACGGGACGTTGTAGACGAACACGGGGCCTTCGCCGCGAGCCTCGGCGTGTATTCAACCCCCGCATTCATCATCGGCGGCGAGCCGGTGCTCGGCGCGCAGCCCACCGATGTGTTCGTCGACGCGGTGGAGCAGGCCCTCCAGGCTGCTTAGCTCAATGGAAATCGGTCTGTTCAGTGCATTCATCGGAGGCGCGCTCGCGCTGCTGAGTCCTTGTGCGGCGCTGCTCCTGCCCGCGTTCTTTGCGGCGTCGATAGGCAAGGGGTCCCGGCTTATCCTGCACGGAGGCGTGTTCTTCGTCGGTACGTTGTTGATACTCGTGCCGCTGGGTCTCGGCGTCGGGGCCGTAGGAGCCTTGTTCACGCAGTTCAGAGGCTGGCTCATCGTCGGCACCGCAGTCATTCTCGTCGGGCTCGGAACACTTCAGCTGTTCGGGCTCGGGTTCGATCCGTCGAAGGCGCTCCCGGGAGGCGCCTCGATGCAGGAGCGCGCATCCGCGAGCAAGGGTTTGGTGAAAACGCTGCTGCTCGGAGCCTCGGGCGGCGTGGCCGGGTTCTGCGTCGGGCCCATCCTCGGTGCCGTGCTCACGTTTGCCGCGACGAGCGGCAACGCTTTTACGGGCGCATTGGTCATGACCGTCTACGGAGCGGGAATGGTTGTCCCGCTCGTGGCGATCGCAATCGGATGGAACCGCTTGGGCGCCAGGGGCCGCCGTATGCTTCGGGGCCGAACTTTTCGTGCTCTCGGCCGAGAGTGGCACACGACTTCGGTTATCACCGGCCTCCTCCTGATCGTCGTCGGCGTAGTGTTCTGGCTCACGAACGGTTTCATCGCTGTGCCTCAGCTTGTTCCGTCGGATGTGCAGGTGTGGCTGCAGAACGGCGCTTCCATGCTGGCTAATCCTGTTGTAGATGCCGTTGTGATATTGGCACTCGCCTCGCTTGCTGTCGCTGCCTGGTATGTCGTGAGGCGGCGGCGCCAGTGAGACGAGCCATTGCTGGTGCCGCACTGTGTCTTATGCTCGTGGGATGCACGAGCGACGACGTCTCGACTGCGGAGCCCGTCTCGGTTGCTTCGCCTCTGTCGCAGACGGATACGAGCGCGCTACTCCTGCCAACACCCTATGAGGATCGAGAATTCGTAACACCCGGGTGGAGTCTCGAGCCCCTCCACGCCGATGGCGTGTACTTGGCCGCAACTCCGGGTGAAGCGGCGCTGGAATTCACCGCCGTCGACGAGTTCGGTGAGGTGCTCTGGACGGCCGAGCGTCCGCTCAGCTGTTCTGGATTTACTCTCACCGTCGATGCCGAGGGGCGGAGTCTCGCCATTCTCACGGATCTCACGTCCTCTTCCACTGCCGTGGCGCAGACCACGGCAAGTGCCTACGACCTGCATACGGGTGAGCGCGTTTGGGGGCCAGTGGACGTGCCCGGTCCGTACCGCGGCCCAGGAGCGGTGTTCGCGTACGCGCCGAAGAGCGTGATGGGAGAGAGCGGCCCGAGGCTCGCGTTGGATCCCACAACCGGAGAAACGGCGTACGACGAGGAAACCGGGCGGGCAACCGTGGTAGGCGAATACAGCGGCACGTTGCTTGTCGCCGAAGACCGCGAGTTGATTGCGACCGATGCGAATGGGGAGGAGTTGTGGCGTAGCGAAGGCGCAGAACGCTGGGTTCCGAGTGTGCCCGGTACGTACGAGCACGCGCGACTGGATGGCCGGTACGCCCTCGTGGCCACAGCATCCGGAGGTGCGTCGCTCATTGAGCTCGCAACGGGCGAGATCAAGGGCGAGGGCCTGCGGGATGCAGCGTTCGACATTGCGTCCGGCACTTTGGTGATGCACGGAGGCTCCGGTCTCACCGCGGTAGATGCCGATGGCAATGAACTCTGGCAGATGACAGTGGGAGAAGACGTCGAAATTGCAGGCCTTGGCGACGTCTTCCTGTACCTGCTCGAAGGTGGCTCGCTTCGAGTGCACAACGTGATTACGGGAGCGCATGCGCAAGCCTACCCGGAAGGTGATGGTCGCATCGTGTACCCCGTCGCTGTCACCGACAGCGGTGCCGCGCTACTGCTTGACGGGGGAGCGTACCTTCTGGCTACGGCGCCGCGTGGCATCGGCTCGCCTTGAGGTGCATATCGATCACGTCACGAACTGTGCAAGTGCACAGATTTCGGTGGAGAAGCGTCGCCACTTTGCGAGGTTCAGTAGCGCCGGGCTGAATATGCCGTGAAGATGGAGCCGATCCTCACACTTCACGGACGAAGCTGCCGGATGCGGCTCAGTGAGCGAAACGCTTGCTAGTCGACGGTGGTGCAGCACGTGAACCATGCACCTGATTGGAGCACCATGGTCGACGTCGCCCAAACCGAGAACGCCAAGAAGAAACCGCAAATGGTGCGCACCGCCGTCGTTGTCGGCACCGCACTCGAGCATTACGACTTCTTCATCTACGGCACCGCTGCTGCGCTCGTGTTCAACCAGCAGTACTTCGCAAGCGAAGATCCGCTCGTGTCGTCTCTTGCGGCCTTCGCGACTTTCGCGGTCGGGTTTATCGCCCGTCCGCTCGGCGCCGTGTTCTTCGGGCATCTGGGCGACACGATCGGTCGTCGCAACACGCTGATCATCACGCTGGTCGTGATCGGCATCTCCACCGGTCTCATCGGTATCGTGCCGACGTTCGCTGCGATCGGCATATGGGCGCCCATCGCGCTCGTCGTACTGCGGTTCCTGCAGGGGCTCTCGTTCGGTGGTGAGTGGGCAGGTGCCGTCACGCTGGCAACCGAGCACGCGCCACCCGGTAAGAAGGGGCTGTACGCCAGCCTCCCGCAACTCGGGTCGCCGATCGGCAACATCACGAGTTCCGGTGCCTTCCTCCTCCTCGCGTTCATGCCCGCCGAAACGTTCGATGCGTGGGGATGGCGCATCCCGTTCCTGCTTGCGTTCCCGCTTCTCGGTGTAGCGCTGTGGGTGCGCACGCTCGTCGACGAGTCGCCCGAGTTCAAGAAGGTCGCGGCGAAGGACCAGGTGAAGAAGGTTCCTGCCCTGGAGGTGCTCAAGCATTCTCCTGGCCGCATGATGACTGCAGCGGCTCTCGCCCTGGTCACGATCGGCGGTTTCTTCCTCGTCACGACCTTCGCCATCTCGTACGGCACGAACACGGTCGGGCTGCCCTCGAACGTGATGCTCACCGCGACCATGTCAGCAGCGATTCTGCAGATAGTGACGGTACTCGTTACGGGATACTTCTCCGACTCGGTCAACCCGGTGAAACTTGCCGTGTGGGGATGCATAATCTCACTGGTCGTGTCGTTCCCCGGCTTCTACATGCTCTCAACGGGCATCGAGTGGCTTGCGGTCTTCGCGGTCATTCTCATGGTGCAGCCGATGGCCGTTACCTATGCGGTGACCGGCGTGATCCTGCCCCGACTGTTCACCGCCGACATCCGATACTCGGGCGTTGCCCTCGGTTTCAACATCGCGGGCATGATCGGTGGCTTCGTGCCCATGATCGCAACCTCGCTGCTCATCGCTTTCGATTCCAGCTGGCTGCCCATCGGTGGCTTCCTCTTCCTCATCAGCGCGATCTCACTCGCGGGAGCACTGATCTCCGGTGTACTGGTGAAGACGACGAAGAAGCTCGACGAGATCGTCTAGCGACCGTGATTCGAGCGGCGGTCGGGCGAGAGTTCGACCGTCGCTCTTGTCGTCGAATCCACGTTCAACACTGACCGTTTGTCCACGACCTCCCTGGCTCTTCTGCGAGGCGATTGCCGATTTCGCGCACACCGCCAACGTGAAAACGCTTCTCGATGACATTCGCGGGCTCGGTGGTGCTGCGACACGAACTGCTCTGCGCGACATGGGACACAGCAAAAGATTGTTGAAGCGCGCGGTGGATGACGGGTCGTTTGTCGCCGTCACCCGCACCCGGATGGCGTTCACCCCCGCATGCCGAAATCAACTTCTCGGTCGCTGGGCGACGACACGCCGTGAGGCAGCCTTCCCATCGCCAGGCGACCGAGAAGTTGACGCGCCGCACGTGGATGGGCAAGCGCCGGGGCGCATGAACTTCTTCGAGGCGGCGCGCCCAACTGCTGGGAAATCGTGTCTTGGGCCCGAAACGCTGGCAAACGACCAGAGTTTCGGAACAAGCCAGCGATTCGGGACACGAAGCCGCAACGGGGCGGGGATTGTCCGAAGCTGGATGGCCGGTTCGGCGGGATGCGGGGGCTCAGGCGGCCGTGTAGCCGCCGTCCACGGGCAGGATCGTTCCCGTGAGGTACGCCGCGGCGGGAGAGACGAGAAACGCGACCGCGGCACCGACATCCTCGGGGGAGCAGAGCTTGCCGAGCGGTACCTTGCCGGCCTGATCGGCCTCCGCAGCGGCGGGATCCGGTTGTTCAGCGAGCCACGCTTCGATCAATGGCGTTTTCGTCATGCCGGGGGCGACCGCGTTGACGCGGATACGTTTCGGCGCCAACTCGATCGACGACGCGACAGTGAAACCGTTGAGCGCGGCCTTCGAAGCAGCGTACCCGCTGACACCGGGCATCCCGGCAACCGCCAGCCGCGACGAAACGTTCACGATCGAGCCTCCTGCCGGCATCGCAGGAACCACGGCCTGGGTCATCAGAATCGCGGAGGTCACGTTCAACGCGAGCGTCTCCGCGAGTCGCTCGGCGGTGTGCTCCCCGATGACGTCATTGTGCCGCCTGCCGACATTGTTGACGAGGCCGTGGAGCTCACCGAAGCGCTCGCCCAACCCAGCCACCGCATCCATGACGGCACCCGGTGTCTCGCCCAGGGAGTGGTCGGCAGCCACGAATGCTGCGTATTCGCCGAGTTGCTCGACGACCGCGGCGCCCTGCTCGGTACTGCGGCCGGTCAGAACAACCGCGTTGCCTGCCGCGAGCAGCGCTGCCGCGATGGCCGTGCCGATGCCGCCCGTGCCGCCCGTGACGATGACGACGGGTCGAGTTGTCTGTGCGCTCATGCCGAGACGATACCGTTCGGGTCGTGCTTCGCCTCACCGCCGATGACGGTGGCCTCGACCGGGATGCTCGAGATTTCCGCAGCGGGTACTTCCGTCGGGTCCGCGCCCAGGATCGTGAGGTCGGCCAATGCACCGGGCTGCAGCACGCCCTTGACGCCTTCCCAGCCCGTGAGTCGAGCGGGGCCGGTCGTGTAGGCGGCCAATGCCTCCTGCGGGGTGAGTCGCTCGTGGCCACCGTAGACGTGGCCGGACGCGGTCAGACGCTCGACGGCGGATTGCATGACGCGCAGGGGTGCTCCCTGAGCAACGGGTCGGTCGGAAGAAATTGCGAGGGTGAGCCCTGCATCCAGCAGTGACTTCGCCGGGAACGAGCTATCCGCGCGCTCGTCGCCGATGAAGCGCCGCATCCCGTCGCCGTAGACCGAGACGAAGTAGGGCTGGCCGACGATCGTCAGGTCGACCTCGGCGAGGCGTGCCATTTGCTCCTGGCGTACGACGCCGCCGTGCTCGATCCTGTGACGGATGGGCGGCTCGATGCCCTCTTTCCTCAGTGTTCCCGCGATCTCGATCGCGAGGTCGACCGCCTCGTCGCCGACAGCGTGCATGGCGAGCGTCCAACCCGACCTTCCTGCCGCGAGCGCCCGGTCACGGATTTCCCCACGATCACCCTGGTAGTAGCCGTGGCTGCCCGGGCAGTGGTGATACTCCTGGCTCATGCGAGCGGTCGCTCCGAGAATCGAGCCGTCCAGGAAGAACTTCGCGGGGCCGAGCTGCAGTCGGTCGTCGCCGAGCCCTGAACGGATGCCTGCGCTGAAACCGCTGTAATGCCCTTCTGCTCCCGGCTCACCGTATTCGGTGATCGTCGATGATTCGGGCATGACCTGCTGTCGCGTGTGCAGGCGGCCGTTGCGCAGTGCGTTCTGGTAGGCGGCGAACTCTTGCGGGCTGTGCGCGATCCACCCGCCCGCGATGCCGGCGTCGGTGACGCTCGTGAGCCCCTCCGTGAGGTAGTGGCGCGTTGCTGCTTCGAGTGCCTGTTCGATGCGGTCGAGCGGATACGGGAGCATGATGTCCTGCACGAGACGCATCGCCTGCTCCTCGAGCAGCCCTGTCGGCTCGCCGTGTTCGTCGACGACGATGCGGCCACCGTCGATGCCCTGCTCCAGATGATCGTGCACGCGAGTGATCTCGATTGCGCGGCGGTCGATAACGCAGGCGTGACCGGAGGTGTGTTTGATCCATACCGGACGGCCGCCGGCAGCTTCGTTGAGTCGCGCGGGGTCGGGGTACTCGTTCCCCGTGTACATCTGGTTGAAACCGGCGCCGACCACCCACTCGTCCTCGGCGGTCTCGGCCGCTCGCTCTGCCACGAGATCGTAGAGTTCGTCGATGGATCGCGCGGGAGCGACATCGAGTTCGACGAGAGTCAACCCGAACCACACCGAGTGCGCGTGCGCGTCGATGAACCCCGGCGTCACGGTACGGCCCTCGAGGTTGCGATCTACGCGAGCGGTGAGTGACTCCGCGTCGCGTCCCAGGGCGAGGATCCGGCCCTGGTGCACCGCTATCGCATCGGTGACGCCCGCTGAGCCCATTGTCAGGATTCGACCTCCGCGCAAGATCAGATCAACGTCCACGATGCTCCTTCAAAGTCGGCGGACACCTTCGTAGCTTCCATTCTCCGTTATGGAAATGCACGGAAACAATGACGCCAGCGCACGGGATCCGGGACGAAATGCGGCAAAATGCTGAAATGGCACAAAATGAGACCGCTTCCGACGGCGACGTGTGGGCCGGCGTCATCGAACGGCTGCGCGAGCGTCGGATCGAGCTGCGAGAATCCTTCATCGACGGTTTCCCTACCGAGGTGCACTACGGCCCCGACAGGGTGCCCGTCGGTGATGTCGTCGAGGTCGTCGATGACAGCATGGAGATGTTCCTGCGATTGCTCAGCGGCGCCCCGCTCACCGACTGGCTGCGCACCTACCCGGAGCGCATCGGCGCCAGGCGGGCGAGACAGGGCATCGAAATCGAATCGCTTCTGGATGGCGTGAGAACGAACTTCACCGTGCTCTGGCACGCGCTGCGCGATGAGCTCGAGGACGAGCGCCCGAAGCTGCTCGTTGCGAAGGTGGATCAACTGCTCGCGCTCGTCGAACGACACGTTTCGAGAGTGCAGCTCGCTCACTCGGAGGAGACGGCCCGTATCGCGAAAGACACCCAGTACGCGACCGACAGGACGCTCATGGCCTTCCTCTCGCAGGAGGACCCCGACCGGGACGCAACGGAGGCGGCAGCCGATGCACTAGGGGATGCCCGCGCGTCGGAGCACTGGCTTGCGCTGGCGCTCGCGCCACGATCACGCGAAATCGAATCGGAGAGCGGCTGGTCGCACACAGTTCCTTGGCAGAACGCGATGATCCTGCTCTCCTGCAGCAGCGCATCCGCGCCCGGCCTCCCGGACGCTATCGAGAAGGGCGTGCTGGCACGCCATCCCATGCCGCTGCATTCCGTTCCCCGCATCGCGAGGGCCATGCTGCGCCTGACGGGCCTGTTGAGACCGACGGATCAAGAGGTCTTCCTCGACGAACTCCTGATGCGCGAGCTGCACGCCGGCACGATTGCGCGGATGGGAGGGGCAGAACTGCTGATCGGCGACGACTTCCGCCAGACGCGCGAGGTGGAGCGCGACCGGTTGCTGCAGACGTTCAAGGCCTATTACTCGTGCGGCTCAGTCGGAGGCACTGCCGCTGAGCAGTTCTGCCACAGAAACACGGTGGTGACCAGGCTCAGGAGGATCCGTGAGCTTACGGGGTTCGACCCGTATGTTCCTCGTGATGCCGCGGTTCTGGCGTTGGCGTGGGGTCTCGAATGAGCGCAGGGTGAGCAGCCAGGGGCGACTCTGGCAGCGGCTCGTACTGCACCCCACCTACTACGTGGTTACGGGGCGGCTGAGATCCTTAAGATGATTCCAGGAATCTGCAAGCTTCACGTCGTCTTCGAAGGCGATCATGTAGCCCCAGGTCTGCCCTGCGTAATCCTCCACAGTCATTAGTTCTACGACGATCTGCTCCGCGGCTTCGCGCTTGGCCTGAACCAAGTCGTCATCGCGCCCTTTCTCATCCTTCCCTTCGATTATCCAGTAGTGCCCCTTTTCATCGCGGGCGACGAAATCGGGATAGTACTTGCTCCTGAGGTTGTACTGGATGAAGGCACCGTCGCTGGGATGCAAGCGCATCCACCATTCGATGTTTGGCGATGTGTTCAAGAGGGTCGCGAGTTCGTATTCCGCTGACCACGAATCGAACGTTTCAACTTCGAAAAGCGATTTGAACCAGCCGCGATAGTGGCGGCGCTTGACGAATTTTCGCTGGCTCGAGATCGGTTCGTGGACACGAGCTCCGGGCGGTAAGTGGTAACCACCGCGCTTCGGAAGCTGTCGGGGGTGAATCTGGAATGTGTCTTTCGCCGATGACAGCAGATCACGAAAGGTTGTGTGGATGAGTGTCGATAGCTCTTGCTCTGCGGACGCAAGCGCTTTCGTGGTCCAGTGGTCAACAGGTGCTTCGGCTAGGAACTTCCTCAGGACGTGGTTCTTCGCTAGCGTCTTGTTCTCGCCTGTAGCAGGTACGAACTGGAAACCCATAATTAGCTTGAGCAGTGCTGCTTCAGCCCGTTCGCTCTCGATCGGCATGCTGGCGATCTCTGCGATTTCAGTGTCTGCCACGCTGATCGCATCCAGGGATGCAAGGATCTCCTTTCTAATGACCACGTCGCCAGATGTTGTGACGCGCTTCGCTGCTCGCTCAATTTCTGGCTGTGAAACAGCGCCCAAACTGAACTCCCGATTGTCTCGTTTCATGGTCGTGACAGGAAAGGCGAACGTTGTGTCCTTGTATCTCGGATTACGCGGAACCCAGAGCGGCACAAAGTCGTCCAACTCATTATTGAGGTTGGCGTCGTCAAGTACGTTCACGCTCAGTGTCGGCTTCTCGTCTGCCGTTCCTGGATGAAGGTGCGTGCTCCCGTCACTCGAAGAAATGGTGACTTGTTCCTCGTCTGAAAGCGCATCGGCGGAGTAGTCTGTAACAGCCGTGCGGCCGTTCGCGAACTCCGTCTGCTCGCCCGTGTGTGACCGAGAAGCTCGCTGGATCGCCGCTCGCGCGGCTTCTTGAGCTTCAGGGGTGCTCTCCTCTATGCCGAAGTGCGCGAGAACATTCTCAGCTGTGAGGAGTTCGTCAAACGAACGGTGTGAAATGATGTCGAGCTGATCGATCTGGAGAATATCGGTGTACTCGCCGAAGGGCAGACGCAACCCACGTCCCATTGTCTGCTGCGTCAACACCTCCGATGCCATGGCGCGCAGCGTTGCAATCACCGCGATGTTCTTGACGTCCCAACCCTCTTTGAGTTTGTTGACGCTGACGACAGCGAGTGTTCGAGCGTCGGAGCTGTCGAGATGCTCGAGCGCGTGGCGGGTTTGCTCGTCGTCGTGTTCATTGTCGACTTGCAAGACTGCTTTGTCGTCATTCAGGAAACCCGGAGACCGTAACAGATTTGCCACTTGGGTCGCGTGCGCAACATCCGCGCACACGACAAAGAGCACAGCGTTGAGATGAGGCCTGTCGTTGGCCGTTGCGAATGCTTCGTAGGCTGATTGTTTGATGCTACGAAGCGCGAGCGCATCTCGAAGCTGTTGCTCTTCAGAGTCGTTGCCGTCGCGGTAGCCGCCTTTGCGGAATGCAAGAACCGGTGCCTTGACGTAACGATCTCTAATCGCCTGAAACAGCGGATAACGGTAAACGATGTGATCGCCTTCTGACGCGGATGCGGTTAGGCCGATTGTGGCCGCCGGTTCTAGTTCCTTCAGGGCCGCCGAAAAAGCTTTGGCTGAAGGCCCGTATAGATGTGATTCGTCGGCGATCACCACTAGGTCGTTCCTGGACTGCAGATACTCGAACAGTGCTCCTGCGGACTCATCGAACTTTCTGGTTCGGAGCTGCCCCGCCTTTGCGGTAGAGCCCTGTGTTGCGCCATCCAAGCTCTTTGGGGCAATGAGTTGGTGAATGTTGAAGATGAACGCCATAACGGACTGAGCGTTGCCATGTAGCAGGCTCGAAGGGCCGCTTTGCATGGATTGCCACGCGCTGTAATCTTGCGGCGTCGTTATGTCGGGGGCGACCGTGGCTCCCGCTATATACCGACTGCTGCCCGGTGTGAAGTTCTGAACAGTTTTCTGCTGCACCGTGAGTGACGGGGTGACGATCAATACGTTCCCGACCTCGTGTCGACGAAGATATTCGATGAACGCAGCCATGAGGTAGGTCTTGCCCACTCCGGTCGCCAGATTCATGACCTGTGTGATGGAAGCGTCGAAGTCATCGCTTGTGAGGGCGAAGATCAATTGTCGCAGCGCCTCCTTGTTCGGCTGCCGCAGGTCGAAGTCGGCCGCGATTGCATCGATGTCGTTCTGATCGAATGCGAGGTTCAGTTTGCTCACGTGGACGCGCCCCCTTCATAGCGGAACAAATCATCAGGGATATGCACGACTCTCGAACCCCTGCCCTTGCGACGCACTTGCTCGCGCACTCCGTCGAGTACTCCTGTCGCAGCGATGACCAATTTCTCGTCTTCGCGGAGCTCTGTGAGCAACGCATCGACAGTCGAGGTGTCGAGAACTCCTTCGATGACTTTGAGGAGTGAGCGTCCACGTTGCCCATCGAACACGAAGTCGTCGAGAAGGAGTCGATAGCCCAGGTTGGCCGCAACGGATTCGACCAGAGTCTCTCCTGTTGCCGCGTCCGTCAAAAGAACACGTTGCAATTCCGGGTCGAAGTCGAAGCATGCCGGTGCGAGACGTGCAGCGAAGAAGCTTCCGCCACCTCGCCAGTTCAGAACATCCGGCGCCTTCTTCGTTTTGACCAGCCGCTTCAAGGACTTCATATCGGGGCTATTCTTCAGCCCAGATTCGTTTCTGACCGCTTTGTTGAGGAGAGAGGTTAACTGCTGAGCTTCGTCCGGGCTGAGACCTTCAGGCAGCTGAATACCTTCGGCAGCAACTCGAACTCCGGCGGAACGTGAGATGCCGCCTGAATCTTCATCGTTGATGACTTTCGTCAGACGAGCCTTCGTGTATCGCTGAAATGTGTCCTCTACAAGTTCGCAACTTACCCAACGGCGTCCCATTTTGTGCGCGACGGCAGCACTTGTCCCGCTTCCGGCAAACACATCAAGCACAATGTCGCCCGGGTTGGAAGCGATGTGGATGATGCGTTCGAGAAGTCGTTCCGGCTTAGGCGTGGAGAAGGGATTTTTGTCAGGGAACAGCGCCTGCAGCTCCTTCTTCGCTGTGTCGTTGGTTCCTACCCCGTGCCTGTCCCACAGGGTCTTCGGCACAAGGCCGTCTTGAACTTCAATGAGGAAGCGCTTCAATCTGGGGCTGTTCGTGCCGTCTGTTCCGAACCACACTCGGTTGTCCGCGAGGAGTTCATGGTAACGATCCTGTGTATAGAGCCAGCAGCGCCCCGGCGGCGGGGGCAGCAACTTGCCGGAAGGAGTCTCGAGCTCGTAGATCTGGCTGTGCCTTGGATTTTCGGCAGGGTTGAACTGTGCGGAAAAGTCGCTCGATGTCCATGGACCGCGTGGGTCGCCATCTGGGTTGGTGTAGAGAGAGTCAGTCTCGGGCCGAGGCAGCAGATTGCGCCGGGAGCGCCAGGGGGATTTATTGCGCGCATACACGAGGATAAAGTCACAGGTGTTCGAGAAGATTGCGCGATTGTCGCGTCCCGCGACCTTCTCCCAAGAGAGTTGGGCAACAAAGTTACCCGACCCGAAAACTTCATCTAGAAGCATCCGCATTCGGTGATTCTCAACGTCATCAAGATGCACCCAGATCGATCCGTCTTCACTCAGCAAACGCTTCATGTGCAGCAGTCGGTCGCGCATCATCGTGAGCCAGACAGAGTGCTCGAGATTGTCTTCGTAGTTAGCGAAGGTTTGTGCGGTGTTGAAGGGAGGGTCGATGTAGATGAGCCTGACTTTGCCGAGGTACTGCTCCGCTAACTCGGGCACACGTGTCAAAGCCTCCAGGACGTCGCCTGATTCGCCGTGAATGAGGAGATTGTCAGTGGTGGGTTCGACGTCGGCGCGAGGGGAGTACACGGCGTCGGCTCGTTTGGAGGACTGGTCGGCTGAAAGAAACTCGAAAGTCTTGATGGGCCGCGTCTCGCAGTAGCGCGGGTCCGTGGGATCTACCCACGTATAGCCGTACTTCCCCGACTCCGTGGGGATCAGGGCTTTGTCCTTGTTGTACCACGTGAGTTGAAGGCGCTGCTTTGAGCCCATGCGCTGCGCAGCCTCCTTGACTCAAACGATGAATCATCCCCGTAACCGGTAGTTTCAACTCCGCAAAAGTTACCACAAAGACACAGCATGAAAAGAACTAGCGCACTTACATTCTGGTGCCGTAGGTGTGATGCCGATGTGCTGAGTGCATGCCTGCACAACACTCTGAGGCCGCGATGTATCTCGGCTCGCGCATCCGTGAGATGAGGAGGGCACGCAGCTGCACCCTCGAAGACCTCGGACATCTCGCTGAACTTGCGTGGACGAATGTCGCGAAGATAGAGCGAGGCGAAGTCAGCCCGAGCGTTGAGACCGTTGTCAGAATCGCAACGGCGCTCAATGTTGACCCCGGAGAGCTTCTGCAAGGCATGCACGCCGACATGTATCCAGGGCGTACTCGCAAATTCACCGCACGTGACTTGACCGAGGCGCGTTCCAGGCAACGCAACTAGCCGGGCACTTCTAGACCACCGCCCGCCAGATGTAAGGGCCATCGCCGCCGTGGCGCAACCAGGTCACCATGAGCGCGGCCGTTGGAGAATGCTTGGCCTTGCCCGCGTAGACAGTCGCTGACTCACCGGGCCCCATGGCGCCGGGCGCAATAGAGGAGCAGAGTCCGCCCGGGGCACAATCGACGCGCACCCAAGGTAGTGCTTCGTCAGACGTGTTCGTTAACAGGAGCACGCCCGATGACTCCTCCAGCTTGAAAGGCACCCGATAAGCCTGAATCCCGTCCATGCGCGCGAACGTAGGTTGAGCCTCTGACGCAAAAGTTCTGGCTGTGGACAACACATCACTGTTAGGCGTGGTTTCACATGTCGCATCGGGGAGCCCGGATCGCGCTCCACAGGCACTAATTCTCCACAGGGTGCTTTGCGCACGACCCGGCCTGCGACTCGGAGCAGCACAATGCCGGTGTGGAGTCACTCATCAACGACATTCGGACCTTCGGCGGTGCCGCGACGCGAACGTCGCTGCGGAATATCGGGCACAGCAAGCGATCCTTGAAACTCGCTGTCGATGCGGGCGAACTCGTTCGCGTCACCAGGAGCTGGGTCGCCCTGCCCGACACGTCCCGAAGGGTCACTACTGCTCTGGCTGCGCACGGGCGCGTCGGGGGAGCTACGGCCCTCGAGAGTTACGGCGTATGGGTCGAAACCGGCGGGGAAACCTGGATTGCACTCCGACCCGGCGCCGCGTACAGGACGCTTCCAGGGGCCGATCAGCGTTTCGAGTGCTCCTTTACGGTGGATGCGGGCCGGCCGTGGCGGGTTCGCTGCTGGATGCGCTCCTGCAGTACTGCAAGAAGGCATCCCGGAACTCCGCTGTGGCCGCGATCGACAGCGCCCTGTTCTTAGGGCTCCTGTCGCGAGACGAACTTGGGCAACTGGCAGAGCGCTTGCCGAAACGGTGTCGACCGTGGCTGCGTCGAGTCAACGGACGTGCGGAGTCGGGCCTGGAGACGATTCTGCGGCTGGCTTGTGAGGATCAAGGCTGGGATGTCGAGGTACAGGTGCCCTTCCGCAGCGGTCGCATCGACATCGTCATCAACGGTTGGCTGTGCATCGAAATCGACGGTTCGGAGTTTCACGACGTAGGTGCGCAAGCGAAGAAGGACCGCATTCGGAACACGCAGATCGTGCAGGCGGGGCTCCGGTGGCACAGGTTCGGCTACGCGGACGTCGTGCACAAGCTCGACGAGACGATCGCGGTCATCAGGAAACTGTTGCTCGCTGGTGCTCCCAGCTTGCCCGCGGCTGCGCTTGCCTAACCGTCGGAGTGCACCTCGGTGCCGAGTGTCGGGGATATCGGCTCGTGTTCCTGAATGTCGGGCTGTTTTCCATACATTGGGGCATTTCCATACGTTGGGCACGGGGCGGGCACACGGGAGCCGGACACGCCGGCGGGCGCGTTCGGCGAGATCGGTTCGTCAGGACTCATCCGGCAGGGTCGAGGTGGAATGGGTTGCGCGGGCGGGCGCGGTTGCGCCGAGTGTCGGGGATATCGGCTTGTGTTCCTGAATGTCGGGCTGTTTTCCATACATTGGGGCATTTCCATACATTGGG
>NZ_CAMEFJ010000008.1 GCF_945915485.1 uncultured Agrococcus sp.
CTCCTCAGGGCGCATCTCCTCAGGGCGCATCTCCTCAGGGCGCGTCGCAAGGACCACCGCCGCAGAGTCCACCGCCGCAGGCGTCTCCTCCCCGGGGCGTGCAGCAGCACGCACAGCAACAGCACGCTCCCCTGCAGCCGTCTGCTCCTCCTCCCGCCGGTCCTGGTCGGGTGCAGTACCAGCAGTCGCACCCTGCACAACAGCGGTCTGCGCCGCCTGCGCCACCGAGCGCGCCGCAGGCGTGGCAGGAGCCGATCGATGACGACACGGTCATGCACGGTGGTGCCGGGCTCGATGACGATGTCGCGGAAACCAGGATGGCCGGGCGACGCTCCGCCGCGGTAGCGACGATCGCGCTCGACACGGGCGAGACATTCGAATTGGAGGGAAGCGCGCTCCTCGGCCGTAACCCGCGCGCGGGAGCAGACGAGAACATTGCGCACGCGCTCCCCATCGCGGACCCTTCGCAGTCGATTTCGAAGACGCATCTGCTGCTCGAAGTCAATGGCGCCAAGGTGTTCGCGGTCGACCGGCATTCGACGAACGGTTCGTCGCTGGAGCGGTCGGGCCAAGTGGTCAACCTGCCTCCGGGGCATCGCGTCGAGTTGTTCGGTAACGATATCGTTCGAATTGGAGACCGCTCCTTGCGGCTTCAACTGACGTAGATGGATGAGGGGGCGTCATGATGCGATTCGTGCCCGGCTCGGCATGGGCCGCGGTCGCAGGTTCGCGCGTCGTCGTGCTCCCCGCTTCGGCGGCGCCCGAGCAGGTGCAGCGTGCTTTCGACGCGCTCGCTGCCGGCGATTCTCTGCAGGAGATCGCACAGGCTGCCCAGCGGTACGGCAACCCTCTCGCGCTTGCCGACTTCGGGGCGGAATGCCAGCTCGCTCGCCGTTCCGGCGTGCCGGCCCGCCTCGACGACAAGGATCTCGAATCGAACGCATCGAAGTCGCTCATCTTCGAAAGCCTGCGGGGAGGGTCGCTTCTGGTCGGCGACCTTCGCGCGGAGGGCGAGCCGTCGTTTCCGATCACGCACGGTGTCGCCAAGGTAAGGGCACTCGTGCTTGACCTCGCGGATGTTTCTCTCGAAACACTCGTTCCCGAGGACCTCCCCGAACAAGAGACCACCGCCGATGAAGGGTCGTTGGAGGGCGGGATCATCGACTCCGTTCCCGGCTTTCAGCGCAGTGCACCGGCCCCGGCAACTCCCGCGGCGCGAGCATACGAAGATGCCCGGTCGGCCAGCGAGGAAGTGCCGGCCCGGCTGCCGGATTCCCCGCAGACCGGAGCCCAGCAGCCGGCCGTCGCGCAACCATCGTCTGCGCAGCCTCCTGCTGGACCGCAGTTTCCTGCCGCGCAGGAGCAGCTCGGCGATCACGACGGCAACACCGTTCGCGCAGAAGACGCAGCGGAACTGATAGCCCGAAACCGCGCTGAACGCTCTGCTCAGCAGCAGGAGCAGCATCTGCACGACAGCGGTCCGCAGGTACTGTCACTGGTGTGCCACGTCGGTCACGTGAACCCGCCGTCCGCATCCGTCTGCTCCGTGTGCGGCGGAACGATCGCGCAAGGGTCGCTGCAGCGTCGCCCACGGCCCGATTTCGCTGTGGCCGCGCTCCCGAGCGGGGAGCGCATCCCACTTCACAACACGGTGGTCTTCGGGCGCAAGCCGCGCGCGAGAAGCTCCGATCCGCACACGCGGCTGATGCAGGTCGCGAGCCCGGACGAAGACATCTCCCGCAGCCACGTCGAGATGCGGATAGAAGACTGGAACGTCGTGGCAGAAGATCTCGGTTCCACGAACGGCACGATGCTGCTGCGTCCAGGGCAGCAACCCCAGCGACTGCGCCCCGATACGCCGACGTTCCTCTGGCCGGGAGACAGGCTCGACATCGGCGAAGGTGTCGTCATCGAGGTGCAGACACCGTGAGCCCGAAGCGAGCGCCGGCGCCGGCCCCCGACATCCCCGGTTATGACTTCCTGCAGGTACTCGGGTCCGGCGGATTCGCGGACGTGTATCTGTATCAGCAGGCGCTGCCGAGTCGACGCGTCGCGGTGAAAGTCCTGCTGCCTTCGCAGCTGAATCAGAACACCGTCGAGCACTTCCGCAACGAAGCGAACCTGATGGCGCAACTCTCCGAGCATCCGTCGATCGTGACGATCTACGGCGCTGCCGTGACGCCGGACGGGCGACCGTATCTCGCGATGGAGTACGCGCCGAAACCGAATCTCGGCTTGCGCTATCAGAAGGAGCGCTTCTCGGTTCCGGAGGTGCTCACGCTGGGCGTACAGATCGCCGGCGCTGTGGAAACCGCGCACCGGGCGGGAATCCTGCACCGTGACATCAAACCCGCGAACATTCTCGTCACCGCGTACAATCGCCCTGCGCTGACCGACTTCGGTATCGCGACTGCCGGCGGTGCAGTGCACGAGGAATCGGGGATGTCTGTGCCCTGGTCGCCGCCGGAAGCGTTTGCGAGCACCCCGTGGGCCGGCCCCGAATCAGACGTTTTCTCGCTCTCCGCAACGCTGTATACGCTGCTCGCGGGGCGTACACCGTTCGAGCTGCCGGGGGAGAGCAACGCGAGCCTCGACCTCATCGCTCGAATAGAGGCCGGTGACGTCGCGCCGTTGGCACGAGGCGACGTGCCGGCAGAGCTCGAGAACACACTGCTGGCCGCCATGGCGGCGAACCCGAATCGCCGATACTCGACGGCCCTCGATTTTGGCAGGGCGCTGCAGCGGGTAGAGGCGAGCATGGCGCTGCCGATAACGCAGATCGACGTGCTCGATGACTCGCTCGCTCCCGATGCGTCCGAGGTCGAAGACGGCGGTGCGACGAGAGTGCGGGGTGTCGTCACGATCGATGCGCAGGCCGATCGGCGAACGGACTCCGCCGTCCGTCACCACCACGCGCCGATTCAAGTGGACGACCGGACCGTGGTTCGGGCCGAGATCGGGGCCGGTGAACAGCCGGCGGCCCCCGCCGAGCTGCGGGATGCCGAGCCTCCGCGCCGAACGCGAAGACGTTGGTTGCCGGTGACGATCGCGGCAGCCGTGCTGATCGCGGTGGTCGCTACCGTCGGCGGCTTGGTGATCTTCGGCAACAACGTGCTGGAGTCTGGCTCCAACCCGGATGAGACCGAGGATGCGCCCCCGCCTCCCGCGGCTCCTCCCAGCATGCCGATCGCCTTCGTCGCAGAGATCGACGGCGACGAGGTCCACTTCTCCTGGCAGAACCCGCAGCCGCGCGACGGCGACCGCTACCAGTACCGGTACGAGCCGTCGAACGGGAACCCCGAGACGGGATGGCTCGAGTCGCCAGAATTGACGGTACCCCTCGAACCGGAAGGACCGACGTGCTTGAGTGTCTCTATCGTGCGGGCATCCGGACAGTCTTCGCAGTCGGCCCAGGGATGCACAGATGAGTGATACGCGTAGCGAAATGCAGATCGAGTTCGCCGGCGAATGGTTCCGGGTCGACCAGGCTAAGCCGTTCGTCATCGGTCGCGAAGGCGATCTGGCTATCGACGACAATCAGTACCTGCACCGGCACTTCCTGCAGGTGGGCTTCAAAGACAGTCTCTGGTGGCTGACGAATGTCGGGTCTCGACTCTCGGCGACGATCTCCAGCGGTGAGGGAACGGTGCAGTCATGGCTGGCGCCGGGAGCGGCCCTACCGCTGGTGTTCTCGGAGTGCGTCGTCGTCTTCACCGCCGGCCCGACGACGTATGAACTGACCATGGTGACCTCCCACGCGGAGTTCGAGTTCTCACCGGCCGCCCGCCACGTCGCCGGCGAAGAAACGGTTATGCCACTGCAGTTGAGCGATGTGCAGAAACTGCTGGTCGTCGCACTCGCGGAGCCCATGCTGCGGCGCGATGCCGCTGGCGTGAGCGAACTGCCGACGAACTCGGCGACGGCACAGCGTCTCGGTTGGTCCATGACGACGTTCAACAGAAGGCTCGACGCGCTCTGCGACAAGCTCGATCAGATGGGAGTGCAGGGGATGCGCGCCGCACCGGGCAAACTGGCAACGAACCGCCGAGCGCGACTGGTCGAATACGGGGTATCGTCGAGGCTGGTTTCGCGGGCGGATCTCGCTCTGCTGGATAACGAGCAACAGAAGCAATAGAGCTGACAACGGCGTTACGCTGACGAGAGGAAATTCGTGCGAGTCAAACTGACCCTGCATCGCGATGGGATCGCCCCCACCGACGTTGTCGTGACCGCGGACTCCACCGCGACGGTCGAAGATGTCGCCAACCAGATCAAGGACGCCGATCCCGAGAAGACCATCTGGGCAGACGAAGGCGAGGTGCTGTCGTTAGCCGTCGCGCCGCCCACCGAGGAGCACAGGGTCCCTATGGCTCCCGACACGCTCATCGGTGAGGCACCCATCGGCTCGGGCTTCAACGCGCAGGTCGTCAACCTCGGCCGTCGCACGTCTTCGGCGGAGATGAACCAGGGCGCCGAAGTCGTCGCGACTCTGCACGTAACGGGGGGCCCCGCGAAGGGGCATGAATTCCAGCTGCGCTCCGGGCACGCGACGATAGGGCGCGACCCGTCGAGCGACCTGGTGATTCCCGACTCCCTGGTATCGAAGCGCCACGCGCGCATCGAGGTCGGTGCCCACATCGAAGTCGTCGACCTGAACTCCTCGAACGGCGTTGTCGTCGACGGCGGCCGTGTGCAGCGGCTCACGGTCGTGCCGGGCCAGCCGTTCACGCTCGGCGATTCCGAACTGGTCGTGCAGGTCGTCGGCAACTTCAATTCCTCCGGCAAGGACCCGGTTCTGGAGCGGGGCGGAGCACTCATGTTCAACCGTTCGCCGGTCGTGGAGCCGCGGTATCCCGGTGAGGAGTTCAAAGAGCCGCGCATGCCGACGGAGCGCATCAAGAACGTGTTCCCGTGGCCGATGCTCGTGGCGCCGATTCTGATGGCCGGTGCCCTCTACGCGATGACGGGCCGTATCCGTTCGCTGCTCATCATGGCCGCCACCCCCATGATGATGTTCGGTAATTTCATAACGCAGCGTCAGCGCATGGGCCAGCAGTTCAAAAAAGACGATGCGATCTTCGAGAAGCAGTACGAAGAGCTCGAGGAGATGTTCTACAAGCAGACACCCAAGGAACGCAAGGTCAGAAACCGCGAGGTGCCCGCCGTCGCGACCGTCTTCGATCAGGCGATGAAGCTGGGGCCGATGCTCTGGAGCCGCAGGCCCGAGCACTGGAACTTCCTCGGACTCCGGCTCGGCGTCGGCGACGATGACAGCCGGAATACGATCGGTGAGAGCGACAACCCCGAGGTGCTTCCCGAGTATGTCGAGCGCGTCGACCACCTGCGGGATCGCTTCAAGTCAATAACCGATGTGCCGATCTTCGAGTCGTTGCAGACGGTCGGTTCCGTCGGCATCGCCGGGCCCAAGGCGATGACGAGTGACGTATTGCGGGGCGTCGCCGTCCAACTGCTCGGGATGCACGCCCCCAACGAGGTCGTGACGGTTGCGCTCACCGACCCCGATTGGACGGAAGAGCTCGATTGGCTCAAGTGGATGCCGCACACATCCAGCGAACGGAATCCGCTCAAGGACCTCCCGCTGGCCGACTCGGCGTCATCCGGGACAGCGCTGCTGAACAGCCTGGAGGAGATCGTCTACGGACGGTCCAAGGGCGGCAACGGCAGGATGAAGCCGTTCAAGGACGACTGGAATCCGATGGACTTCGGTTCCGACATCGATCGTGCGCTCAGTGACGTGACCTTCAAGGGCAACACCGCGATCGTGCTGATCGTCGCCGGCAATCCTGACGTCGACAGGCCGCGTCTGACGCAGATCCTCGAGCGCGGCTCCGAAGTAGGTGTGTTCGCGTTGTTCGTAGCGCCGACGGTAGAAGCCCTTCCCGCGGCCTGCCGTAGCTTCATCGATGTGACGGCCGGCCTGCAGCAGGCGACCGTCGGTATCGTGCGCGCCGGTGAGCTGCACGAGGGTGTCAAGGTCGAGGGCGTCTCTAACCGCTACATGACGATGCTGGCGAAGCGACTCGCCCCCGTCGTCGACTCGTCGACCGTCATAGAAGACGCATCGGACATCCCGAACGCGGTGATGTTCCTCTCGCTGACCGGCCAGGAGATCGCGGACGAGCCGGGTGCGGTCGTCGAACGATGGCGCGAAAGCAATTCGATAATCGACCGATCGGGTCGAGAGATGCCACGGCTGAAGAAGGCGGGAGACCTGCGAGCCATCATGGGGCAGGGCTCCTCGGATGTCATGACCCTCGACCTCCGCACACAGGGGCCGCACGCGCTCGTCGGCGGCACGACCGGTGCCGGTAAGTCGGAATTCCTGCAGGCGTGGGTGCTGGGTATGGCGGCTGCGCACAGCCCGGATCGCGTTACGTTCCTGTTCGTGGACTACAAGGGAGGCTCAGCTTTCGCGGACTGCGTCGAGCTGCCCCACTGCGTCGGGCTCGTCACCGACCTCTCTCCCCACCTCGTGCGGCGAGCCCTGACGTCGCTGCGCGCGGAACTGCATCACCGTGAGCACCTGTTCAACCGCAAGAAGGCGAAGGATCTGCTCGAGCTCGAAAAGCGTCAAGACCCTGAGACCCCTCCTGCTCTCGTGCTCGTCATCGATGAGTTCGCGGCGCTCGCGGGCGAGGTGCCCGAGTTCGTCGACGGCGTCGTCGACATCGCGCAGCGCGGTCGCTCGCTCGGTATCCACCTGATCATGGCGACGCAGCGCCCTGCCGGCGTTATCAAAGACAATCTGCGTGCCAACACCAACCTGCGCGTAGCGCTGCGCATGGCCGACGAGTCGGACTCCAAAGACGTCGTCGACGACCCCGTTGCGGCATCCTTCAGCCCCTCCATCCCCGGCCGCGGCATCGCGAAGACGGGGCCCGGACGCCTCGTGCCCTTCCAGTCGGCGTACGCGGGCGGTTGGACGACGGACGAAGAGGTCACGGCGGATGTTCGCGTTGCGGAACTGCGGTTCGGTTCGACGCTGCAGTGGGAGGCCGATAAGGCACCCGAGGTCGAGCTGACCGACGAGGATCTCGGCCCCAACGACCAGAAGCGCATCGTGCAAACGGTTATCAAAGCCGCCGACAAGGCGAAGATCCCGCTGCCTCGCAGGCCGTGGCTCGATGATCTCGAGCAGACGATCGCGCTGGAGGATCAGCGTCTTGCCGACACGAACGACAGCAACATCGTGCTCGGGCTCGCGGACATCCCCGAGCGGCAGCAGCAGTCGCCCGTGTACTTCCGCCCCGACCGAGACGGCTCGCTGCTGGTGTACGGAACTTCCGGTTCAGGAAAGACGACGGTCCTGAAGTCGATCGCCGTCGCCGCCGGAATGAATCCGGAGCAGGGCGCGGCCGAAGTGTACGGGCTCGATTTCGCATCCGGCGCGCTGCGTTCGGCGGAGCGACTCCCGCAGGTGGGCTCCGTCATCGACGGGGATGACGCCGAGCGCGTGCAGCGCGTGCTGCGGTCGCTCGGCCGCGAACTCGACAGGAGGTCGAGGCTGTTCGGTGAGGTCGATGCCTCGAACCTGACCGAGTATCGCGAGATCGCCGATCCGAAGATGACTCGCATCATCGTGCTCATCGACAACTTCCCGGAGTTCAAGAACGGCTGGGAGATCACGGCGGCGAGAGCCCCGTACTACGCGAACTTCATGCGCATCCTCGGTGAGGGTCGGCCCCTCGGTGTCCACGCTGTGCTCACGGTCGACAGGGGCGGTTCCATCTCCTCGAGCGTCGCGTCCAACGTGTCTCGTCGCGTTATCCTGCGGCTTTCGGAAGAGACCGGTTACACGCTGCTGAACGTGCCACGCGATGTCTTGAACGAGCAGTCTCCTCCGGGTCGCGCGATCGTCGATGGCGCCGAAGTGCAGATGGCCGTCATCACGGGCACGCCGAACGTCGCCGAGCAGTCGAAGGCGATGGACAAACTGGCCGAGGAGCTCGTGGCGCGCGGTGTTGAACCGATCGAGGAGATCGGGGCGCTGCCGACGAAGATCGATGTCGCCAAGATGCCGGACTCCGTCGACGGCTTCCCCGTCTGGGGCGTCGCGGAGGATACGCTTGCGCCGCGCGGCTTCGACGCGTTCGGTACGTTCGTGATCACCGGCCCGCCGCAGTCGGGCAGAACGACGGCGATGAAGGCGATCATCCACGCGATGGAACGCTTCGACCCCGAGGTCAAGATGTTCCACTTCGGCGGCCGTCGCTCGGTGCTCAAGGACTACCGCCCGTGGGTGAGGAGCGCGACGCGCGACGACGATGCGAAGGAGCTCGCGACCGAACTGGCCGAGATCCTCGTCGACGACTCCCTCCCCGGTCGCATCGCGATCTTCATGGAGGATGCCCCGCAGTTCGCAGACAGCGGCGCGGACCGGGCACTCCGCGGGATGCTGCAGGCGGTCAATAAGAGCGATCACGTGCTCTTCGGCGACGGCGACATCTCTCGCATGACGACGAGCGCCGGCGTTGTCGGCGAGCTGAAGCAGGGGCGACAGGGCATCATCCTCATGCCGGATACGCACGATGGCGACACGATGTTCAAGGTGCCGTTCCCCCGCGTGAAGCGCACGGAGTTCCCGGTCGGACGCGGCATCTTCGTCCAGGCAGGCAAGTGGATCACGATGCAGATGCCGCACGTGAAGGACGACGAGTAACACGGCGTTCCTCCAGCACCGTGTGCCGTAGGGCCGCAACGGCGGTCATCGTGCCGTGCCCAAGCAGCCGTCGAGTGGCCGCGGGGGTGCGAATGGATCAGGGAAGGGGAGTTCTCCCCTGTGCGCTTTCGGTGAGGTGACCATACGATGGTGAAGAACGACCGATCGTGTAGGGAAGGAACAGGCTCACATGGCTGGAGATGTCGATATTCCTTTCTCGTCGATGCAGACACTTTCGAACTCCCTGACCCGGATTATCGCCGAGTTCGATGATGCGGACGAGAGGACGACAGAACTGCTCGATGCTATCGATCGACCCCAGGATCGGGGCGAGCTCCGAGACGCTGCTGAAGATTTCGAGTCTCGCTGGGATGACAAACGCGAGACGCTGCGGCGCAAGCTCGAGAGCCTCCTGGAACGAGTCGACGAGACGAAGAGTGCTTGGGAAGAGTTGGATCTCGAGTTGCAGCAGATGCAGGAGAGTAGCGAATGAGCAGAGCGGAATCACAGTACCTGCGAACGACTCAGCCCGAGACGGATGGCGAACGCACAGTAGAGAATATCGTGGGGGATCACGCGACAATCCTTCGTCGCGGTCGCAACATCGAAACACTCGGCAACCTGATGCAGCAAGCAGCGACCACCCTTGAGGGATTCGCGGATGGAAGCCTCGGAGCCGGGCTCTCGATCGACGGAATCCGCAAGGACGCAAAAGATGTTTACGAGGACCTCGACATCGCCGGAAAGTTGTACACTCCGAGCGGGGCCGCTCTCAAGGTGTACGCGGGCGCCTTGCGCGATGTGCAGAATGACACCGACTCCTTGGTTACGAATTCGGAATCGACCTGGGAAGAGGTCCGCGAGGCCGCAATTGCTCTGAACTCTGCAGTCAGCGACCAAGAGACCTTCGACGAGCGAGCCGACAACGCGGACTCAGGGGAGGACCTCGGAGACCGCCCCAGCTCGACAAGTGAAAGAACTCGATTCGACACTGCAGTGAGCGAGTGGGAATCGTACTGGGGCGCCTACGACGCTCCTGTCAGCGACTGGGAGTCGGCCTACAGCACGGCCGTCGCCAGCCTCGAGCAGGCCAATGAATCCGGCCCAGAGGATGGCTTCTGGGATAACGCCATGCCGTTCATCGAGGGCCTCCTGACGGTGCTTACGTGGATCGGTGTCATCGCGTTCGTGCTTTGCTTCTTCTTCACCGGTCCCCTGCTAGCGGTGTTCGCTGCCATCGCGCTCGTCGCGGGCATTATCGTCGTCCTGCTGGAAGCATCCAAGTTCCTTGCCGGGCGCGGTGATGTGCTGAGCCTGTGTCTTTCGATCGTCGGCGTCGTGCCGTTTGCCAAGCTCGCCACGCTCGGCAAGCACATCAAAGCGCTACCCACTGGGAAGTTCACGGGCGCGATGCGCCATTTGGGTTCGGATCTCGGGGATGGGCTGAGAGCGTTCCGGGGCATGAACCCGCGCATTTCCGGATTTCTGCCCTCGCTACCGTTTGAACTGGGCATTGCAGGAGTGGGGCACTTTCTCGTGAGGAACACCCCGACGCTGATTCGCGGTAACCGTGCTCGATGGCAAGAGCTAGCGGGCTTCCCCGGAGGTCCGAGCAACCTTGTAGAGGCGCTCGCCGGTGTCGCGGATGCGGGCGGTGGCGTGCTCGGGACGCTTGACGGCATTCTCAGCCTCAGCAATCAAGGTCGGCATTCCTAGCTGTGGGCATGGGAGGAAGTCTGCGAGCGGAATTGGTCAGTGGATCCGCTGATCGACCGAGCTTCGCCGTTCTCCTGCCCGACGGTTGGCGGTTCGACGAAGGTGACGCCGACCGATTCCACGAAGAAGTGTTGTCCGCGGTGGAGGATCTCCCTCCGGATGTGAAGCGTGCTCTCGAACCAGGCGTCCGCCAGATGGTGCAACAGGCGAAGACTGCCCCAGGTAGCTCGCGCGTTGAACTGGCCGGAGTCATCCGCCAGGTGGAGGCGCCCGAGGATCAGTTCGTACCGATGAGCTTGACAGTCCACTGGTTTAGACCGCCGACCGGGGCAACCGTGCAGGCGTTCGGCCTTCGAATGATGGAGACGCGAGAAGCCAGGCCGCTCGAGGGTTCCTCCGGAGTGCTGCGTTGGATGGAGTCAGCTACGGTCGCTTCGGATGGTGAGAGCGGCGAGTTCGGTGGGCCCACGTATCTGATTCCTATCGAGGGAAACAAGCATCTGGCGCTCCTGATTCGCACGGTGCTGCCCATGCCCGAGCACCCCGATGCGAACATGGACTTCGTGCGAGAGTCGCTCTTCTTGCTGAGCGATTCGATCGTCACGACACTACGATGGAAGCGTGAAGCAGTTCAGTCTTGAAGCCGACCCGGAGTTCTGGACACAAGTCGAGCCGGGTACGGAGCAGGAGGAATTCTTCGCTCTCTGGGCCGACGTTCCGAACACTCCTTGGAAAGCGATGCTGCATCACCATGGAGGCTACGCTCTCTCCTCGGCGAACGATCTCGGCAGTACCACGTGGTTGCTAAGTGATGAGCAGCTTGGCATTGCTGCCGCGGTCGTCCCGGTGTCCGCGGATGGCCCGGAGGTCGTGCATGACGCCGCCCACGCCGTCGATCTCGTGAATCGACTCATGGGCCCCGGCATCGCCGAGCCCATAGTGACCGAGGCGATGTTCGGTGAGTTGGACGGATTCGCGGTAACGCACATCCACGAGCTTCCTGATTGGTTGCGGCAGGAAGCGGGCGAGTCTGACCTGCAGTTGCTGCAGACGATCTTCGTGGCCGCCGACGGACACGGCACCGTCTACTTTGCGGCGATTTCTCCGCAGCTGTCTAATGTTGCCGGTCACGTGCTGATACCCATTGCGGCAGCGTTGCAGACGGCAGCGTGGCATGACTGAGCATGACCCGTCGGTGTCGAAGCGATCCCACGCCGAGCCCGGCCCTGCTGAGCTGTCGTTTCAGGATCTAGGCGTGCATGGATTCACAGCCGACGCGCACCGAACAGCAGAAGAGTTCGCCGCTGATCACGCGCTGGAGATCACGACCTTACGCGAGGACGTGGAGGGTGCCTTCCGGCAGGGCGGGCCGCTCCGTATTCTTTCGTTCGTGATTCTGGTTCCGTCGGTGTTCCCGCTCTTTGGTCAGACCCATTACCGTCTCGCCGGCGGCGGGTTCGAAGTGCACGGCATGATCGCCAGTTATGTGTGCGCGCTGATGATGGCTGCTGTTCTCGCCGTCTCTCGCGGCCGACCGTTCGATAAACACACGCTCGGGATCTACCGATGGGTTGCCTTCGCGTGTGCGGCGGGCGCGGGGCTCGCATGGTGGAACGCCGGAGCACAGCTTTTGACGTGGCCTTTCACGATTGCTGCGATGCTCGTTGCAGCGTCATGGCTTGTGCTCGAGATGCAGCGACTGCGGCATCCGGATGTCGCCAAACTCCGGGAAGAAGACGCCATGGATCGCGCGGAGTTCCTGCGGCGCTCACTTCATGAAGAGCTACGCAAGTCTGTCCGACCTCCGGCCGCAACGTTGATCGAGCAAGCCTCGGAAAGATTCGCAGAACTCGCCGGAGCGGGTGGCTCGACGGGTGTTGCCGAAGCGCTGTTCTCAGAGGTCGTAGAGCGCACTGTTCCGATGCCCACGCAGCGGACGTTTGCCGAGGACAACGCCGCGAAACGTCGGAACTGACCGTTTCACCTTCGAACGGCACGGCCGTCACTCTTGTCATCGTCACGTATCTGACTCTGGTGCCAACTGTCGAAAGGCGGACATGCCGGAGTTCACGGGTCGGTTGACGTCCAGGAGGGAGGCGGTAGACGGTGACTACAATCGACAGATGCATGCTGTCTTGGACGTTCGCGTGAGTTCCATGGGATGGCTGAAACCTCCGGAGGAATGAACTATGCCGTCGGAATCGAACGAGAGCGAATCGAGGTCGCGGCTGATCATCCTTGGGCAGGAGCCTGAAACTTCGAATCGGATCTTCGCGTTCAATCCGGTGCTTGCTGCTTTTCCGGGGCCTTGGCGATACAGCCGCTCGCCCGTGCTCGGCGTTCTCTTGTTCGTCGTCGGTGTCGCGATGCTGATCGCGGATGTTGCCTGGTTCGCTCTGGATCTCTTTGCATTGGTTCCGGACAGGGACATGAACCACAGGTTGGCGTTCGCGTTCGTTGCGCTTGTTGTCGCCGGCGCCTTCATTGTTGCCGGAAGAGTTCTGCAGCGGGGAAGATTGCGGGACAGTGAGAGCGGAAAGCGCGTCAAAGAGGACACGTTCAATTTGGCCGGGTCCACTGAACTCGGTCAAGAGCTGCATGACGGGCTTCGAGTCGGCAAGGTAACGCAGCGTAAGCTTCTCAGCGGTGGTACCGGTGGTTGGAAACACGACTGCTTCGTGCGTGTCTACCGTTTTCCCGAGTTGAGCAGGGTAATAGCTACGGTGCATTTCGTGAGTGATGAAGGCGTGCACGTATGGCCGCCGCTGGGCATCACCCCCGAGTACGC
Source organism: uncultured Agrococcus sp. (assembly GCF_945915485.1). Lineage (GTDB taxonomy): Bacteria > Actinomycetota > Actinomycetes > Actinomycetales > Microbacteriaceae > Agrococcus. Next base: position 13,185 of record NZ_CAMEFJ010000008.1, read on the forward strand.
GGACGAACTCACGGTCCGTGGGCACTCCGAGGCGAACATCAGTTACACCTAGCGGATCTCGTGCCTTGCAGTACACGAACCTTTCGGTGAGCGATGGAGAGAGTCTTTGGCAAACGCCGCAAGCGGAGTTCTTCCCCCTCCCGGGGGAAGATCAGGGATATGGACACCTCCCGCGGTCCTGACCTGGCAGTGTTGGAGCCGGCGATCCGTCACCTCAAGCTAACAAAGAACCGCACGCTTTGAGCTCGTGGCGGCGCTTGCCGTTGAAGGTGTCATCGTGCGCCAGGAATTGAGCGCAGCTATCGATCAACTTGCAGTTCTGGATCTGATCTCGGCCGAAGAGCACGCCGCGGCGAAAAGGCTCGAGTTCGGAACGCTTGCGGCGACTCTTGGCACGAAACGCGAACGCCCTGCGGAGGGGGTGGAATCACCAGGTGGGTGCTCTCTGAGTGCGGTCATGAACTGTGCAGGCCGACGCATCCCTGAGGCTGCAACCTGTCGCTTTGCGTGCACAGAAGGGAGATGCGGCCCCGTGAAAGCTCGGCGGTGATTGGCGAGGGGAGTTCTCCCCTTGGCAGTCGCTTGCGAGATTCGTATCGTGTTGTATGTAAGGGGCCCGGAGTCGGGCCGGTGTACACATTGAAGGGATGTGAACGATGTCGGATTTCGGCGCCACGTATGACGAGATGGAGTCTGCTGCGAAGCAGTTGGACGACGGTAAGGGCGAGATCGACGATCTGCTGGATAAGCTGCAGGGTTACGTTGATGACCTGGTGCAGGACGGCTTCAAGACGGAGAAGGCTTCTGGGAAGTTCCAGGAGGGCTACCAGGAGTTGACCGAGGGTATGAAGTCCGCCGCTGAGGGTGTGACGGATATGGCCGAGGGTCTGCGTCAGATGGCTCAGGCTATCCGCGACCTGGACGACCAACTCGCCGGCTAGCAGTTTCCGGGTGCAGCCGCACCAGCAATCGGCTGCGGCTGCACCCTGTGACTGAACCAAGACAAGAAATGGGGTGCACTCGTGGCAGATGTGTTGATCAAATGGAGCTCGCTCTTGCGTCTGCAGGAGAACCTCTCGACCGTCATCGATGAATTGGAAGAGGCTCAGGACAACTCGAGTGCACTTGAGACCGCAATCGGTCATCCCTATGACAGGAGTGACTTGACGACGCTCACGGTCGACTTCGAGTCTCGTTGGAGTGGAAAACGGCGTCAGCTGATTCGCGACACCGAAAAGATCAAGGAGCACGTCGACGCTGTAGTCGAAGCGTTTCAGGAGTTCGACGATGACGCAGCGAGCCAGTTCGAGAACTCCCAATAGCAGAGCACTGATCGAGGACTGACATGACACAGCCAAATTCTCCCGGCTGCCGCACGATCGAACCGCTCGTCGGTGACGGCGAAACCATTACCGAACGTGGCCAGGCGATCTGGGACGCCGGCCGCGCAATGCGCAGCGGTGCGTTCACGTTGAAACGTGTAGCCGATGATCAAGACGGTCAGCGAGGCAAGGCGGTCGACAAGCTCCGCAAAGTCGCGGACGACACTCATGTGCTGCTGAAAGAGGCAGGAGACATGTACGCTCCCACTGGCCTGCACATTCGTTCGTACGGGCGCGTCGTCGAAGCTGTTCAAGGTCCGATTCAGACCCACGTCGAAAACTGCCAGTCGTACTGGGAGACGTATGTGTCGCTTCCAGGGAGTATCGACGGGACGCCGCTGCCTTCCGACGTCGACGCCGACAGCCAGGAGGCGTCGGACCTCAGGGCGGACGACGCTGCGAAGCAGACCGCGTACGACAACTGGGAAGACGAGGCAAAACTTTTCGACGCCGAGTACGACACCTGGGAAGAGGCGTTCAATGAAGCGGTTTCCGGTATCGGAGACGTACTCGAAGGTGCCGTCGAAGACGGTTGGGCCGAGTGGTGGGACTCCGTTCTCGGTGGCCTCAAGACGGTGCTCACGTGGGTGTCCTTCGGACTCGCCATTCTTGCTCTCGTCGTCGGCGGCCCGATCATCGCGATTCTTTCGCTCGTTGTCGGTCTTGTGCTGCTCGCGATTACGATTTACCAGTGGCGACGCGGAGATGCGAGCGGCTTCGAAGTGGCCCTCGCCGTTGTCAGCGTCATACCCTTCGGGCACATCACGAAGTTCATGGAAGGCGGATTCAAAGCCGGCATGAAGTCCTGGGTCGGGCTCTCGAGCATGAGCTGGGGCGACGACGTGGTCAGATGGGGCATGTCCGCTCGTGGCGGCCCGAACTTCTTCGGAAACATGCGGGGTCTTGCGCCCGAGGCCGGTTTCTTCGCGCCGACGAGCGTTGTAGACGGATTCTCCAAGTTCTTTACCGGACAGGGATCTGACATGTGGGGGCCGATAGCGGGAGCGACGAGTACCTTCGAGAAGTTCGGGTACGGCATTCAGACCCTATCCGGCATTTACAGCAAAGTCGGACTTTTCGGTTATGACGGCCGGGGCGGCTTTGTCGGTAGGACCGTTGAGTTCTTCTCTCTCCCGTTCAAGTGACCCGTCACGTGAGTTTCCGCAGTGTGCGGCTTGAAAACGTGATAGGCACGATACATGGGGAGTGAACTCAGACAGGAGCTCGGTGCGCCGCTGCTGCCGGACGTTCCGGCGTTCCGGATGGCGGTACCGGAGGGTTGGATCGCTTTCGCCGCTACGCCGGAGAACGAACGCGCGCTGCTGCAGCAGGCTTCGAAGCGGCTGATGCAGCAGCATCGCCCGGATCTCATGGCGGAAGTACAGGCGATGACAACGCAGAGCTTCAAGCGGCTTCGCTCCGAGCGCGGATTCATGGTCGTCATGCCGGGTGATACGACCCCTGAGGAACTCTTCCTCCCCACTGCCATCCACGGTTCGGTGAGAGCGGCGACGGCCCAGTACACGCTCGATCAGGTAGTGAAGGGAGCGGTCGCTCGATGGGGAGCAAGGCCCCTCGATTCGAACAAGCAGATTGCTGCCTGGAGGCAAGAGGGCAAGATATCCGTGCAGGGCGAAGACGTATCGACCACGACGGCCGCGTACCTGATCCCGATCCCAGGAGCAAAGCGCTCGAGAGCGCTGCAGCTCGTTGCCGCATTCGTGCATCCCGATGAACGTGATCCAGATGACGATCTCATCGAGCAGTGGATCGACCTGATCGACGCCCACGTCGCCACATTCGCGTGGGAGAAGCCGTGAAGCGACTTGGAGCAAGGCTCGACCCTGCATGCATGATCGGAATCCCGCATCCGGAAACTTTTGCCAACGGCGCTGAGATGGCGGATTGGGCCAGTCGGGCGGCTGAGCAACTCGCAGACAGCCAGCAGGCCGATGCTCTCGGTGAGGGCTTCACCGTTACTGCTGAACGGCTGCTGCAGGCGGTGGCTTCCTCGGCAGATGGGCGTGAAACGCTGGTTGTGCTGGTATTGGATGTCACGGGAGGAGCATGGACCGTCGTCCGATTCGGCATGGACGATACGCCGTTGTCGCAGGCTGATGTGGATCTCTTCCTGTGGCCGGACGCGTTGCTCCCCCCGCGAATCCTGGGGTTCGAAACGGAAGCGATGGGCCAGGGCGCGATGTCGACGTTCATGCTCGCGGACGAAAGTGGTGCTCAACTCGGCCATGTTCGGTGGTGTTTTTCGAAAGCGTCGGGCGCGGTCATTGCGCAGACCGATCCGATGCCGGCGGGCTGGCTCTCAGGCCTGCAACCGCAGCTCGTGGATCTTGTGATGAGCGTGACCCCGGAAGGTCTCGAAGCGCAGAAGGGTGATTCCTTCGCGAGTCAAGAGCCTACTTTCGAGCCGCCGCGCGTCGATCACGACGAGTGGGAGGTTCTTGCGGAAGTTGATCAGGATGACTCTTCTGAGTCGGACCGAGCGGATTCCGAAGAGAGCCGGTAGCGGCGAGTGGGGGAGTCTTTCGGAAAGGAGGCAGGCGTGGAGTCACCCAAGCAACTCGTAGCCAACAGGGAGTCGTGGTCGGAGGATGACTGGTGGCTCCTGGAAGCGGCCGCCTTCCGAAACAACGGGAGCGTGTTGCGCGAACTCGCCGGTAACATGCCGATGCGTCTCTGGAGCGTCGCGCTGCCCAACTCGGGCGGGAAGCTTTTTACTTTCGTCAACGGTCTCATGATCTTCGTGTTGCTGGTGAGTTCGTATCTGCTCATGCCCTTACTCTCGGTCAGGAGCATCGTATTGGCGGCGAGAGGCTTTGAGGTTCCCGTCGTCGCCTGGCATCTTGGAGCGGCAGCCGCAGTAGCGCTGGTCCCGCTGCTGTATTTCGCCGTGCGTGCACTCGCAAGCGTCCGTGCCGCCCTCGAGCAAAAGGGTGTTACCGTGCCGGCGGTGCTCGTGCTCGTGTCAAGCGCGATTCAGCTTGTGGTCGGCGTCGTTGCGTGGTCAGATTCCGGTACGGTCGGTTCTCCGCTCTGGTTCGTCGCATCGATAGCTGCGGCCCTGGGCGCGGGGTTCGCTCTGCTGGTGCGACGATCGGGGAGCACAGCTGCTGCTGCCCGGACGGGGTCGGCGGTCGATTCGCTCGATGAGGCGACTCGTGCGGCTGTTCGGGAATCACTCGACGGTGCTCTCGATCAGTTGGCAACGGACGGTTTAATCACGCCCGAGACTCGAGACGATGCGAAAGCATTGCCGCTCGGGCAACTGGGGGCAATGCTGGGTTCTGATCGTCCGCGCCCCGCGCCCGGTGACGAGCAGCGTCCGGCTGGAGCTCTGTAGGCAGCGGGCTTTGGCTGCGGTCGCATAGAAACCTCGCAGCAGACGAAGCCGCTGATGGAACAGCAGCGGGTACACCACCGAAGATGGCAAGAAGTACGCGGAGCAGTCCATTAGCCTCAGCGGAGCGGTGGAGTGCGGGCACGAGATCTACGCGGGACTCTCCAGCAGCACACTCACCGAAGACGTGCTCACGACGGGACAGCGTTCGGGCGGATGGAAGCAGGATCTCCTCTTGCCTCTCTATACGAGAGAAGATGAAGAAGCTGCGCTGTCAACCCTGCACTACGTCATCGACGACGGAGTGCTCGTATGGCCGCCCGTTGAGGTCGCCACGGGGCACGCGCTCGAACTGACGAAAGCGCGCTACGTCGGCCCGGATGCAAACTACGTCGGTTAGAAGCTGAGAACCGTCTGTGTGGGGAGTTCTCCCCTTTGCACGGTGAGTGGCTCGCTTCTAGTGTTGTGTATGTAAGGGGCCCGGAGTCGGGCCGGTGTACACATTGAAGGGATGTGAACGATGTCGGATTTCGGCGCCACGTATGACGAGATGGAGTCTGCTGCGAAGCAGTTGGACGACGGTAAGGGCGAGATCGACGATCTGCTGGATAAGCTGCAGGGTTACGTTGATGACCTGGTGCAGGACGGCTTCAAGACGGAGAAGGCTTCTGGGAAGTTCCAGGAGGGCTACCAGGAGTTGACCGAGGGTATGAAGTCCGCCGCTGAGGGTGTGACGGATATGGCCGAGGGTCTGCGTCAGATGGCTCAGGCTATCCGCGACCTGGACGACCAGCTCGCCGGCTAACTACCGCCAGATTTTCCGAAAGCGGGGTTCGTGCGCGAACCCCGCTTTCGCCATCCCGGCTTCTGTTCGTGCATTCCACCGCATCGATCGGCCGCAGATGCGCGAGAGCCGTCGCGCTCCTTTCGTCCTGGGCGAGCATCCCTGCCATGATGCGTTACATTCTTGAAAGGAGTTTCACCGATAGCGGCGTCGCTCTGCGGGTTCACCGAGCGAATGTCCCGTGCTGGGTGAACCCTCACCGACACGCGGGCTTTGGGTAGGCTCATCACACAGCGAGCAAGAAGGACTGAGATACAACGATGTCGCGAGAACCGGTCGAGCGGAATACCCCGCCTGGATCACCCGAGAGAACCGGGGCCGCAGACGGTATTCGACAGTTCAACACTCCTTCACCTGGAGTTCGTGTTCGGGTTCGCGCCTCGCAACGATCGGCCCCTACGCTCGATCGAGTGCCCGCATCCGCCACCATCACCGCGATCGCCTGCTCTTCAGGCGGTATCGCATGACGACGAAAGCGCCGGAGCGGACGACGAAGACAAGGGAACGACAGCACCGCAGCGCACGACGGAAGCGGTCGCGTTGGAACTGGACGCTCTTCCTGCTGTTCGCGGGGCCGAACATCGGATTGATTCTGATGTTCATCTATTACCCGCTGATTGCGAACATCCGATTCTCGACGCTGAATTGGCGGCTCGGCTCAGACTCCGCGCAGTACATCGGCTTCGACAACTTCGTCCGATTCTTCACGTCGGATACCGGAGTCGAAGTGTGGCGAGTCACCGGTATCTTCACCATCGCAACCGTTATCGGTTCGATGGTGCTGGGGCTGCTCCTCGCCGTCGTCTTGAACCGCAAGCTCCCGGGGCGAACCGTCGTGCGCACCGCGGTGTTCTCGCCCTACGTGCTGTCCGGTGTCGGCGTCGGCCTCGTCTGGAGCTTCATCTTCGACCCGAACCTCGGTGTTCTCGGTCACGTGTTCCGCTTCTTCGGGCAGCGATCGCCCGAGTGGTTCCTCGATCCGGACCTTGCGCTCGTCATGGTCATCGTCGTATACATCTGGAAGAACCTCGGTTACTGCGCCGTGATCTTCCTCGCGGGGCTGCAGTCGATCCCCGATGATCTGCTCGAGGCGGCGAGCATCGATAGAGCGGGGTCCGTGCGCCGATTCTTCAAGGTCGTGCTGCCGCTGCTGAGCCCCACGATGTTCTTCATCCTGATCACGAGCATCCTCAGCTCCATGCAGGCCTTCGACGTGCTGCGCATCATGACTCCGACCGGCCACGGCACCAACACCATCCTCTTCGAGGTGTACCTGCAGTCGTTCGGCGCCTACCAGCGAGCCGGATACTCCGCGGCGATCTCCGTCGTGCTGTTCCTCGTGCTCTTCCTGATCACGGCCGTGCAGATTCGGTACGTCGAGCGGAAGGTGCACTACGCATGAAGCGCGCGCTGAGGCCCAAAGACGTCTGGTCTGCCATCGCAGGCGGCTACATCCCCATGCTGTTGGCTCTGCTGATCATCGTGCTCCCGCTGCTGTGGATGGTGCTGTCGTCGTTCAAACCCGTCAGCGAAATCGTCACGACGACACCCGGACTGCTGCCGGAAGACCCCACTTTCGCGAATTACGAGCAGGTCGCCAGCCGCGTACCGCTCGCGCAGGTATTCCTGAACAGCATCATCACGACCGCAGTCGGAGCGACCATCAAAGTCTTCCTCGCGATCACGACGGCGTATGCGCTCGTCTTCATCAACGTTCGTTTCAAGAACCTGATCTTCCTCGGGATTCTCGTAGCGCTGATGGTGCCGCCAGAGGTTGCGATGCTGCCGAACTACTTGACGGTTTCCGGGCTCGGCGGACGAGATCAACTGTGGGGCATCATCCTGCCCGGGCTCGGCACGGCATTCGGCACCTTCCTGCTGCGGCAACAGTTCAAAACCGTTCCCTACGCGCTCGTGGAGGCCGCCGAACTCGACGGAGCGGGCCACTGGAAGCGCCTCTGGCGGGTCATCGTCCCCGTCACGAAACCCACGATCGCAACGGTTGCGCTCGTCACGATCGTGAACGAGTGGAACAACTTCCTGTGGCCGCTCATCATCATCGACTCGACGAACAAGATGACGCTCCCCGTCGGCCTCAATCTGCTCAACTCGATCGAATCCGACACCGCTACCTACGGTGTTCTGATGGCGGGCGCCGTGCTCGTGATCGCGCCCGTGCTGATCGTTTTCGCCATGCTTCAGCGTTACATCGTTGCCGGCCTCACCCAGGGCGCCGTCAAGTGACACTCTCTACAAACAAGGAGGAATCCCTTATGTCCACCACGATCTCACCTCGCAGGCTTCGCCGCGGGATGGCCGCGGGCGCTGCCATCGCCGCTGCGAGCCTCGTGCTCACCGCATGCGGCCCCACAACCGGTGGCGGCGACGATAACGGAACCGATTCCGACATCGACTACTCGGACATCGAGCCGGCCGACTCGATCACCTTCTGGACGAACCACCCGGGCGGCTCGATCGACGTCGAGACCGAACTCATCGAGGCGTTCGAAGAGGAGACCGGCATCTCGGTCGACCACGTCACCGCCGGAGCCAACTACGAAGAGGTCTCCGAACGCTTCCAGACGGCTCAGGCCTCCGGGGATGTCGGCGACGTCATCGTGCTCTCCGACGCCACCTGGTTCCCGAACTACCTGAACGACTCGCTCGCGCCGCTCGACCCGCTGTTCGACGCGATCGACGCCGACACCGGCACGTACGTCGAAGCGCTCTACACCGACTACCTCTACGAGGACCAGCACTACGGTGCCCCCTTCGCACGCTCGACGCCGCTGTTCTACTACAACGCCGACCACTACGAGGCCGCAGGCCTCACGGACGCACCCGAGACCTGGGACGAGATGCTCACGCACGCGCAGGCGCTTTCGGATGCCGATACCGGTGCTTCCCCCTTCGCTTTCCCACCCCAGGCCGAGTACCCGGCCTGGACGATGTCGAACCTCGTGTGGAGCCACGGCGGCGCGTGGAGCGACGAGTGGGACTTCTCGTCGCTGACGAGCGACGGCACGATCGAGGCGCTGGAACTCGCGCAGGGCGTCGTCAACGACGATCTCGCCACCGTCGTCAGCGGTGACCCGGCGACCGACTTCTCCGCCGGTGCGATCAGCCAGGTCGTCGCATCGACGGGTTCGCTTGGCGGCATCCTCGAGACGGCCGACTTCGAGGTCGGCGTCGGCTTCCTGCCGCTCGGCCCGACAGGAGAGAACGAGGTCGTCCCGACCGGTGGTGCCGGCCTGAGCATCGCCGACAAGACGACGCCGGAGCGTCAGCTCGCTGCCGCCATGTTCATCGACTTCGTCACGAACGCCGAGAACACCGCAACGTTCTCGGCAGCCACCGGGTACCTGCCGGTACGCACCGACTCCGACATGAGCGAGGTCTACTCGGAGACCCCGGCGTTCGAGGTCGCCGTGAACCAGCTCGAGAACGCCCGTTCGCAGGACTTCGCGCGCGTGTTCCTGCCGGGTGGCGATCTGAACCTGTCGCAGGCGCTGCAGCGCATCCTGACGTCCGATGTCGACGTCACGGATGAGCTCGAGTCGCTGCAGGCGACACTGCAGGATCTCTACGACAGCGATCTCGCACCGTTGCTCGACGAGTAGAACATCGTTGGGGTCGGGTCGATGGGCCCGACCCCACGAGCAACCGGTCACGCGGCAACTCGCTGCTGCACAGCACGAACCACCGCGATGACCTCATGAAGGAAGGAAGCACCCGAGATGGACGTCACTCTCAGCGAAGTCGGGTTGAAATATCCCGGTGCCGACCGCAACGCGGTCGAGGACATCGACCTGCACATAACCGACGGCGAGTTCCTGGTGCTCGTCGGCCCCTCCGGTTGCGGAAAGTCGACGACACTGCGGATGCTCGCGGGCCTCGAACTGCCGACGGAGGGCACGATCTTCTTCGGCGAAGAAGACGTCACGACGACGCCGGCCGCCGAGCGCGACATCGCCATGGTGTTTCAGAACTACGCCCTCTACCCGCATATGACGGTGGAGAGCAACATGGAGTTCGCGCTGAAGAACACGCGTGTTCCGAAAGAGGAACGCAAGCGCCGCATCCTCGAGGCCGCGGAGCTGCTCGACATCGACCAGTACCTGAGCAGGAAACCGCGACAGCTATCGGGCGGACAGCGTCAGCGCGTCGCGATGGGTCGTGCGATCGTGCGAAACCCGCAGGTCTTCCTCATGGACGAACCACTGTCGAACCTCGACGCGAAGCTCAGGGTGCAGACGCGCACGCAGATCTCGCAGCTGCAGCGACGTCTCGGCGTCACGACGGTCTACGTGACGCACGATCAGACCGAAGCGATGACCATGGGTGACCGCGTCGTCGTCATGAACGAAGGACGCATCGAGCAGATCGGCACGCCGAAAGAGCTCTACAACCGACCCGAGACACTGTTCGTCGCGAGCTTCATCGGCTCGCCGACCATGAACCTCCTGCCCGGCAGGGTCGAGTCCGACTCCGGAGGAGGGAAGCGCGTTCGCGTCGGCCGCAACACTCTGCCGGTTCCTGCCGGATTGCAGTTCGAACACGAGAGTGTCGTCGTCGGCGTTCGCCCCGAGGACCTCGTGCTCCCCGACAGCGATGCACTGGAAGACGCAGAACGCGAAGACCAGTTCACGATCAACATATCCCTCGTCGAATCCATCGGCTCGGACGTGTACGTCTACGGAACAGCAGGCGGCGCCGATGAGGAGTCCAGGGTCGTCGCGCGCATCGATAAAGACCTCGAGCCGACCGCGGGCGAGAAACTGACGCTCGCAGCGGATGCTCGAAGGGTGCTGTTCTTCGACGCCGAGACGGAAAAGCTCGTCGGATCGGGAGCGTAGACAGCGCCCGCCCTCTGCGCTTCTGCCTCCGCTGGACGGAAGACGCACGCTCAGCGCTGCTTGACAGACGTTTCCGTTCTCGCACGGCCGGCGTCCTGGAGTAAGTCAACCTCTAAGCTGATGCGGAGAGCGATCGAAGGGGTGCACATGGCGGGATCACGAATTCGTCGGCGCCGCGCGGCAACCGGTCGTCGTGTCGCTCCCGATCGCGACCGCGCATCCCGGTGGCCGCTGTCGAACCCGTTCGCGTTCGGATTCCTGTTCGCGCTCGGCGCTCTCGCCGCGATCGTCCTCGGGCTCGCGGTCTCGAACCTGTCGACGGTAATGATCTCGATCGTGCTCGCACTTTTCGCGGCGCTGGGCCTCGATCCCCTCGTCGTGATGCTGGAACGCCGCGGCATATCCCGAGCGCTCGCGATCGTCATCGTCTACGTCTCGTTCGCGCTCATCATCGTCGGCATCCTGCTGCTCATCGTGCCGCAGGTGGTGCGGCAGATCGCGCAGTTCTTCGAGGATGCTCCCGGACTGATCGCCGACGTGCAGCGTGCGGACTGGTTCGCCTGGATGCAGGAGAACCTCGGCGATGCCATGGCGGGCAGCGTTGCGCAAGTGCACGACTTCATCACGAACCCCGGCAATATCGCAGCCATCAGCGGCGGCGTCCTGCAGGTGGGTGCCACGATCGCCCAGACCGTTTCCGGTCTTGTCATCGTGCTTGTGCTGAGCCTGTACTTCCTAGCGGCACTGCCGCGGATGAAGCAGTCGTTCTACCGCCTCGCGCCCGCCTATTCTCGTGCGCGCGTCGCCGATCTCACCGAGAAGATCACGGGGTCGATCGGCGGTTACCTCATGGGCATGGTGATCCTCGCGACGCTGAACGCACTGTTCGTGATGGTGCTGCACTTGGCACTGCAGCTGCCGTTCGCGCTGCTGCTGACGGTGCTCGCGTTCTGCATTACGCTCATCCCGCTGATCGGTTCTGTTCTCTTCTGGGCCATCGCATCGGTGCTCGCGCTCTTCACGAGCCCTGTCGTGGCGCTGGCGTTCGCGATCATCTATCTGCTCTACATGCAGCTGGAGGCGTACTGGCTGACGCCGAGGGTCATGAACCGCACCGTTTCGGTGCCCGGTTCGCTCGTGGTCATCGGTGCGCTCGTCGGCGGAACCCTGCTGGGGCTGCTCGGCGCTCTGGTTGCGATCCCCGTGACGGCATCGCTGCTGCTCATCCTGAATGAAGTCGTGATTCCCAAACAGGACGCCAAGAGACGCAAACGATCGTAACGAGGGGAGTTCTCCCCGGTGCGAAGATCCGTACTCTGCCATACGCTCGTAAACGCCCGGTAAATAAGGCGGACGGATTGGGGACATCCCATGGAGCAGGAAGTACGGGAGTTTCGTTATCACCACGACGCCGTCAGCCTGCGCTGGAGCGCCGTCACGCACGTGGGGATGCGGAGGCAGCTGAACGAGGACTCCTTCGATGCATCGTTTCCCGTCTTCCTCGTGGCAGACGGGATGGGCGGTCACGCTGCGGGCGACCGAGCGAGCACTCTCGCCCTGAGCGCGTTCGATCGACTCCACGGCAGATCGCTTCCCGAGCCGTACCAGGTGGAGTCGGCCCTCGAACGGTCGTTCGCCGCAGTGCTCGGCTCGGGCGATGAGGGAGCCGGCACAACGCTCACGGGCGCCGTCGTCACGACAACGGGCAGCGGCATCTACTGGTACCTCGTCAACGTCGGGGACTCGCGCACGTATCTGCTGCAGGACGGTGTCCTCCGGCAGCTGAGCGTCGATCACTCGGTCGTGCAGGAGATGATCGAGTCGGGTGAGGTAACGCGTGAGGACGCAAGGAGCCATCCGCTGCGCAACGTCATAACGCGCTCCATCGGCGGTGGCCAGGTAACGCCTCCCGATACGTGGCTCACGCCGGTGCAGAGAAACCAGCGTTTGCTGGTCTGCTCCGACGGGCTCTCCGGTGAACTCGACGACGAAGTGCTCGCGCGAGTCCTGCGCTCGCATCCTTCGCCGGCACACGCGACAGCAGAACTGTTGCGGCTTGCGCTGGCTTCCGGCGCACGCGACAACGTCAGCGTCGTCATCGTCGATGTCGATGCCGTCGATCAGGACGACACGGGCTGGCAGGACACCGATTTCGACCTCATGTTCGACACTGTGCCGCGTGGCGGTACGCCGTGAAGCTGTCGTTCGCACCCGGCAGGGCGTGGTGCATTGCGGGCGAGACCGCCGTCGCCGTGCTTGACCCGGATGCCCCGGTCGCCGACATCGACCGCGCCCACGACATCGTCGCCCACGGCGGCGGCGCAAGCGAACTCGCGGCCGCCATCGGGCAGAGCGCTCTCGCGGTGGTGTCCACGACGCACGGCGTCAACACGCTCTTGCGTTACCGAGGAGTCCCGGCCGTCGTCGATGGCGAACCCCTGAACTCCTCCGGAACCGGTAACGGCGGGGCACCGGCGCCCGAACTGATCCCGGGGAGTCTGCTCGAACTGGGGAACACGGGATCGCTGGCAGCGGCTGCTCTGCCGTTCCTCGGCGGTGTCACTCGTGTCGCTTCGCTGCGGGTGACATTCGAGGTCGACGCGACGCCAGGAGTGGTTGCCAGAGCGGCAGAGGTAGGGGCGCCCGAAACCGATGAGCTCTCCGTCTTCACGAGCATCCCGGGCGACGGGCATCCGGCGCTGGTACTGCAGTCGGGGGAGCGCATCCCGCTCGACCGCGGTGTCCTGGTGGGTAGACGCCCCGAATCGGATCGGGTCGACGGAGGGCGCCCTCCGCGGCTGGTGACGGTCGGGGGGCTGAGCATGGTGATATCCCGCACGCATCTGCGCGTCGAATCCACCCAGGGAGGGGTCATGGCGACCGATCTCGGCTCCACCAACGGCACGACCGTCTCGCGGCCGGGAACCCTGACGCAGCGCTTGCGGGCCGATGTGCCAACGAGATTGCACGCGGGCGACATTCTCGGGCTCGGCGACGGAGTTGCTATAGCGCTCAGCGATTGACCGCCACCAGGGGAGTTCTCCCCTTGGTCGACGTGTCGGGCTTGCTTAGGCTGATCTCAAGAGCTGACCCGGGAGGAACCGTGCCTGACGTATCGCTGGACTATGCAGTTCTTCGAGGAGCTGTCACGAATCTCGAATATGTTGCGAAGCAGTTCGAGGCGTCCGGAGACACTGCCTCGGCAGCCGCCGCGGCGACGGGCCACCAGCATCTCTCGGGTCGCGTTCAGGAGTTCGCGGACAACTGGGACGACACACGCGGCAGGTTCCGCCGGGCGGCGGAAGACCTCGCGAAGTCGATCGACGAGATTCGCGATGCGTTCGAGACCTTCGATGACGAAGCCGCATCGCACTGATGTCGCTTTCACCGCTCGAAGGAGAGCCGTTCGTCGTCGAAGGGCACGGCACGACGTACATCAACACCGCGAAGGCAATCGGAGAAGCGGTCGACCTGTTGCGGAAGATCAGGGACGACGATACGACGATCTCGAAAGCCGTCGACCGCATCCGTGATGACGCGAGCGATGTCTCCGGTGAGATCGAGCTTGCGACCGAGCGCTATGAGGTAACGGGGACAGCGCTGGTCGACTACGCGGCCGAACTGCGCGCCGCGCAGCAGGAAGCAGAGGCCGCGATAGAAGATTGGGAATCGGCGCAGCAGCTGCTCGACGATGCCAGGGCGGCCCGGTCGCAGGCTGCCGCGAACTCCGAGGAACGCAACCCGGACCTGTCAGCGCACGATGCGACGATCGGCGGCTACGAGTCGGCGATGGGGACAGCCGAGAGCAGCCGGGATGCCGCCGAACGCCGGAAGAACGAGGCGGCGGAGCACGCGGCAGCGCTGATCCAGGACATCATCGGCGACGCCGAGATCAACGACTCGTGGTGGGACGACGTCAAGGGCTTCTTCAGCGACGCCTGGGACTGGATCGGCGAAGCACTCACAGAACTGCTGAAGTTCATCGCAGGCATGGCGATACAGATAGGGCTCGCGCTGCTTGCGGTCGCACTCATCGTCGCTGCTCTTTCGGCGGCGACGTTCGCTGGAGCGCTGCTGCTCGCCATCGCCGGCATCGGCATCGCGGCATTCGTCCTCACCGGTGGGGCGGACGCCTTCCTCGAATCACTGTTCGCAACGGGAGACTGGCAGCGCGCAGTCGTCGCCGGCCTCGTCAAGACGCTTACGGAAATGTTCCCGGGGGTGCTGGACAGCCTCCTGGAGCTCGAGAAGGGGAGGCCGGAGCACAAGGCATCGTTCGACCACGAGGGCCGTGTCGACCTGAGCGATATGTCGCCGGGAGAGTTCCTCGCATGGTTGCAGGAGGGCAATCTGGATGCCGACAAGCAGGTGGGTATCGATATGCCGGACGGCCTCGACAACGAGACCTCCTCGGCCGTCACCGTCACAGAAGTAGTCGGGCCGGACGGAGACGCCAGGTACGTCGTCAACATCCCGAGCACGCAGGTGTGGGTACCGGGAGGGGACGCGCTCAACGACATCACTTCGGGGGTCGCGGGCAAGATGGGGGATGAGCGCACGCAGCTCGAACAAGCGGTTATCGATGCGATGGAACGTGCCGGTGTCGCACCCGGTGACAGCGTGATTCTGTCGGGTTGGAGCCTGGGCGGCATCACCGCCGGCAACCTGGCGGCCGACCCGGACTTCGCGTCGACGTACGACGTCGATGGTGTTGTCGCGGCAGGCTCAGCACTCGATGACACATCGATTCCGCCGCACATCCCCGTGCTGCAGTTCGAGCACGCGAACGGTGACGGCGGCATCCTCAACGATCCGATCCCCGCCATAACCGACCCCGATAATCCCAGCCACCGTCACGACCCGAACCGCACGATCGTGACCGTGTCGCCGCCGGACGGGACGGGGTTCGTTCCGCACGTCGGCGATGCCTACGGTGAGACGATGCAGGATCAAGGAGATCAGACGGGTTCGAGCGCCGAGCAGTGGGTAGAGGACAATCTCGGCGACTACCGCGGCGACGGCTCCAGCGGCTCGTCGCAGTCGCACGTGTACCAGCGCGGCACGCCAGAGGTGCCGGTACACTGAGCCCCGTGACCTGGACATCAGAGGCCCGTCAGCACATGCGCGAGCTCGAAGGGGTCGTCGACGTTTCGTTCGCGGAGTCGACCGACGGGTTGCCGTTCTCGAAGTCCTTCCGCGCCGAAGTGCAGCTCACGTCGGTCGGCGAGCAGACGATGCCAGAGCTCATCGAAAGTATTCTTCGTTGTGTATATGAAGCCGGCGGGCCCAGCGTTCCGCGCGGATCACTCGGATTCTTCGTCATAGCAGACGGCGTGCGTGAGAACCTTCGCGCGAAGCGGTTGGCGCTGCCGGAGGGCCTGCGCGCGTGGGGATCGTCGGTCACGGTTCCCGACGGATGGCTTCGTCGGCGGTTCGAGTGACGATGACACTGCGCCTGACGCTGCCGGGGACGTGGTTCGAAGTTCCTCTGCGTTCCGAGAACGTCAGCGATCGCCTGCGGGAGTTCGCCCGTGAACTGCTCGGAGCCGAGGACCGATTCGCATCTCGCCGGGCGCTGCTGCACCAGCGGCTGCTCCACGCGGCCGAGCGTGCCCGACGCGGGAAAGCGGAGCAACTGCACGTCGGTGTGGCGTTGACGGAGGACGTGCCGCTGCCCGGGACGATCAGCGTCTACCCGTCCGTTGCCGTCTCGGCGACGAGATCTGTCGATGCGAAGACCGTCATCGATACATTCATCCCCTCCGTGATCCGTGCCGAGACCGACCCCGTCGGTGGTGATCCGGTGCCCGGCGCGGACGACCGGATATTCGAGGTCGGCGAGCGGCGGATTCTGCGGAGGCCGCGCATCCGCTTCGACCCTGACCCGGATATCCCGCCCGGCATGCTGATCGACTACTGGCTGACCGTGCCCGGCACGAACCGTGTGCAGCTGGTGCACGTTTCGATTCCGGAAGCACTGCACACGACGCTGTACGCGACGCTGTTCGACGAGATCGTGTTCGCGTCGAAGCCCGCCGGCGGTGCCACGCTGCGCAGTGAACTGCTTCTGCCCGACTCATAACCCCTGCCGCCACTGTTGGGTGGGTACACTTCTCGGTCCATGCATGGCGACACGCCCGTATAGCGCGTTCATTCCAGCTATAGACCGAGAAGTGTTACCGCCAGATGAGGAAAAGGGAGGCCCGAACTCGGGGATGGGGGATTTCGTCAAGGGTTGAAGGGGCGGTAGTTGGAGTAAGCCAAGCGCGAGCGGCGGGCCGGTACGACGTATTCACCAAGAGTTCACGGTGGGCGATACCGCGCACTTGACCGGAAGAACCGCGGCACCGTAGACTTGCTCGGGTGTGCTTATAACGTTTGCCGTGCTCGAAAGAAATCGCGGCAAAACCTAACACACTTGGGCAATCGGTATTCCCGAGCTCCCACGGCATATTCGACACTTCCATCACGGGAGGCGCCGCGTGCGCACGTCGAATGATCCGATGGTCTGCTGCCGCCCGGCAGGAGAAAAGTCATCGAAGCTGTCACCGTGCAGCAGGAAGAGGCAACGTGCCTACTATTCAGCAATTGGTTCGCAAGGGCCGGTCGCCGAAGGTCACCACGACCAAGGCGCCCGCTCTGAAGGCGAATCCCCAGCGACGTGGCGTGTGCACCCGTGTGTACACCACCACGCCCAAGAAGCCGAACTCGGCGCTCCGTAAGGTCGCTCGTGTCAAGCTCTCGAACGGCATCGAGGTCACGGCGTACATCCCCGGCGAGGGCCACAACCTCCAGGAGCACTCGATGGTGCTCGTCCGTGGCGGTCGTGTCAAGGACCTTCCGGGTGTCCGTTACCGCATTGTGCGCGGCGCGCTCGACACGCAGGCGGTCAAGGGCCGTCAGCAGGGCCGCAGCCACTACGGCGCGAAGAAGGAGAAGAAGTAATGCCACGCAAGGGCCCAGCTCCCAAGCGCCCGGTCATTGCTGACCCCGTCTACGGCGCACCGGTTGTAAGCCAGCTCGTCAACAAGATCCTTCTCGACGGCAAGAAGGGCCTCGCCGAGCGCATCGTCTACGGTGCTCTCTCGGGCGTCGCAGCCAAGTCGGGACAGGATGCGGTTGTCGTGCTCAAGAAGGCACTCGACAACATCCGCCCTACGCTCGAGGTGAAGTCTCGCCGCGTCGGCGGTTCCACCTACCAGGTGCCCGTCGAGGTCAAGCCCCACCGTGCGAACACGCTGGCCCTGCGCTGGCTCGTTTCGTACGCGAAGACCCGTCGTGAGAAGAGCATGACGGAACGCCTCATGAACGAGATCCTCGATGCTTCCAACGGCCTCGGTGCCGCTGTGAAGCGCCGTGAGGACACCCACAAGATGGCCGAGTCGAACAAGGCATTCGCCCACTACCGCTGGTAATTGGTTACGGGCGGGGCCGCACCCGGCTCCGCCCGCATCCACCGCATCACTCACACGGAGGAACTCGTGGCACAAGACGTGCTCACAGACCTGAAGAAGGTCCGCAACATCGGCATCATGGCGCACATCGATGCCGGCAAGACCACAACGACCGAGCGCATCCTGTTCTACACGGGTGTCAACCACAAGATGGGTGAGACCCACGACGGCGGCGCGACCACGGACTGGATGGAGCAGGAGCAGGAGCGCGGCATCACGATCACGTCCGCCGCGGTCACTTGCTTCTGGGAGAACAACCAGATCAACATCATCGACACGCCTGGCCACGTCGACTTCACCGTTGAGGTGGAGCGTTCGCTGCGCGTGCTCGACGGCGCCGTCGCAGTGTTCGACGGCAAGGAAGGTGTTGAGCCGCAGTCGGAGACCGTCTGGCGTCAGGCCGACAAGTACGACGTGCCTCGCATCTGTTTCGTCAACAAGATGGACAAGCTCGGTGCCGACTTCTACTACACGGTCGACACCATCGTGAGCCGTCTCGGGGCGAAACCGCTCGTGCTGCAGCTGCCGATCGGCGCCGAGAGCTCCTTCGAGGGCATTATCGACCTCGTCGAGATGAACGCGAAGACCTGGCGCGGCGACGCCAAGGGTGACGTGAAGATGGGCGCCGAGTACGCCGTCGAGGAGATCCCGGAGGACCTCAAGGCTCGCGCCGAGGAGTACCGCGCGAAGCTCATTGAGGCAGTCGCGGAAACCGATGAAGCACTCATGGAGAAGTTCTTTGAGGGCGAGGAGCTGACGCAGGAGGAGATCAAGAGCGGCATCCGCAAGCTTACGATCGCCAGTGAGGTCTACCCGGTCCTGTGCGGTTCGGCATTCAAGAACCGCGGTGTGCAGCCGATGCTCGATGCTGTCGTGGACTACCTGCCGAACCCGCTCGATGTTCCCGCTATCCCCGGTCACAAGGCCGGCGACGAAGACGCAGTCGTGGAGCGCAAGGCTGGCCGCGATGAGCCCTTCTCGGCGCTCGCGTTCAAGGTTGCCGTGCACCCGTTCTTCGGTCGCCTGACCTACGTACGCGTGTACTCGGGCCAGGTCGACTCCGGCGCTCAGCTCATCAACTCCACGAAGGGCAAGAAGGAGCGCGTCGGGAAGATCTTCCAGATGCACGCGAACAAGGAGAACCCGGTTGACTTCATGACCGCCGGGCACATCTACGCAGTCATCGGCCTCAAGGACACCACGACCGGTGACACGCTCTCCGACCCGCAGAACCCCGTTGTTCTCGAGTCGATGACCTTCCCCGACCCGGTGATCGAAGTTGCGATCGAGCCGAAGACGAAGGCCGACCAGGAGAAGCTGGGTACCGCCATCCAGAAGCTCGCAGAAGAGGACCCGACGTTCCGGACCGAACTTAATCCCGAGACCGGTCAGACGACCATCAAGGGTATGGGCGAGCTGCACCTCGACATCCTCGTCGACCGCATGAAGCGTGAATTCCGCGTGGAGGCGAACGTCGGTAAGCCGCAGGTTGCCTACCGCGAAACGATCAACAGCACGGTCGAGCGCTACGACTACACCCATAAGAAGCAGACCGGTGGTAGCGGTCAGTTCGCGAAGGTGCAGATCAAGCTCGAGCCCATGGTGGTCGAGGGCGACGAGACGTACGAGTTCGAGAATGCGGTCACAGGTGGCCGCATCCCGCGCGAGTACATCCCGTCGGTCGATGCGGGCATCCAGGATGCCATGCAGATCGGCGTGCTCGCCGGCTTCCCGACCGTAGGTGTCAAGGCGACGCTCATGGACGGTCAAGCGCACGACGTCGACTCCTCGGAGATGGCGTTCAAGATCGCCGGTTCGATGGCGTATAAGGAAGCCGCCCGCAGGGCGAATCCTGTTCTCCTCGAGCCGCTCATGGCCGTTGAGGTCCGTACTCCCGAGGAGTACATGGGCGACGTCATCGGTGACCTGAACTCGCGTCGCGGGCAGATCCAGTCGATGGAGGATGCCCAGGGCGTTAAGGTCGTCAAGGCACAGGTTCCGCTTTCCGAGATGTTCGGATACGTTGGTGACCTGCGCTCCAAGACTTCGGGACGCGCCGTCTACTCGATGGAGTTCTCGACTTACGCCGAGGTGCCCAAGGCAGTCTCGGAAGAGATCGTCCAGAAGGCCAAGGGCGAGTAAGCCCGCGATGAGCGCTGGGGAGGCATCCCGCCAATCCAGCGCTCGACCCGGGTTTCCGACATAGTCCGGCGCCCCGTAATATAACTTCATACCCCGAAACCTCTTAGTCGCATACCGCGTCTGAGGGTCCAGAGAATAGTCCTAGGAGGGACACAGTGGCTAAGGCCAAGTTCGAGCGGACCAAGCCGCACGTCAACATCGGAACGATCGGTCACGTCGACCACGGTAAGACGACCCTGTCTGCCGCAATTTCGAAGGTGTTGGCTGACAAGTACCCGTCCGCCACCAACGTGCAGCGCGACTTCGGAACCATTGACTCGGCTCCTGAGGAGCGTCAGCGCGGTATTACGATCAACATCTCGCACATCGAGTACGAGACCCCGAAGCGCCACTACGCGCACGTCGACGCACCCGGTCACGCCGACTATGTCAAGAACATGATCACCGGTGCGGCTCAGATGGATGGTGCGATCCTCGTGGTTGCATCGACCGACGGCCCCATGGCGCAGACTCGCGAGCACGTGCTGCTTGCAAAGCAGGTCGGTGTTCCGTACCTGATGGTTGCTCTCAACAAGTCCGACATGGTCGACGACGAGGAGATCCTGGAGCTCGTTGAGCTCGAGGTTCGTGAACTCCTCTCGAGCCAGGGCTTCGATGGCGACAACGCTCCCGTCGTTCGCGTTTCAGCGCTCAAGGCGCTCGAGGGCGAAGAGAAGTGGGTTCAGGCGATCCTCGACCTCATGGATGCCGCGGACGAGAACATCCCCGACCCGGTCCGTGACCGCGACAAGCCGTTCCTGATGCCCGTTGAGGACGTCTTCACGATCACCGGTCGTGGAACCGTTGTCACCGGTCGCGCCGAGCGCGGCACGCTCGGGATCAACTCCGAGGTCGAGATCGTCGGCATCCGCGCGACGCAGAAGACCACGGTTACCGGTATCGAGATGTTCCACAAGCAGCTCGACGAGGCATGGGCAGGCGAGAACTGTGGTCTGCTGCTTCGCGGTACCAAGCGCGAAGACGTCGAGCGCGGTCAGGTTGTCGTCAAGCCCGGTTCGGTTACGCCGCACACGGACTTCGAGGGCACCGCGTACATCCTCGCCAAGGACGAGGGTGGCCGTCACAACCCGTTCTTCACGAACTACCGCCCGCAGTTCTACTTCCGTACCACGGACGTGACCGGTGTTATCACCCTCCCCGAGGGCACCGAAATGGTCATGCCCGGTGACACCACCGACATGTCGGTCGAGCTGATCCAGCCGATCGCTATGGAGGAGGGCCTCGGCTTCGCCATCCGTGAGGGTGGTCGTACGGTCGGCGCCGGTACGGTGACCAAGGTCATCAAGTAGTACTCCGGTACGCATCGAAAGGGCTCCGCTTCTGCGGGGCCCTTTCGCTTTGCCGCCTGCCCTTCCCACCCTTCCCATCCCCCTCCCTTCTCGCCCTCCCCCTCCCAGGGTGCGAAAAACTTCGAAACGTGACGGTCATGTTTCGAAGTTTTTCGCATATTTTGGGTGGGTGAGCGGTTGGGCCGGTGCACCGCCGCGGACTGTGCGGGCAGGATGCGGCGCTTCTCAGGGCTCGGGCACTACGCTGGAATCGATCGGCCCGGCAACCCCGGTGGCAATGACGAAAGTGGGCAGTTATGTGGTTCTTCGCAAGACGCGCACCTCAGCAGGTACCCGAGACGCAGGATAAGTCGTCCAAGGTGAGTTCGATGTGGAGCGACAGTCTCGGCCGTGCCGCGACGCGAGCCGCACAGATCATTCTCGTGCTGATCATAGTTGCCGGCGCCATCTTCGGAATGACGCAGTTGACGCTCGTGATCATCCCCGTGCTGCTCGCGCTCATCTTCGCCTCCGCCTTCGAGCCCGTCATGCGCTGGATGCGCGACCGCGGCGTGCCCAGCCTTGTTGCGACGATCCTGGCGCTGCTGGCGATCGTCGCGGCACTGACGGGCGTCGGCTGGCTGATCACCTGGCAGGTCCGTGATCAGTGGGAAACGCTCTATGAGCAGGCGCAACAGGGTGTCTCGGAGTTGATCGTCTGGTTCCAGGACCTGCCGTTCACGATTACGGAGGAACAGTTCACCGAGTTCCAGGACACCGCGGTCGAATTTCTCACTTCGAGCCAGTTCGGCAGCGGTGCACTCGCCGGTGTGAGCGCTGCGGCGAGCTTCTTCACCGGCCTGGTGTTGATGATCGTGGTGCTGTTCTTCTTCCTGAAGGATGGCCCGCAGATCTGGCAGTTCCTGCTCCGGCCGTTCCAGGGCGAGCGCTACGAGCGCGCGGAGCGAGTCGGCCGCAAGACCGTGGAGACGCTCGGCAGCTACGTTCGCGGCACTGCGACTGTTGCGGCAGTAGACGCGCTCGGCATCTTGCTCGGCCTGCTCATCCTCGGTTGGGTCGGGTTCCCGATTCCGTTGGCGATCCCACTTGCGCTGCTCGTGTTCGTGCTGGCGTTCATCCCGCTCGTCGGTGCCACGCTCGCGGGAACTCTGGCTGCACTCGTTGCGTTCGTTGCCCACGACATCTGGATCGCGCTCGTAGTCATCGGCATCGTGGTCCTGGTCAACCAGATCGAAGGAAACTTCCTGCAGCCGGTTGTGATGGGTCGTACGCTGAAGCTGCACGCGCTCGTCGTTTTGGTCGCATTGACCATCGGTACGGTTCTTGCGGGCATCGTCGGAGCGGTACTCGCCGTGCCCATCGCCGCTGTCGCGTGGGGCATCATCCAGGTCTGGGACGGAGAAGATAAGCCCGCCTATATGTGGCGTCAGAAACGACGAGAGTCGATGAAGTAGGGGCGCAATGGTCGATATCATCGACTTCGATGTCGAAACCACCGATATCGAGGGGCTCATGCTGATGCGCATGAAGCAGGTGTTCGAGGACCGCGGCGCTGTGAGGGAATTTTTCCGGACATCCGCCTTCCGGGACGCGGGATACGAGCTGCCGCCCTTTCAGCAGATCAACGTCACGGAGACGAGGCCCGGCGCGGTGCGGGGCATGCACGGCGAGGTGATGACGAAGCTCGTCGCCATCGTCCACGGCACGGCCTACGGTGCGTGGGTGGATGCGCGGCCCGAGTCCCCGACGCGCGGCGCAGTCGTACAGGTGGCGCTGCAGCAGGGTACGCAGGTGCTCGTGCCGGAGGGCGTGTGCAATGGATTCCAGTCGACGGGCGAGACTCCCACGCAGTATGTGTACTGCTTCACGCGGGAGTGGACTCCGGGCATGCAGAGTATCGCGATCACACCGCTGGATCCGCAGCTCGGGATTCGGTGGCCTTTGCCCATCGATGCGAGCGATCGCGAAATTATCTCTGAGAAGGATTCCGAGGCGCCCACCTTGGCTCAGGTTCTCGCCCCGCTGTAATCTTGAAAAGAGGAGCCGTACGGCGTCGAACAGCGACGACGTGCGCAGCAACCCAAGGAGCATCATGACGACGAGCCAGCAACAGAACCAGTCGACCGGCCTGAGCCTGACCTCGATGATCCTCGGCATCGTCAGCCTGTTCTTCGGTTGGACCTTCCTCGTGCCGATCATCGGCTTGATCCTCGGGTTCATGGGGCTCAAGCGCGAGCCGCGCGGCAAGGGCCTAGCCATCACGGGCCTGATCCTGAACGGTCTGTGCGTTATCGGCTGGGTTATCGCGACGATCATCCTACTGACCGTGGGAGGAGCGTTCTTCGGGGCGTTCCTTTTCGTATAGCCGATCGTCGAGCATTCGCGTATACATCGAGCAGAGCTCTTCGTAACGGGCACACTTCTCGGTCAATAGGCCGAATGAACGCGCTATACGGGCGTGTCGCCGCGCATAGAGAGGCGCCGGCCCCGGAACCCCTGGCGATGGGGATGAGGAGCAGGGCAGACGCTGCAGAGATGCTGGTTCGCAGGGCTGCAGGCCGTGTGAGCCTGGCGTTCGTTCTCGCCCGGCACTCATCCCGCGCATCCCACGCCACAGCTGCGTTCCCGCCATCGCGCGTGAGAACTTCTCGGTGCATTCCGGACGACACGCCGACGGCACCTCGGAGTGTCGACGCAAAAGCACCGAGAAGTTTTCAGGGCAGGGGGCTACTGCTTCGCGGTGCCACCGAGGCGACGCGTCAGATCGGCGGCGGCGCTCTGCACCGCCGCGCCCAGCTCGATCCATGCTTCGGATTCGACGGCCGCGAGACGGAAAGTCAGCCCTATCGCTGCTGTCGGGTACCCTGCCGCATCGAACGCCGCGGCGGCCACGGAACCGTAGTTGGCATCCACGTCTCCCGACTCCGTCGCGTACCCGCGGTCGGCCGTCGCGCGCAGTAGAGACCGCAGTTCCGATCTCGATCGCACACTGCCTTCGAACTCGGTTGTCGTCGGCAGGTTCGCGAGCACCTGCGAGTAGGGCAGCGCCGTGAGCAGCGCTCTTCCCGTCGCAGTGTGGAGTGCGGGCAGCCGTACGCCCACTTTCGACACCGTGGTCGGGGAGCGAGAGCCCTGTGCGCGTGCCGCATACACGATGTCACTGCCCGCGAGCACTGCCAGATGCGCCGTCGCGGGAACGGCAGTGGCGGAGACAGCGCGTTCGAGCACGGGCTGGCCGAGACGCTCCAGCCGTGTGGCGGCGCCGGCACGGGAGCCGATTTCACGCACCTTGGCGCTCGGGCCGAAGGCGCCGAGCTCCGGATAGTGCACGAGAAAGCCCTCGTCGCGCATGACCTGCAGCAACTGGTACGCGCTCGAGCGGGGCATATCGAGCTCGCGGGCCACCGTCGCGGCGCGAGTCGGGCCAACCTGTTCCGCAAGCAGCGCCAACACTCGGAGAGCATTGCGCGCTGCGGGCATGCGAACTCCCATTACAGCCTCCAGGTCTGATATTTCAGACACCATTCTATGTCAGGCTGTATCCGACCTGCGCGTGAAGGGGTGAAATAGGGGCATGTCAATCACCATCGGGGATGCGCCGCTGACGCGGCACGAAGTCGTAGCCGTCGTTCGAGCAGGGGAGACGGTCGACCTGAGTTCGGCGGGGCTCGAGCGGGTCGATCACGCTCGCCGCATCATCGACGACCTGGCGAATGACACGAACCCGCACTACGGCATCTCAACCGGCTTCGGCGCACTTGCGAACACGCAAATCGCTCCCGCGGATCGCGCAGCGCTGCAGCGGTCGCTCGTGCGTTCGCACGCGGCATCGAGCGGCGAGCGAGTCGAGAATGAAGTTGTGCGCGGCCTCATGCTGCTGCGTCTGCAGACGCTCATGACGGGGCACACGGGCGCGCGACGTGCAACCGTCGAGCTGTACGCCGGGATGCTCAACGCCGGCATCGTTCCGCACGTTCGTGAGTACGGCTCGCTCGGTTGTTCAGGGGACCTCGCGCCTTTGGCGCACATTGCGCTCGCGGCAATGGGGGAGGGCGCGGTCACGTATCGCGGCCGGGATGTTCCGGCTGCCGATGCGCTCGCTGATGCGGGACTCGCGCCCGTGCAGCTGGCGGAGAAGGAAGGGCTCGCGCTCATCAACGGCACCGACGGGATGCTCGCGATGCTCTGCCTCGCGCTGAACGATCTCGAGCGCCTGCTGCTGACCGCCGACCTCACGGCCGCCATGAGCGTCGAGGGTCTTCTTGGAACCGATGCGCCCTTCGCAGCCGATCTCATGGCGATGCGCCCGCATCCCGGCCAGGCGGCAAGCGCTGCGAACATCGCGGCGCTCCTGCAGGGCAGCCCCATCGTAGCGAGCCACAAGGGCCCGGAGGACACGCGCGTGCAGGATGCCTACTCGCTGCGCTGCGCACCGCAGGTGCACGGGACAGCACGAGACACGCACGCGCACGCCGCGCGAGTCGCCGTGGTCGAACTCGCCAGCGCGATCGACAATCCGGTCGTCACCGCCGACGGCAGGGTCGTTTCGAACGGCAACTTCCACGGCGCGCCAGTTGCCGTAGTGCTCGATTTCCTGGCCATCGCGATCGCCGATGTCGCTTCGATGAGCGAACGCCGCACCGATCGCTTCCTCGACAAGTCGCGCAGCTTCGGCCTGACACCGTTCCTCGCAGCTGACCCGGGGGTCGACTCGGGCCTCATGATCGCTCAGTACACGCAGGCCGGCATCGTCAGCGAGATGAAGCGCCTCGCGGTTCCGGCATCCGTCGACTCGATTCCCTCCAGCGCCATGCAGGAAGACCACGTCTCGATGGGTTGGGGTGCTGCGCGAAAGCTCCGCAGGGCGGTCGATGGGCTGCAGCGCGTGCTCGCGATCGAGTTGATGACCGCCGCGCGAGGCACCGAAATGCGCGAGGATCCCGCGGGCGAGCGGACGGGGCGCGTCATCGCCGGATTGCGCGAGACCGTCGACGGCGTGGGCCCGGACAGAGTTCTGGCAGACGAGATCGAGGCGACGGTGCAGTTCGTCGCCTCGGGCCGCGCCGTAGAAGAAGCACAGCTGGTCTTCTCCTAGCGGAGTAACCAGCGACTCCAGATGGTTTTTATGGGTCAAGACGCCGTCCAGACCCATAAAAACCTTCTGAAGCAGAAGGAACAGCCGCGAATTGCAGAAGCAGAGGGGAACATCATGACGCAGATCACACCATCGGGGCCCAGGCCGGTGCAGGCCGCAAGAGGAGCAGAGCTCCAGACGAAGGGGTGGCAGCAGGAGGCCGTGCTGCGAATGCTGCAGAACAACCTCGACCCCGAGGTCGCCGAGCATCCCGACGACCTTGTCGTCTACGGCGGCACCGGCCGCGCCTGCCGCAGCTGGGGTGCGTACGACGCGATCGTTCGCGAGCTGCAGCAGCTCGAAGCGGACGAGACGCTGCTCGTGCAGTCCGGCAAGCCGGTCGGCGTGCTGCGCACGAACGAATGGGCGCCGCGCGTACTGATCGCCAATTCGAACCTCGTGGGCGACTGGGCGACGTGGCCCGAGTTCCGTAGGCTCGAGGCCGAGGGGCTCATGATGTACGGCCAGATGACCGCGGGGTCCTGGATCTACATCGGCACCCAGGGCATCCTGCAGGGCACGTTCGAGACCTTCGCGGCGGTTGCGCGCGCGACAGGGCGCGATTCGTTGCGCGGCACGATCACCCTGACGGCCGGGCTCGGCGGGATGGGCGGTGCGCAGCCGCTCGCCGTCACGATGAACGACGGGGTTGCGATCTGCGTCGACGTCGACCTCTCGCGTATCGAACGTCGCATCGAGCACCGCTACCTCGATGTTCTCGCTGACAGTGTCGAAGATGCCGTCGCGCGTGCCGTTGCCGCACGCGACGCCGGTGAGGCGATCTCGATCGGCATCCACGGCAACGCCGCCGAGGTCTTCCCCGAGCTGCTCGACATGGATGCGCCGATCGACATCGTCACCGACCAGACCAGTGCCCACGACCCGCTCGCCTACCTCCCCGCCGGCGTCGCGTTCGACGACTGGCAGAGCGAGCGCGGGCGTGACCCGCAGGCGTTCACGGATGCTGCGCGGGCATCCATGGCGAAGCACGTGGAGGCGATGGTCCGCTTTCAGGAGCGCGGCGCCGAGGTCTTCGATTACGGCAATTCGATTCGCACGGAGGCGAAACTCGGCGGCTTCGAGGACGCTTTCGCCTTCCCCGGATTCGTTCCCGCATACATCCGACCGCTGTTCTGCGAGGGCAAGGGGCCGTTCCGCTGGGTAGCGCTCTCCGGCGACCCGGAAGACATCGCGAAGACCGACCGCGCGATTCTCGAACTCTTCCCCGACAACGCGCACCTGCGTCGCTGGATCACGATGGCGGGCGAGCGTGTGCACTTCCAGGGACTGCCGGCGCGCATCTGCTGGCTCGGGTCCGAGGAGCGGCACCTCGCGGGGCTGAAGTTCAACGAGATGGTGGCCTCCGGTGAGCTGAAAGCACCGATCGTCATCGGGCGCGACCACCTCGACAGCGGCTCTGTCGCGAGCCCGTATCGCGAGACCGAGGCGATGAAGGACGGCTCGGATGCCGTGGCCGACTGGCCGCTGCTGAACGCGCTCGTGAACACGGCATCGGGAGCGAGCTGGGTATCGCTGCATCACGGTGGCGGTGTCGGCATCGGGCGATCGATTCACGCGGGCCAGGTCACGGTCGCCGACGGCACGGCGCTCGCGGCCGAGAAGCTCGAGCGCGTGCTGCGGAACGATCCGGCGATGGGCGTTCTACGACACGTCGATGCCGGCTACGAAGAGGCCGAGGAATTTGCCGACGAGCACGGCATCCGAGTGCCGATGCGGCAGCAGGCTTGAGGCGGTATCTGACATGAGCACGGTCATCACCGGTATCGGCGAACTCACGACGAACGACGACGAGCTCGGCAGGCTGCACAACGCAGCGGTCGTGATCGACGAGGGCCGCGTCGCCTGGGTGGGCGCGGCATCCGAGGCTCCGGATGCGGATGAGCGCGTCGACGCAGAAGGGCGTGCGGTGCTGCCGGGCTGGGTCGACAGCCACACGCACATGGTCTTCGCCGGCGATCGCACTGAGGAGTTCGAAGCGCGTATGGCGGGCGAGGCATACGCTGCCGGCGGTATCAACGTCACCGTCGAGGCGACGCGTGCCGCGAGCGATGAGGAGCTTCTGGCCAACCTTGACCGGCTCGCGGCTGAAGCACTGCGCGGCGGCACCACTGCATTTGAGACGAAGACCGGCTACGGTCTGACCGTTGATGACGAAGTGCGCTCGGCGCGAGTTGCTCGCTCGCGGGCGGAGGCGGTGACCTTTCTCGGAGCGCATCTCGTGCCCGCGGGAGCGGATGCGAACGAGTATCTCGCACTCGCTACGGGTCCGATGCTGGATGCTGTCGCGCCGCTCGTCGACGCCGTCGACGTCTTCTGCGAACACGGCGCCTTCGATGAGGAGCAGAGCCGCGCTGTTCTGCGCGCCGGGCAGTCGAAGGGACTGGGTCTACGGGTGCACGGCAATCAGCTGGGGCCCGGGCCGGGTGCGCGTCTCGCTGTCGAGCACGGTGCGCTGAGCGTCGATCACGTGGCCTTCCTCGACGCTGCCGAGATCGGGATGCTCGCCGATTCGTGGTCGGGTGGCGCTCGCGGCACGGTCGCGACGGTGCTGCCCGCGTGCGATCTTTCGACGCGGATGCCCTTGGCGCCCGCTCGCGACCTCGTGGACGCGGGGGCGGTCGTGGCGATCGCGTCGAACGCGAACCCGGGCACGTCGTATACGACGTCGATGGCGTTCTGCGTCGCGACGGCGGTGCTGCAGATGCGGCTGACGATCGAGGAGGCCGTGCGAGCGGCGACGCTCGGCGGGGCTATCGCGCTCGGCCGCCCGGACCTCGGGCGCGTATCCGTCGGCGCCCGTGCAGACCTGCAGCTACTCGATGCGCCGTCGGTCACACATCTGGCCTATCGTCCGGGAGTTCCGCTGACGAGCGCCGTGTGGCAGCGCGGTGAACGCGTGGTGTGAGGCTCGAAGGTATCCACGAATTCGTTTCTGGCCCCACCGCGGAGCGCAGCTTCGGCTGGATGGGCGCCGTGAACGAAGGGAGCGGCTACGATGACTGTCATGACCACGCAGGCACCGAGCTTTCTGCCGCACGGACGGGAGTTCACGCGTGCGGACGTTGCCGACCTCCCTGCCGCACCGTTTCCCGTGACCTTCACGCCGGCATCCCTCATCGACTGATGTCCGATCTGGCGTTGGAGGAGTCACCCGGTGACGATGAGCTGCTCGACGCCCTCGAGTCGATCAGTGACGAGTCTCGACCCAGAGGACGCCGGCCGTTCTGGCTGCTCGGGCTTATTGTCGTGATGTCGCTGATCGTCGCGGCGTACGTGCCGGTCTTCTGGGGTACGTTTATGGGTTCTCCACTGGCTCAGACCGACTTTTGGCAGGCGATCGTGACGCTTGTCGTACTGCTGACCGCGCTGTAGCGGCACCGCCGGAACATCCCTGCGGCAAGGGGGGCCGCACTGAGCGCCTGCTGTTTTCGCTTCGTGCAGGCATTCGGCTGCCACCCGAATCGAAGTTCGTGTCACGTGGCAGGGTCGTTACAGGGCGCCCAGTCGGCTCCACCACTGGATGCAGAAGCCCGAGTCGCCCGATCCGCGAACGCGGAGGCGGTCGATGCCCCAGCCTTCGTAGCTGCTCGTCCACATGCCCGTGCCGGGGTCGACCCTGTTGGTGCGCGCAGTCCATTGTAGCGAGCGAATCCCGACTCGGCCCCGACCGGGTCGCCGGCTCCGCTACCCTCGCCTACTCCCCGAACACCTTGCCGGGGTTCATGATGCCCGCCGGGTCGAAGGCGGCCTTGATGCGGCGCTGCAACTCGTATTGCGCATCCCCGAGTTCGTCGCGCAACCAGCGGCTCTTCAGCGTGCCGACGCCGTGCTCGCCCGTGAGTGTACCGCCGAGGTCGATCGCCTTCGTGAAGATCTCGTCGGCGGCCCGCCAGACGGCTTCCGTCGGTTCAGCCTCGTCGAAGACGAAAGCGGGATGCAGGTTGCCGTCGCCCGCGTGCGCCACGGTCGACACCGTCACCCCGTATCGCTGGCCGACGTCGTTGCAGAACGCGAACATCTCGGCCATGCGCGAGCGGGGCACCGCGACGTCCTCGACCAGTACATTGCCGGCGGCTTCCATCGCCGGCATCATCTGTCGCCGAGCTTCCGCGAGGTGCGCTGACCGTTCGAGATCGTTCGTGAGCTCGACCTTGGCGCCGAACCGTTCGAGGACCTCGGCGGCCGCCTTCGCCGTCTGTTCGCCGTCATTGTCATCGGTCTGCAGCAACACGAATGCGCCCTGCAGTGTCGTGCGAGTATACGAAGCGAGCAACTGAATCCCGACGGATCCGATGAGTTCCATAACCGCCGGTCGGATGCGTGCGGCGGTCACAGCAGCGCACGCTTCCGCGGCAGCCTGCTCATCCGGGAACTCCGCCCCGATCGTCCAGAGTTCGCCTGGCACGAGCGGCCGCAGTTTCAGCGTTGCGCCGACGACCACGCCCAGTGTCCCCTCCGAACCGATCATGAGTGCAGCGAGATCGTAGCCCGTGACGCCCTTGACGGTGCGGTGCCCGAGGTGCAGCAGTTCTCCGTTCGGCAGTACGACATCGAGCCCGAGCACCGCCTCTCGCGTGACGCCGTACTTCGCGCACAGTAGGCCGCCGGCGTTCGTCGCAATATTGCCGCCCACGGTCGAGATCGCGCGGCTGGCGGGGTCTGGGGCCCACCAGAACCCGTGCGGCTCGAGTTGCTCGTTGAGGGTAGCGTTCAAGATGCCCGGTTCCACTACTGCGAGTTGGTCAGCGGCGTTCACTTCTAGCATGCGGTTCATGCGCAGCAGCGAGAGGCTGATGCTGTTGCTTCCCGCGATGGCGGCGCCGGCAAGCCCCGTTCCTGCTCCTCGCGGGACCACAGGGATGCCGTGAGCGTGTGCGACGCGCATGACGTGCTGCACGTCCTCGACCGACTGCGCGTGAACAACTGCGATGGGCATGCCGTCCGCGATTTTGCCCGACCGGTCTGCCCTCGCAGCACTCAGCTCGGCACTGTCGTTCGAGAGCGCTCCTTCGCTGAGCCCTTCGGCGAGTGCTTCAAGCACGGCCTCCGTCATCGTGCTGGGCGGTGCGGTTTCGGTCATCCGTCGATCTCCTTCGATAGGCACTCCTGCCATTGTGCCGCAGGCTGCGAGGCGTGCCGAAATGCTGGAATGTGCTGGGGATCTGGAAATCCGTCAGCACTTCGGTCACGATCGTCGATTCTCCAGCATTTCGGGCGAGCCCGCTCACGGTGTTCGTTCGGCAGCTGCTGCGAACGCCGGCAGTGTGCGTTGCTCGAAGTGCGTAGTCAGCACGATTGACGAGGATGTTCGCACAGGAGTGGGATGCTCGCTGATGCGGTCGAGGACGCGCTGGAGGTCCGCGTTCGAGGTCGCGACAACGCGGCAGAGGATGTCGAAATCGCCCGACACCGTGTGAACTTCGGTTACTTCGGGGATGGCCGCGAGGAAGTCGCCGAGCTGCGTATGACCGGCGCGCTGCTCTACCCTCACCGAGACGAAGGCCGAAACCGGGTAGCCGAACTCCGCGGTGTTCAACCGTGGCGCGAAGGACGCTATCGCGCCTCCCGCGACGAGCTTGTCGAGCCTCGACTGGACGGTCGCTCGAGCGAGTCCGAGCCGACGGCTCGCTTCGAGCACGCCTATCCGTGGTTCATCGCTGAACAGCTGAACGATGCTGGCGTCGATGCTGTCGATGCGCATCCCGTGTCTCCTCACGTTCTGATGTTGCGAAAACGCAAGCGTCGGTGGTGGACGAGTCGCGCCGTACGACCCGTGCACAGCTAACGCTCGAAGATACTGCTGCAATCGGGCGCGCACGCGCCGATTCGATCTTCTCTGTCTTCAATCATGATGACTTCAGGTTATCAATATGACTAGCAATCGCGGGAGATCTGTAGACAAGTTGCACAAACTGTATGCCATATTCATCGCAGCTTGTGTCCGACGAGTGGCGACCGTACCGTGGACGAGTTACCAATGCAGTGAGGAGCCCTTTCGTGACCGTCCCACCGATTGCGTCGCCGGCGCCGGAGCACCTCTGGCCGCCGCAGATCCCGATCGAAACGCCTGCCGACACTCTGAGAGCGCTCGCCCGGCACATGCTCGTCTCGCGCACCCTCGATGTCGAGGCCGTCCGCTGGCAGCGACAGGGCATCCTGCCGGCGTTCCCGCCCGCGTTCGGTCAGGAGGCCGCGCAGGTCGGGAGTGCGTTCGCGCTCGACAAGACGCGTGACATGGCGTTCATCACCTACCGCGACCACGGCGTCATCGCGGCGCTCGAGAGTGACCTCACCGACTACATGGGCAGCCATCTCGCGCTCTGGAACGGCGGATTCGCCGACCCCAACGAAGCGCGGCACACACCGCTGCAGGCCGTTGTCGGTTCCACGGGCATTCAGGCGATGGGATGGGCGTACGCGCAGAAGCTCGAGGGCTCGGGCGGCGCGGCACTCGCGTACTTCGGTGACGGCGCATCCAGCCAGGGTGACGTGCACGAGGCGTTCAACTTCGCATCCGTGATGGAGGCGCCGGTCGTGTTCTTCGTGCAGAACAATCAGTGGTCGCTGTCGACTCCGCTGCACCTGCAGGTCGCGGGAGGCAGCATCGCCGACCGCGCCGCAGGCTATGCGATGCCGTCGATCAAGATCGATGGCGATGATGTCGCAGAAGTGTTCGAGGCGACGCGGGTCGCACTCGACTATGCGCGCGAGCACGGCCCCGTCGTGATCGAGGCCTTCACCTATCGCCGCGGACCGCACGCGACGAGCGACGACCCGAGCCGATATCGCACGCTCGAAGAGGAGCGGATGCTCGGCCCCGACCCGGTCGATCGAGTCAAGGATGCGATCGCCGACGACTCGTGGTGGCAGCGGGCTACGGCAGACGCCGAGGAGGCGGTCGCGGCAGTGCGCGAGGGCATGACCAGGCCGCGATATGTGCACGGCGATGAGATGTTCGACTTCGTCTTCCAGGAGAAGACACCGCAGATCGCTGCGCAACAGCAGCAGTGGCGAGAGGAGACCGACCGTGACTGAGACGCTGGTACCGCAGGGCGCAGTGCCGACCGCGCAGAGCCTCTCGACGCAGCAGGCGCTGAATCGTGCGATGCGCGACATCCTCGCATCAGACCCGAAATCGCTCGTCTTCGGCGAAGACGTCGGCAAACTCGGCGGCGTCTTCCGCGTCACCGACGGGCTGCAGGCCGAGTTCGGCGCGGAGCGCGTCATCGACACTCCGCTTGCCGAGTCGGGCATCCTGGGCATGGCGGCAGGGCTCGCCATGGCGGGTTATCGGCCAATCCCCGAGGTGCAGTTCGACGGGTTCGCGTATCCCGCGATGAACCAGCTCATCAGCCAGATCGCCCGCACGAACTATCGCACTCGCGGCACGATGCCGATGCAGATGGTGCTGCGCATCCCGAGCTACGGCGGCATCCGCGCTCCCGAGCTGCACGGCGAATCGATCGAGTCGACGCTTGCGCACGTTCCCGGGCTGAAGGTCGTTTCGCCCTCGAACCCCCACCAGGCGTATCACCTGCTCCGCAAGGCGCACGAGATGCCCGACCCGGTCATGTTCATGGAGCCGAAGTCGCGCTACTGGAACCGCGGCGATGTCGACTTCGACAACCCCGGTGATCTCGCAGGATCGCTCGTGGCGCACGAAGGCGAAGACCTCACGATCATCACCTGGGGCGCAATGGTCGCCAAGGCTGTCGAAGTCGCCGAGCTTGCAGCGGAAGACGAGGTATCGATCGAGGTGATCGACGCGCGCTGGCTCAAGCCGCTCGACGAGGAAGGTCTCGTCGCCTCGGTCGCGAAGACCGGTCGGGCCGTGGTCGTGCACGAGGCACCGCGCACCGCCGGCCTGGGCGCCGAGATCGGGCAGCTGCTGACCGAGCGCCTCTGGGGCCGGATGCAGGCCCCTGTCGAGCGGGTCACGGGTTACGATGTACCCACGCCCGCAGGAGATCTCGAAGACGAATACATCCCCGGCATCGACCGCATCCTGTTCGGTGTGCAACGCAGTTTGGAGTACTAATGGCTGAGCGTTCTTTTCCGCTTCCCGATCTCGGTGAGGGGCTCATCGACGCGACGATTCTCGAGTGGCTCGTGGAGCCCGGTCAGTGGGTCGAGCGCAACACCCCGATCGTCGAGGTCGAAACCACGAAGTCTGCGATCGAGCTGCCGAGCCCGATCGCAGGCACCGTGAAAACGCTGCACGGCGAAGACGGCGACACCGTCAACGTCGGCGACCCGTTGATCACATTCGAAGTGTCGGATGACGAAGCCGGCATCGTCGGCACCGTGCCGCAGGAGCAGAAGAAAGAACGACGGGTACGCCTGTCGAAGAAGAACTGATGCGGCACGTCGCAAGCGCAGACGGCACGGAGATCGCCGTCCACGAACTCGGCGACGCATCCGGCCCCGCAGTGCTGCTCCTGCACGGTTTCGCCTCGAGCACGCAGCGCAACTGGGTCGATGCAGGCTGGGACCGCGCGTTGACCGAGGCCGGATTCCGCGGCATCGGCATGGATCTCCGCGGTCACGGCGAAAGCGTCAAGCCCACGGGCGAGGACGCCTACGACGTCGCCCGGTTCTTCGAAGACGTGGACGCGGTGATTCGGTCGCTCGACTCGGAACCGGATGCTCTGCTCGGCTGCCTCGGTTACTCGATGGGCTCTCGCCTCGCCTACCGGTACGCGGGCGCGCATCCCGAAGTGTTCTCCTCCCTCGTGCTTGGGGGACTACCCGCTTCGGACCCGTTCGAAGGCATCGACCGGGATATGGCGGTGGAGGCCCTAGCCGGTCGTCTGGAAGCCACCGGGCCCACGGCATTCGTCGTGCAATTGGCGACGATCTTCCCCGAGGCGAACCCGCAGGTGCTGCTCGACGTTGTTTTCGGAGTCTCCCGTGCGCCCTTCAGACCGGCCGAGGATCCCCCCGCTGTGCCGATGCTGCTGATGAGCGGCGACAAGGACGACCGCGCTGACGACACGGAGTCGATCGTGTCGATGGCGCCGGATGCGCGGTTCGCGCCGATCCCGGGCCGCAATCACCTCAATGCGATCACGAGCCGCACATTCAAGGGCGGCGCGTTCGACTTCTTTAGCGCGCACCTGCGATAGACGCTGAAAGGTGCGCTGCAGCGCGCCTCGAAGTGGATATTCCATCCGGCCCCTCGCTCTGCTGCATTTTTCAGCGCTCATCACGGGATCATGAGACGCTGGAAGTGCCGACAACATGAGGGACACCGATGAAGCTGAAACTCGACCTGCACGACATCTACAACAGGGGCACCGACATCGACCGTGCACTGAACGACATTATGGATGAGGCGGAACACAAACGCGTGAAGACGGTCGAGATCATTCCGGGTAAGGGGAGTGGTCAGCTCAAAAAACGTGTCTTGCGATTCCTTGACCGCAAGGACATCAAAGCGCGGTACCACCGCGTCGAAAAGGACAGCAAGAACTTCGGGCGCCTCTTCGTGTACTTCAAGCACTGACGACCCTCGCTCGTTCAACGCGGGCAGCGGCGTCTTTGCCATCACGCCACTGCTTTTCGCCCCCACTGCTGGTTATCCCTCGCCCGCGCGAGCTTTCCTGCCAACTTCTCGGTCGCTGGGCGGCGACACGCCGTGAGGAGGCGCTCTCGTCGCCAGGCGACCGAGAAGTTGACGCGCGGACGTTTGCCCAAGGTGCTGCGGGACGCGAAAAACCCCCGGCAGATAGCCGGGGGTTTTCTCCTCGGTACCGCTTCGCGGTGCCTCGGCGCACTCGACGCAATCGCAGTGCGATTGCTTAGGAGCTGAGCGCGCTATCCATACGTTTTGTCCTATAAGCCCGCGCTTGCCCCAAGGTGCTGCGGGACGCGAAAAGGCCCCGGTAGAACACCGGGGCCTTTTCTGTCCCTTGCACCAAGCTGATTCACAGAAGTCAGCTTTCCGTTGAGAGTCACAGCAAAACTTTCAACGTGTGACTCACAATACGGACGCCCCCTATGGAATGACCCTTGTACTTTCTATGCGTCGACTATTAGGGTCTGAGCTGGCTACAGGTAATCACGATGTCAATGGATTCCTCACTGCGGGAGACGGGAGACTCCGTATAAAAGCAATCTCGATCAGCCACCATCTCGATGCCGCCAACGGAGATCTCGATGTCGATGCAGACGTCGTGATCCGGAATATTGACCACGTAGCAGCCGGTCATCGAACTGGTTTCGCCGGGCGCAGGGCGCGTCAGCGACATCTCAAGAGTCAGCTCACCCGCCTGCCACAAATCACGGCCTTCTTCGTGCAGTAGGGGAGTGAACCGGTAATCCGTAGCAGCCAGGCCCAATGAGTCGTCAGGAAGAGTCGAGGGCCGATCGTCGGCTAATGTCCCACTCCCGGAAAAACCGGCAGTCAGAACCGCAAGCGTGAGAGCGGCAGCCGCCAACACGCGAAGCACCCTCATAAGTGCCAGCCTACGAAAGCAACGGGCAAGAAGAAAGGTGTCGTCGCGCTTGCCCCAAGGTGCTGCGGGACGCGAAGTACCCCCGGCAGATTGCCGGGCATTTTCTCCTCGGTACCGCTTCGGGGTGCCTCGGCGCCCGCGCGGTGATCGCATGCGATCACCTTGGACGCGCGGACGCTTGCCCAAGGTGCTGCGGGACGCGAAAAACCCCCGGCAGATTGCCGGGGGTTTTCTCCTCGGTGCCTTTCGGCCCCTCGGCGCGTTTGCGGCGACCGCGATGCGGCCGCTTGGGACGCAAACGCGCTTGCCCAAGGTGCAAGGGACGCGAAAATGCCCCCGGAGAGCCCGGGGGCATTTTCTGTCCCTTGCACCAAGCTGATTCTCAGAAGTCAGCTTTCGTTGAAAGCCACAGCACAACTTTCAACGTGGTTAAAGATTAGGAACTCAAGCCTGGAATCAGCCTGACGAACGCTATGAGCCAGCTATTAGACGTTCGGAGCGCTGCTAGACGATGTCTGGGCTGCGAGTGAGGCTCGAGACGATCCGCACATCCGAGCGGCCGTCGTATCGGTAGCCAGACCCGCGGACCGTGCGGATGATGTCTGCATAATCGCCGAGCTTCGCACGCAGACGACGGATGTGGACGTCGACGGTCCGCGCGTTGGGGCGCTCGGCGTCATCCCCGTCCTTCCAAACGATGTCGATCAGCTCCTGCCGCTCGACCGCGCGTCCCGTGCGCAGCACGATGGACTGCAGCAGCTCGAACTCCTTGTAGGTGAGTGTTGTCTGCTCGCCATCGATCGCGACGCGATTGCGCCCGAAGTCGATCGTGACCCCGAGATCGGCCTCGGGCTCGTCTTCCGGTTCTGGCGTGCGCAGGGAAGGGTCCTGCAGTGCACGTCGAACCACGTCGATGTCCCGCCCGCCGGCTTCGGCAGGCGCGAGCGCAACTGCGGCGTGCGTCTGCGCCGATGGTGAAAGTCGGTCGGTGAGTTCACGCAGCTCGCGCACCAGGGTGGCGAGGTCGATGCCGTCCTGCTCCTGGCTGTCTTCTCCGAGGCCAACGTAGAGCACGAACCCGCGTGCTTCGGGCTGCGCGGGGACAGCGCGGATGTGCGAACGAGTCGGAGCCGTCGGCTGCGGTGCCGCGGGGGCGTCGGTGATGTGCGGTCGAATGTCGGTAAGGGCGATAGCCATGGGTTTGCCTTCCAGAGTGTGCCGGAGCTGCGCTCAACGGCAACTGCCAAATGAGTCTTCTTGAGAAATAGAAAACCGGCGGAGATCCGCCGGTTGCATGTAGTGGTCGATGGGGATGACTACATGCACATTCGGCACATGGCGAACATCGGCATCATCATGCCGGTAAGTCCCTTGGCGACGGAAGCGGTCGCGGGCTGCTTGATGTTCGTCATGTCGAACAAGATATGGCAGCTCTCACAGCCGAGTCAAGTTCTTGAGCGGAAGAGCGTGTCGGGCATTCGCCGCCATGCTGGGCATACCCCGGTCAGGCGGCGTCAGCTCGTGGCGAGCCGGAGCCGGGTGCAGCGTCCACGCATCCCGCCCGGCGTGGACATTGAGATGCGGCGTTGTGCTGGAGAAGCGGCAAATATCGCCGCGTTTCGGTGCGTTTTGCGAATAGCGCCGCTTCTCGGTGTCTCAGACGGGCCTGCTGTGCCGTGCCAGGATGCCGGGGTGGTCGGCCGTGCCCGAGGGGTTGCGTCTGTTCGGGATGCCGCGCTCACCTCGCGACCGGCAGCCGCGGACATTGAGATGCGGCGTTGTGCTGTAAAAATGGCGAAAATTGCCGTGTTTCGATGTGTTTTGTGAGTAGCGCCTTATCTCGGTGCGGCAGCGCCACTCCTCGGCCGGGACGGCCTCGGCACTGCGATGCGAGTGGCGTCCCGAAAGGGACCCCACCATTGACGCACCGCGCTACTCTGCCGTGCCGTACAACCTGTCGCCGGCATCCCCGAGGCCGGGCACGATGAACCCGCGTTCGTCGAGTCGTTCGTCGAGTGCCCCGAGCACGATCTTGAGATTGTCGTTAGCACCGAAATCGCGATCCATGCGCTCGACGCCCTCCGGTGTTCCGAGAATGCACACCGCCGTGACATCGACTGCGCCGCGGTCGAACAGGTACTGCACAGCTGCGGCGAGCGAGCCACCGGTCGCGAGCATCGGGTCGAGCACGAAGCACTGCCGGTCGCGCAGATCATCGGGGAGGCGCTCTGCATAGGTGTACGGTTCAAGCGTCTCCTCATTGCGGGCCATGCCGAGGAACCCCACCTCTGCTGTCGGCACCAGCGCGGTCATCCCGTCGAGCATCCCGAGGCCCGCGCGCAGAATCGGCACGACGAGCGGGCGCGGCTTTGCGATCGCGACCCCTGTCGTCGCGGTGACTGGCGTGTTGATCTCTTTCGGGGCGACCCTGACCTCCCGGGTCGCTTCGTATGCCAGCAGTGTCATAAGTTCGGACACGAGAGCGCGGAAGGTCGGCGAAGGCGTTCGCTCGTCCCGTAGCACCGTGAG
Source organism: uncultured Agrococcus sp. (assembly GCF_945915485.1). Classification (GTDB taxonomy): domain Bacteria; phylum Actinomycetota; class Actinomycetes; order Actinomycetales; family Microbacteriaceae; genus Agrococcus. The sequence goes on from NZ_CAMEFJ010000008.1 coordinate 52,708, forward strand.
CTTGTGCGTAATGAGCGGATGGTCGGCTACATGGACTCGCATACGTTCAATTTACCGCGCGCGACCGGACGCGGGTCTGTCCAATGGCGGAACGTGCGAACGCGGTCCGGCTTTCGCGAGCCCGAACCGTGGAACCACGACACAGAATACGAGCTCGCATCAACCGGCGGCCGTGGCCGCTGTGTAGCCCGCGCGTTGCATTGTCGTAGGCGGATGCAGCTCCGCTGTTCCCGGAATCGAAGCCACTGACGGATTTCACGCTTCGCCGTGCCAGAAACCAGACGTCATTTCATCGCTCTGCCGGCTTAGAAGTCGCGTCAAGGGTGCTGTCTTCCTCCGTGCGGAACTCGAAGTGAGGCCGTTCACGGTAACTGCAACGAGGTCGCTCCACCCGAGAGTCTTCCGTCGAGCGTCGAAACTCATGGATCCGATCCATCGGATCGAAGCCCATCCTTCCTATCGTTGTTTCGATCGTCCGGATGGCGCCGTCGAGCGTCAACCCGTGGTGCGGAACACCTTCGTGACAACGTCCGGTCGGCTCGAGCTCTCAGTAGAGTCGAGTGCACGAGATGAACGTCCGGCCGCTACCGAGCCGAAGGAAGAAAGACCAGAGCATGCGAGTCGATCCCGCGTACGAAGCGCACATGCGCCGCGCTATGGATCTCGCGCGCCTCGCATCGGAACGCGAGCCGCAGGATGTGCCAGTGGGCGCAGTGCTGCTGGATGCTGCCGGCAAGGAAATCGCATCGGGAGCGAACGTCCGAGAACTGCACAACGACCCAGCGGGGCACGCAGAACTCGTCGCGATGAGAGGCGCGGCACGGATGCGCGAAGACTGGCATCTCGATGGCTGCACCCTGGTCGTGACGCTCGAACCCTGCCCTATGTGCGCGGGGGCGATAGCGCAGTCGCGACTGCGTCGCGTCGTGTTCGGGGCGTGGGATGACAAGGCCGGTGCTGCTGGCTCCGTTGTCGACCTGCTTCGCGATAGAAGATTGCCTCACCGGGTAGAAGTCGTGGGGGGAGTGCTCGAGCAGGAATGCGCTGAGCAATTGCGTGCGTTCTTCGCTGGACGCAGAACATAACAATTCCATAGCGAAACTTCCCGAAACCCGTAAATGCGGTGGATATCGAAACTGAGAAGTGACAGGGTGAGTGCACACAGCAGAGGTCAATGGCGACCTGCAATCGAATATTGAAGAAGGAAGACAATGGACCAGGCATTCCTGTACATCGCCCTGGGCGTGTACTTCGCGGGCATGATCTTTATCGGTTATCGCGCGTACAAGAAGACCAGCGGCCATGAAGGCTATATGATCGCCGGTCGAGGGCTACCCCCGTGGGTCGCGGCGCTGAGCGCCGGAGCATCGGATATGTCCGGTTGGCTGATCATGGGCCTCCCGGGCGCCATCTACGTCGCCGGTCTCATCGAAGGCTGGATTGCGGTCGGGCTGACGCTCGGCGCATATCTCAACTGGAAGCTCGTCGCGCCTCGTCTGCGCGCTTATACGCAGGTGTCGAAGAACTCGATCACGCTGCCCAGTTACTTCGAGAACAGGCTCCGCGACAAGTCGCGTCTCCTGCGCATCGTCTCCAGCGTGATCATCCTCGTGTTCTTCACGCTGTACGTTTCGTCGGGCATGGTGGCAGGCGGTGTCTTCTTCGAGAGCGCCTTCGACTCGACCTACATCATCGGCATGATCATCGTCACGGTCGTGACCCTCACGTACACCCTCTTCGGCGGATTCCTCGGTTCGTCGATGACCGACGTCGCGCAGGGCATCATGATGCTGATCGCATTGATCATCGTGCCCGTCGCCGCGGTTATCGCGGTCGGGGGCCCGGCAGAGGCGACCGCGCTCGTACGCCAGCTCGAACCCAGCCACTTCGATGTCTTCGGCGGAACGGGCTTGACGAGCGCCACGATCATCGGTGTGCTCTCCGGTCTCGCGTGGGGGCTCGGGTATTTCGGGCAGCCGCACATCGTCGTGCGCTTCATGGCGATGCGTTCTCCGCACGACGCCAAGGCGGCCCGTCGCATCGGCATCTCCTGGCAGATCGTTTCCCTCATCGGTGCAGTGATCGCCGGCCTTATCGGTATCGCCTACGTCTCGCAGAACAACATCGACCTCGGTGACCCGGAGACGATCGTGCTGATGATGTCGCAGGCGCTGCTGCATCCGCTGATCGCGGGCCTCGTACTCGCTGCCGTACTGGCCGCGATCATGAGCACGTTCTCGAGCCAGCTCATCGTCTGCTCGTCGGCACTGGTCGAGGATGTCTACCGGGGTTTGAAGAAGAACCCGCCGTCCGAGAAGCAGTTGGTGCTGCTGGGTCGCCTCTGTGTCCTGGGTGTCGCGCTCATCGCGGCGCTGCTGGCCATCAACCCGAACGACACGATCCTCGGGCTCGTGAGCTTCGCGTGGGCGGGCTTCGGCGCATCCTTCGGCCCGATCATCCTGCTGAGCCTCTTCTGGCGCAAGCTCACCAACTGGGGCGCACTGGCGGCGATGGTCATGGGTTCGGTGACCGTGTTCGTCTGGGATGCCCTCGCTAAGATCGAGGACGGCCCGGTCATCTTCAGCCTCTACGGACTCCTGCCCGCGTTCATCCTCGCGATGCTCACGGCCGTCGTCGTAAGCCTGGCCACCTACAAGCCGAACGGGGAGATCGAGGAAGAGTTCACTGAGACCGGCACGCTGGTCGCCGTCGGCAAGCCCGGTGACACCGGTGCTACTGACGTGAAGAGCTGACCCGCCTCGGTGCGCGGTGACGCACCGAACAGCAGCGGCCCTTGCACATCCGAGGATGGCAAGGGCCGCTTAGCGTTGTCGTCGTTTACTGCCAGAGCACCGCGATCAGCACGTTGATGGTTGCGAAGCCACCGGCCATGTGGAAGAACTTCTTGGCAGGGCGCTGGTTCTCACCGGCCGCCTTGAGCTTACGCTGCTGAAGCAGACCGATCAGTGCGCCGACGAATGCGAGCAGTGCCACCAGGCTCTTGATGCCGAGCTTCATGTGGTTGGGGTCGGCGCCCATCCCCATCAACAGGCCGTACATGCCGATGCCGGAGATGAGCTGAATTGCACCACCGATCACCATGACGGGGAAGTTCCAGTTCTCGTTACGGCGAAGATTCGCCAGGAATGTTCCGACGAGAAGAGCGAGACCGATGAAGTGGGCGACGAGCAGAATCAAGTGCAAAACATCCATATAACAAGGGTAACTGGCTCGACAAAGGTGTATTGAAGCCGGAAATGCCGGATGCTCGCCCCGGTGCCACATGCAGAGCATCGAGCGTTCCGCACTCGCCCTTTACAACCGAGCCGAAATCAGCTGACGGCGATGCCGCCGTGAAGTCGGTTAGTTACCCGACTGGATCACGACGACATCGGTTGAAAGTTCGACCCCGGGGTCGTCGATCATGATGTCGGGCTCGATGTAGATGACTCTGGCATCCGCGACGTTCCGTCGGATATGCCCTTCGAGATCGTTGATCGCGCGCGCGATGTCCTGTGTCGTGTAGGTGGGAGGGAACGCCACCTTCGCCGCGATCATGAGCTCCTCCGGCCCCAGATACAGGGTCTTCATGTGGATGAGGCCCTCGACCCGCTCGTTCTCATTGATGATGTCGCGGATCTTGATCCAGTCGTCCTCGGTCGCGCCCTCGCCGATCAGCAGCGACTTCATCTCGATCGCCAGAACGATCGCCACGACGACGAGCAGGGCCCCGATGACGAGCGTCGCGACGGCATCGAACACGGGGTTCCCGGTGAGCGCCGTCAGACCGACGCCGACAAACGCGAACACGAGACCGAGTAGCGCGGCGATGTCCTCGAGCAGGATGACCGGCAGCTCCGGCGACTTCGATTTGCGGATGAAGGAGATCCAGCCGGCACCCCCACGAACCTGGTTCGACTCCTTGATGGCGGTGCGCAGCGAGAACGACTCGGCGATGATCGCGCCGGTCAGCACCAGCATCGGAATCCACCACAGTGTCAGCTCGTGCGGGTTCTGCAGCTTGTTGACGCCCTCGTAGATCGAGAAGAGGCCACCGACCGAGAACAGCACCAGCGCGACGATGAACGCCCAGATGTAACGCTCGCGTCCGTAGCCGAAGGGATGCTCGCGATCCGCCTTCTTCTTCGCCAGGCGGCCGCCGAGCAGCAGCAAGAGCTGATTCCCGGCGTCTGCGACCGAGTGGATGGCCTCGGCAAGCATTGCTGAAGAGCCGGAGAAAGCCCACGCGATGAACTTCATCACCGCGATTGACAGGTTCGCAAAAAACGCGGCGATGACCGATTTCGTTCCGTGTGACGCGCTCACGCTTACGAGTCTACGCGGGAGGAATACGCTGGGGGTTATGAATGTCTCAGATACGCCATCTATTGCTTTCCTCGGCACGGGTTCGATGAGCGGGGCCATCCTCGCCGGTCTCGTGCAGCAGCGTGAAAAGTTCGGGTCGCTCTCGGCCACGACTCGCTCTGAGGAGTCCGCGGCGAAGATCGCGAGCGACGGCGTCGAAGCCGTTGCGCTGGCTGCTGAGCCGGACGCGAATCGACGTCTGGCCGCAGCAGCGGACGTCGTAGTACTCGGCGTGAAGCCGTACCAGATCGTTGAGCTTCTGCGTGAGATCTCCGATGCTCTGCGCTCCGGGACGATCGTTGTGTCGGTTGCGGCGGGCATCACGACGGCGGTCATGGAGGCCGAGGTCGGCGACGACATCGCCGTTGTTCGTGTCATGCCGAACACGCCGAGCCATGTCGGATTGGGCGTTGCGGGCATTGCAGCCGGCACCGGCGCGGGCGAGGGCGCAGTGGACGTCACCCGTACGATCTTCGGGGCCGTTGGTACGGCGCTGGTCATCGACGAGTCTCAGATCGACGCCCTCTCCTCGATCTCCGGGTCGGGGCCGGCGTACGTGTTCCTGTTCATCGAGCAGTGGACTCGCGTTGCTCTCGAGCTGGGCTTCGACGAGCGTCAAGCGGCAGCGATGGTGCAGGGCACTTTCCGGGGCGCGAGCGAGTTGCTTGCCGCATCCGACGTCGACCCCGCAGAGTTGCGCCGACGGGTGACGAGCCCGAAGGGCACGACAGAGCAGGCGCTCGCGGTCCTGCAGGGTGCGGGGCTGGATGCGGTGTTCCGCGAGGCTGCGGATGCCGCCATCGCGCGGGCGAAAGAGCTCGCAGCGGAGTAGTGGGGCTAGCGTCGTGGCTCGATGTACTTCTCGTACACCACCGCCCAGGCGCTGAAAGCGACTGCACCGGCGGCGAACAGGCCGACGCGCTGCATTCGGGTTCCCGGACTCCGTGTGGCGGCAACCGCGAGTCCGGCGCTCGCGATCGCGTTCATCGTCCCCCAGGCCGCGTTTGCGCCGGGGCCCGAGTCCTTGCCGGCCAAGGGCGTGAGCATCCGCCTTCCGCGGAAGGCGGTCAGGAGGTGTGGCAGGCTGTTGGCTGCGAAGACACCGCTTGCGAAAGCTGCGAAGCTGCCGGCGGTGCGTCCCATACGTAGATTCTGCCATCCGGGCTAGCCGCGTTGCGCGAACACACGGTGCGTGCGCAACCGCGAGATCGCGTCACGCATGCGGGCCCCGGAACATCTGCCTGCCCGCATTGATGACCTGCATTACCTCACCCTGGCGGAGACCCTCTGCTGCGGGTACGTAGATGAAGCGATGGTGGCGGTTCCATACCGGCCCGATTACCGGTGACAGTCGTGCGCGTAGCTCCTGCGGGAGCCGTTGGTTGACGTTCGCGAAACCCGAGGGTGAAAGCTCCATGACAGCGCGTCTGACGAAGCCGCTATCGCGTTCGGCCGGAACCATTCGGTGCCCGGCCCGCCCGAAGTCGTCCCACGGGATGGGCCCGACGCCTCGAAGCGTGAGCCCCGATTCCTGGATGATGACCGGACTCACCTCGGTCGCGCGAAAACGGCGCTGTTTGCGCAGAGCTCTCGTCAAGAGCAGCAGCGCGACGATGAGCATTCCCGCAACCGACACCATGCCCGCTAGGGCTCCGAAGGGGAGATTCGTCGGGCCGGCGATGATCATCGGTACCAGGACTACCCCCGGGATCAGTAGCGAAACGAGCACGATGAGCGCGACGAGCGCTGCGCTGAGCCCTCCCGACCAGATCGCCGGCTTACCCGCGAGCGTCACACGTCCGGTCGCGTGGAGCACCGAGAGCGCTTGCTGAACATGTACGGCCGCGCGAGCCTGATCCCCGCTGCTGAGGTTCCGTGCCATCGGTGACACGGTAGCCGTCAATGCTGGACGCCGTGCTCAGTAACCTCTCCGCCAACGTACAGCCACGCCCGATCCCGCACGAAGCGGCTGCGCTCGCGCAGTCGACCAGGGCCCTCGCTCGACCGATAGTGCGCTACGAACTCGACGACGCCATCCCGATCGAAGGGGCCGCCCGCGACCGTTTCAACGATGTCGAGTCGCAGCCAGCGGATGCCCGGCTCGATTCCGACGTTTGCCGGCCGGGAGCTCGGATGCCAACTGCTCAGCAGATACGTCTCGTCTCCGACCGCGAACGCGGTGAAACGGGAACGCATGAGCGACTCGGCCGTCGGAGCATCCCGCTCGCCGGCGTGAACCGGCCTGCAGCACTCGCCGAACGTCAGGCCCGCGCCGCACGGGCATCGCAAAGCGGCGTCCACGCTCAGCCTCCCAGCGATGCGAAGCGTTCGATATCGCGCTGGTCGCCCGAGACGATGATGAGATCGTGATTCGAAACCACGGTCTGCGGCTCCGCGTAGGTGAACTCGCCACCGGGGCTCTTCACACCGACGACCGTGAGGTTGAATTTCGACCTCACCTTCGAATCTGCCAGGCTTATGCCCCGGATGGGCTTCGGAGGATACATCTTCACGATGGCGAAGTCGCCGTCGAACTGGATGAAGTCGAGCATCCTGCCCGAGACGAGGTGGGCGACGCGTTCCCCTGCCTCCGCCTCCGGATAGATGACGTGATTCGCGCCGATGCGCGACAGGATCTTGCCGTGGGACTGGTTGAGCGCCTTCGCCCAGATCTGCGGCACTCCGAGGTCGACGAGATTCGCCGTCACGAGCACGCTCGCCTCGATGGACGAGCCGACCGCGCACACCGCGATCTGGAAATCCTTGGCGCCGATCTGCTGCAGCGCATCGATCGAACGGGCATCCGCCTGCACCGCGTGCGTTATGCGCTCGGACCACTTCTGGACGAGTTCCATGTTCGTGTCGACCGCGAGCACCTCGCGTCCGAGCCGCTGCAGCTGGCCGGCGGTGGCGGCGCCGAACCGACCGAGGCCGACGATCAGGACGGGGGCGTCGTGGGGAATCCGGTCAACCAACGAGGGGCCTTTCTGTCGGGCGGTTGAACAACCGCGGCCGTTGCCGCGAGGCAAGTGCTGCCGCGAGCGTAACACCACCTATGCGACCGACCAGCATGGTGAGCGCGAGGATGGCCTTCGCTGCGGCAGGCAGCTCGGCACTCGTGAATCCGGCGGTCAGACCGCACGTGGCGAACGCGCTGATGACGTCGAACAACACGACCGACAGCGGTTGTTCGGTCAGTTGCAGCAGCACGATCGTGACGACGGCGACGATCGTCGCGCTCCACAGCGTGACCGCGACCGAGAGGCGAAGGATGTCGGCGGGGATCGCCTTGCCGAAGACTTCCATGTGCTCTCGCCCGCGCGCCTCGGCGATCGCGGCGAGGAACAGCATCGCGAGCGTCGTGACCTTGATGCCGCCCGCGGTCGAAGCCGAGCCTCCTCCGACGAACATCAGCATGTTCGTCACGAGCATGCTCGACTGGTGCAGCTGCGACGGGTCGAACGTGGCGAACCCGCCCGAACGGGTCATCGCCGACATGAACATCGCCTGCAGCACCTGCTGCCCCGCATCCTCTCCTCCCCAGGACTGCTGGTTCCCGAACTCGAGGGCGAGATAGACGGCGCCTCCAGCGAAGAGCAGCATCGCCGAAACCGAAATCGTGAGCTTCACGTGCAGTGACCAGTAACGAGGGTTGCCGAGGTTGCGCAGCAGCACGAAGTAGACCGGGAACCCCAACGAGCCGACGAAGACACCGAGCATCAGAACGCACAGGAACCACGGATCGGTCGCGAACTCCGTCACCCCGGCGCTCGTCGGGGTGAAACCCGAATTCGTGAACGCCATGAACGACCAGTAGACCGACTCGTAGAGGGCGTCCCCGAAGGGCTTCCCGGCGAGCAGGAGGCGCGGGAGGAGCAGGAGGATGAGCGCGGCTTCGAACACCAGCACGCTGATCACGACGAGCCGCAGCAGAGCGCTCATGTCGCCGAGCCTGATCGCCTGGCTCTCCGAGACGGCACCGCGCCGCATTCTGCCGGGATTCGCCTCGCCCGCTGCCATGAGCCGCTGACGCAGCCCGAGCCGTCGCGCGACGATCATCCCGAGGAACGATGTCAGCGTCAGCACGCCGATCCCGCCGACCTGCACGCCCAACAGCGTCAGGAAGTCGCCGAACGGCGACCAGTGACCTGCCATGTCGACGACCGTGAGCCCCGTGACGCTCACGACACTGACCGCGGTGAAGAGTGCGTCGAAGAAGTTCGTCGCAGTGCCGGATGCCGACGCAACGGGTGTCATGAACAGCACGGCGAACAGCAGGTTGATCGCTGCGAAGACCACGATCGCGAAGCGGGCCGGGTAATTCTGCGCGAACCCGTCGACGCCCTGTCGCATCCGCGTGAAGACGCCGGGGCGGCGCTCGTCCGGAGTGACGCGCTTGGCCACGTGCCTACCTGCCTCCCTGATCACACAGCGTCGGGTCGATTGATCCGGCAGATAGTGATACTAGCCCCGTCACTGCGCCTACGAGAAGGGGATGCTGTCACAAATTCTCCGATCACGCGTCGTCGATTCGGCCGGTAAGGCGGCGAAGTTCAGCGGGTTCCCTGCGGCCGGGTCGTGAATGCTGCAAAGATAAGGGGTATGGGAGACATCTTCTCTGTTGTCGCAGACTCCACAAGGCGCGAGATCCTCGAGGTGCTACTCGAGCGACGGTCCAACGGCGCGGAAGCCAGCGTGAGTGAAATCGTCGACGCCCTCGGCGTGACGCAACCGACGGTGTCCAAGCACCTCAAGGTGTTGCGCGAAGCCGGTCTCGCGACCGTGCGAGACGAGGGCCAGCATCGCTACTACTCGATCGACGTCCAGCCCCTCGATGAACTCGACGACTGGTTGATGCCCTTCATCTTCGCCGAGCACTCCGACGACCAGCACGATGGCTTGGGTGCCGCGGCATTCGCCGCGTGGGCCGACGTGACGGGGTCGTTGCGCAGCGCCGCCGAGCAGGCGCGCAACCGTACCGCGCAGGCCAAGGATGCCGTCGAACGTGTCGCGCACGACCCCAAGCCCTTCGGTGAGTCGGTCGGTCGTCGTGCGGCCGAGGTCGTGCACGAGGCACGGAGCCGCGCGGAAGACGCGATAGAGCAGACACGGGATCGCCTGGGTCGCTGACGGCTGGCGCATGCCGGTATCTGCGCCCTTCGGTTCAGTGCGCAGTTCAGGTCGGTATTCCCACTAGATAGCGGCTCGAGTCGCGCGCTGAAGCGCGAGGCGGGCGGGTCTCGGAGCAGTAGTCGGCATCCGCCTCGTGCCTGCTCGTAACGTGGTGCGACTGGCCCGCGCTCCTGTTGGATGTGCGCTCGAGCGCTACAGCCTGTAACATTGCGAGAGTGACTTTTTTGCGGCGGACTGGCCGCAGCCGTCCACGCAAGTATTAAGAAGGTGAGGAACCTATGGGTTCTGTTGTAAAGAAGCGCCGCAAGCGCATGTCGAAGAAGAAGCACCGCAAGCGTCTTCGTAAGACACGCCACCAGCGTCGTAACAAGAAGTAG